>JBGTMR010000211.1:0-56045 GCA_041743485.1 Pyrinomonadaceae bacterium
CAATGGACGTTGAGTATTCCTTTGGTCACGGAGCGCGCGGAATGGGGTTACATAAAGTTGCAGCATCACATCGGAAGCAAGGCTGTCTCGCTTGACATCAACTGCCTGTGCAATGTTTTTCAGCCCGCGTTGTCGCTTGCCGTTGAAGCGATATTTATGGATTCTGCGAATCGCGTTCAAACTTCACCGATGCAAGCCTTCGCCGCATCCGCGACGACTCGATGACATCCAACCGCTCAAGAACCGCAAGCCATCGTCGTCGGCGCAGAGTCCACGCGGAAGAAGGGGAAACCGCTTTTCCCGGCACTAGAGTTGGCTCGCTCGACGGCATTATTTTTTTTGCGACTCTGGCGTTGATTCCGCTCGTCGCCGTGCCATATGGAACGACGCGCATCGTGTGGCAAATCGCGTTTGAGTGCGCGGTTTTTATTCTCGGTACGCTGTGGATTGTCGAAGGTTTTTTCAGTCGGAGATGGTTCAAAGATGAACATAAAGTGTTTGTGCCGTTGCTCGGTCTCGGACTGTTCAGTTTGTTTCAAATCGTTTCGACGGGCAGCCATGATGCCGCCGGTTTGATTGATTTGCCGGTCACGATAAGTGCCGATGTTTATGAAACAAAACGGTTCTTCTGGCGGCTACTCGCGCTGATTGTTTTCGGCGTGCTGTTAATTCGCTATACGACGACCAAGCGGCGGCTTCAATTGCTGGTGTTCACGATTCTGGCAACCGCCATCACCAGTGCATTGTTCGGATTGTTCCGGCAAACAACCGGATTTAATGAGGCGTATTTTTTCGTGCCGCCCGCGAGATATGGCGATGGAACTTACGCGCAATTTATCAACCGCAATCATTTCGCGTATTTGATGGAGCAGGCTTTCGGATTGGGTCTTGGGATTATCGTCACTAACATTCAGCGCGAGCGGTTGTTGATTTACCTGTCAAGCATCATCCCGTTATGGATTGCGCTTATCGCATGTAATTCACGGGGCGGAATTCTGGCGATGTTCTGTCAAATTCTGTGCGCCTTATCGCTCTGGTTAAGCACTTTGAAGCATAGAAAGAAGTCACGCCGGAAGCCGCGTCAAAGCTTCGACGGCGGCGAGAACTACGAGCGAGAATCAAAGGCGAAATGGTGGCAAAACCTGTGGGTGATGAATGCCTTGCGGGGAGTTTTAATCACGGCGTTTCTCTGTATCATCGTGTTCGGAGTCGCATGGGTCGGCGGTGAGGAGTTGACGGAACGGGTGGGGAATGTACAAAGCGATTTCACCGGCAATGGGACTGAAGTCGCGGTTCAGCTTGATAGAAGCGGTTCGAGCCGTGCCGACATCTGGCGTTCAACGTGGCGACTAATCAAAGCTCATCCGGTTCTCGGAAGCGGCTTCGGAGCATACTCTATCGCCATCACGCCTTATCACGATGCCGCCGGAAGCGCGATTGTCCTGCAATCTCATAATGATTACCTCGAATCTCTCGCGGGCGGCGGCGTGGTCGGGATTCTGTTCATGCTGGCATTCGTCCTGTACTTCGTTAAGCGTGCGCGTTCAAACTTTCGCGCTTCCGATTCTTTTCAGCGCGGAGCATGTTGGGGCGCGCTTATCGGAATGCTCGGAGTCGCAGTGCATAGCCTCGTTGAATTTGGTTTGCATACGACGGTCAACGCGACGGTATTCATCGCGCTAATCGTGATTGCGATTATTCAGGTCAAAGGTAGCGGTCAATTTAGCGATGAAGCGGAGAGTGTTCAATCATGAGCCGCGAGTTGACTTCAAGCGATATGGACTCAAACGCCGCCGACAATCTTCAAGGCAAAATGCGAATTACGTCTGCGATAGGCGCGGCATGTTGTTTTGCGCTTCTGTGTTTCGGTGTGTGGAGCAGCGCGCGCACCGGATTGTCGCGCACCTATTCACAGTATGCCGTGCAGGAATTGCAAGATAATCTGAACGCGGTTTCGGCGGAAAACGGCGTTTCATTGCAGACGGCAATCACCAAAGCCATCGAACATGATGCCGCCAATCCATGGGCGTATATCGTCGCCGCTCAAGCCGCCGAAGCGAGTGATGATATACAAGCCGCGATGCGGTTCGTCGAGCAAGCCGTCAATTTACGTCCCGAAGATTTCGGTTTGTGGGTGGCACTCGGCAGGTTGCGGGATAAGTCGGGTGATACGACTGCGGCGCGTCATGCTTTTGAGCAGGCGGTTCTTTACGCTCCGTACTATGCCGAATCTCACTGGCAACTCGGCAATGTCCTGCTGCGCGAAGGAAATCAAACGGCGGCGTTTGAAGAACTGCGACGCGCGGCGGCAAGCGACCCGGCATTGGCTGCTTATATAATAAATCTGGGGTGGCGGTCATCGGGTAAAGATGCCGCGAAAACCGTCGAACTGCTTCAACCGCAAACCGATGAGGCGCGCCTCGCGTTGGCAAATTTTCTCGTCACACAGGGCAGCACCACTGAAGCCCTCAGCCTGTACGAACAGGCACGAAATGTTTCTGAAATCTCGATGCAGGGGCTTTTGACCCGCCTCTTTGAAACAAAAAACTTTCGGCTCGCCCGTGATTTATCATTGAAGCGGCAAGGCATGACGTTAAACGGTATGGAGATAATTGATAACGGTGGATTTGAAAGTGAATTAAAACGCGGTGCCACGTTATTTGGTTGGCGCATCGCGGGCAGTAATGCCTCACCGCAAATTTCGATTGATTCGAGTGTCAAAAGTGAAGGTAAGCGCAGTGTCGTTATCAGGTGGGGCGGGGATTTCGGCGGCAATAATGTATCGCAGATATTCATCGTCGAACCGGAAACACGCTATCGCTTATCGTTCGTCGCCCGCACGCAAGAAGTCGTATCGGGCGGCTTGCCACTGATTACCGTCACCGACGCGACAACACCGGCTCTCACGCTTGCCCAATCGCCGCCTTTGCCTTCCGGCACAGCCGACTGGAAACCTTACGTCGTTGACTTCACCACGTCACGTACTACGCAAGCCGTCGTCGTGACGCTTGGGCGCGAAGGGTGCGCTGCTCCGTGTCCGATTTTTGGGCGCGTCTGGCTCGATGATTTCGAGGTACAAAAGTCATAGCAGATGTTATTTAATTCGGACATTTATTTAGATTAGGACACCACGAAAAATTTGATGTTAAACGAAGGAAGCACGACCGCGCTTTATGCCGCAAATCATACTGATGCGTCGCTTACGCAAAAAGAACCGTACTTGGTAATTAAGCCGACCTCCGGCTGGCAAGCACTTCAGCTTGGGCAGATATGGCGATTTAAGGATTTATTAGTGACGCTTGCCCGGCGTGATGTCACCTTGCGCTATCGTCAGACCGCACTCGGCGTGGCGTGGGTCGTGCTGCAACCTTTGATAGCCGCCGGGATATTCGCTTTCGTGTTCGGAGTGGTCGCAGAACTGCCGAGCGGCGGAACACCTTACTTTGTTTTCTCCTACGCGGGATTACTTGGATGGAATCTGTTTAGCACGACGATGGCGCGCGCCAGCGTTTCGCTAACCGGCAATTCACAGCTAATCTCAAAAGTATATTTTCCTAGATTGATTCTGCCCTTGTCAGGTGTCTTCTCGACGTTGCTTGATTTCATCGTCGCCACGGTCGTGATGATAGTTTTAATGGTTTTCTATCAAATCACACCCGGCATGGGTCTTCTGTTATTACCACTCTGGATGTCGTTGATTACTCTACTGGCACTCGGAATCGGTTTAACTGCGGCGGCACTCGCCGTGAGTTACCGCGATGTATTACACATCTTGCCGGTAATGACACAAATGATTTTATACGCCAGCCCTGTCGCATATGCGACGGTCGCCGTCCCCGAACATTTGCGCCCGCTATATCTGCTTAATCCGATGGCTAATTTAATTGAGGCTTTCCGTTGGTCGTTGCTCGGCACGGGTCAAGTCTCATGGAAGTATATGCTCGGAACAATAATCGTCGTGGGCGTCGTGTTTATCGGCGGAGCATTTGCTTTTAAGCGCATGGAGAGGAAGTTTGCCGATGTCATCTAGTGAACTTGCGGTTTCAGTGCGCGACGTCTCGAAGACGTATTACATTGCTCCCGAAGCGGGGCGACACAGCACGATTGCGGAAACTTTAGTGCATCGTCTCCGTCATCCTTTCGAGCGTGCGCGGAAAGATATTTTCCAAGCACTTACGAATGTTTCGTTCGACATCAATCGCGGCGAAATAGTAGGCATCGTCGGACGCAATGGCGCGGGTAAAAGCACGCTGCTAAAAATTCTTAGCCAAATCACCGAACCGACTTCCGGTGAAATCAAACTCTACGGCAGAGTCGGTTCACTTTTAGAAGTCGGCACAGGCTTTCACCCGGAGTTGACAGGCAGAGAAAATGTTTACTTAAACGGCGCGATTCTCGGCATGAGTCGCACCGAAATCAATCGCCACTTCGACGCGATTGTTGAATTTGCCGAAATCTCAAAGTTCCTCGACACTCCGGTCAAGCGTTATTCAAGCGGAATGTATGTACGATTAGCATTTGCCGTCGCCGCGCATTTAGAGCCGGAAATTTTAATTATTGATGAAGTGTTGGCAGTCGGTGATGCGAGCTTTCAAAAAAAGTGTTTAGGCAAGATGGGCGATGTCGCTAAAGGCGGGCGCACGGTGCTGTTTGTCAGTCATAACATGACAGCCGTTAATCAGTTGTGTACGCAAGCTATAATGTTAGCGAACGGGCAAGTAGTAAAGAATGGTGAGACTACGCAAGTCGTTACCGAGTATCTAAAAACGGGTAGTGAAGCGGGCGGTGAACATGCATGGACGGATGCAAATCTTGCGCCCGGCAATGACAAAATCCGGTTGCACGCCGTGCGCGTTGTGTCGCGGGATGAGGTGACACCCGAAGTTGATATTGACCGGGAAATATCAATCGAAGTCGACTTTTGGAATCTATTACCTGATAACAAAAACTTGTGCGTCAACATTTATCTTCTGGATGCCATCGGCACAGTCATATTAAGTACGGCGAACACACCCAAGTCAAACTCCTTACCCGATGATTGGTTTGAACACGCACATCCCGCCGGACTGTATCGCGCCGTTTGTACGCTGCCCGCGAACTTTCTCAATGAAGGACAGCACCACATCAGCATTTATGTCGTCTCGCTCGGTCCGGTAGTTGTCCATGCCAGTGCCTTGCAGGTAGTTTCATTTAATGTCTTCGACACCGGAGCGATGCGAGAGGCGGGCGGCACGCAATGGGACGGCGTGGTTCGCCCGCGCTTGCCGTGGCGCACGCGGTTACTCCAATCAACGGATAAAGACGTGGCGACACCGGCGACCTCGTTAACAAAAAGCGGTTAAAACATTTGCTAATCAGCAACGGAGAATAAGAATGGGGAAAATTGTAATTGTCGGTGACGGGGAAACAGCCGAACTCGCTTACGAATACTTTACGCACGATTCACCGCATGAAGTCGTCGCGTTTGCCGTCGAAGCGGCGTACAAAAAACGTGACGAGTTTTTCGGTTTGCCTGTCGTCGCGTTCGAGGAAATGGAAAAGCATTATTCGCCAAGCGAGCATCAAGCCTTCGTCGCCATTTCTTACGTTCAATTGAATCGCGTTCGCACTCGTTTATTTCAAGCGACGAAAGCAAAAGGTTTCACTTGTACTTCGTACATCAGCAGCCGCGCGTTTGTCTGGCGCAACGTCGAAATCGGTGAGAATTGTTTCATCTTTGAAAATAACGTCGTACAGTACGCGGTGAAAATCGGCAACAACGTGGTGTTGTGGAGCGGCAATCACATCGGGCATCAAACCGTGATTCAAGACAATGTTTTCATCTCATCGCACGTCGTCGTTTCCGGGTATTGCGAAGTCGGAGCGAACACTTTTATGGGTGTCAATAGTTCGGTCGCCAATGATGTCAAAATCGCGCCGGACAACATCATCGCTATGGGCGCGGTCATCACTCGCCACACCGAAGCGCGCAAAGTCTATAAGGGCAATCCGGGCAAACCCGGCGAGGTCGATAGCTTCGTGGTAATGAAAGTCAAAGAGGAAACCGCAGAATGAAGTGGAAGAAGCAGGGCTTGATATATGGACCTAACGGCGATTTAAGTTGGGCGACCAATTCGGCGTTACAGCCAACACCGATTGTATTTGACGAAAATACGATTCGAGTTTATGTCGGAATGCGCGATGAAGAAGGTAGAAGCCGCGTCGGGTTCGTTGATGTTGAGTCGGACAATCCGAGCGAAGTTCGGCGCGTCTCGCAAAATCCCGCGCTTGATTTGGGAATGCCCGGAACTTTTGATGAAAACGGTGTCGTACCGTGCGTCGTCCTCAAGCGCGATGGAAAAATCTGGCTTTATTACGCTGGTTATCAACTCGGACAAAACGTTAAATTCGTGGCTTATACCGGACTTGCCATCAGCGACGACAACGGCGAGACTTTTAATCGCTACCAGCAACATCCGATTTGCGACCGACGCGATGGCGAACTGTTCTTCCGAGCGATTCACTCTGTAATGTTCGACAACGATGTTTGGCGCATTTGGTATGGAGGCGGACAGGAATTCGAGTTGCAGAACGGCAAGCAACTGCCCAAATACAATATCAGATATACGGAATCCGCTGACGGCATTAAGCTCAACGATGATTTTACAGTTGCGGTTGATATGGCAGACGATGACGAACACCGCGTCGGACGACCTTACGTTATTAAACACGATAATAAGTATTTGATGTTTTATGGAGCGTGTCGAAAATCGAGAGGTTTTCGTCTTGCCCTTGCCGAGTCCACCGACGGTTACAGTTGGACGCGCAAGGATGATGAAATCGGAATTGACGTTTCAGAATCTGGTTGGGATTCCGAAATGCAATCGTATCCGAGCGTGATAATAGGTAGAAATCAAACGTATCTTTTTTACAACGGCAATGATTACGGCAAGCAGGGTTTCGGCTACGCAGTGCTGGAAAACTGGTGAAGCGCGCCGAAATGATTTTACGCAGTGGCAGAAACACGCGCGATAGTGGAGTGTGTCTCTGCCAACTGCGTAACTTCTAAGAGCGTGTCTGAAAAGTCGTAGTCTGCGCCGCGAAGCGGCATCAAGAAGGTAACCAGACGTGAAACGTCTGGTCACAAAGAGCAACACATCCGCGCCCTGAAGGGGCGCAAGAGTCTGCCGCGCCGCCAGCGCAGGAATCCATTGGGATGCGTATTCCAGACGTTTCACGTCTGGCTACCTTCTGGGTACGCCTTCGGCGTAAAAACGACTTTTCAGACACTCTCTAAGATGAAAATAATTCAAAACAAGATAAATATGAGCGATAACTCAACACACAGCATTCAAACCAGAGGTTCGGAAAAGCAGATAGAAGCCCGACAACAACTCTTGGAACTGTTCAAAAATTGCCCGATACCAACCGACCAGATGGTAACGAATCTTCCTCTGTTTATGAGAAGTTCGGTGGTGGCGAAGTTTCTTTATATCAATGAGCTTTACCAGAAGATAATTAAAACTCCCGGCGTGGTGATGGAGTTCGGCGTGTGGTGGGGACAAAACATCGCGCTTTTTGAAAATCTGCGTGCCGTCTATGAGCCTTATAACTACACGCGCCGCGTGATAGGTTTCGATACTTTCGCGGGTTACGCTTCAATTTCCGAAAAAGACGGCACATCCGATTTAGTTTCCGACGGTGCTTATTCGGTAACGGGCGATTACCTTGATTACCTGCATCGGCTGCTCGATTATCATCAAGGCGAAAACACGATGGCGCATCTCAAAAAATATGAACTCGTCAAAGGAGACGCCACCGAGACGATTACCCAATATCTGCAACAGCATCCCGAAACAATCATCGCCCTCGCTTATTTCGATATGCAATTATACGAACCGACTAAAAAATGCTTGGAAGCGATTCGCCCGCACTTAACACGCGGCAGCGTGCTGGCACTTGACGAACTCAACTGCGTCGAATTTCCGGGCGAAACCGTCGCCCTCAAAGAAGTTTTCGGTTTAGACAGATATAAAATCGTGCGCTCGGATTTCTTGCCGGATCGTTCATACATTATCGTTGATTGATTATGATTGCTGTTTGCCGTTATGAAACTGCACACAAAGATGCGTGGAATGATTTTATCGGTTCGGCAAAAAACGGCACGTTTCTCTTTCACCGCGATTACATGGAATATCACGCCGACCGTTTCGCGGATTCTTCGCTGATGTTTCGTGACGCGGAAGGGAAATTGATTGCCGTGATGCCCACGAATCTAAAAGACGATGCACTTATTTCGCACGGCGGTTTGACGTTTGGCGGGATTGTTTCAGGCAGCAAGATGAAAACGCCGACGATGCTCGGCATCTTTGAAAGTTTAATCGCGTTTGCGCGTGACCACGGGTTAAGCCGAATCGTTTATAAAGCCGTGCCGCACATTTACCATTCGCAACCGGCGGAAGAGGATTTATACGCTTTGTATCGCTCGCACGCGCAACTCGTGCGGCGCGAAGTTTCGACGACGATTTACTTGACAGAGCGTTTGCCGTTTTCAAAAGGGCGCAAATGGGCGACGGCGCAAAGTCGCAAAAGCAAACTTGAAATCCGTGAAAGCGGCGATTACGCGACATTTATGCGGCTCGAAGCGGAACTTTTGGCGGCGAAATTCAACGTCGTTCCGGTTCACACGGCGGCGGAAATCGAAACGCTGGCAAATCATTTCCCCGACAATATTAAATTATTCGCGGCGTATCTCGACGAAGAAATGCTGGCGGGAGTTGTCATTTACGAAAACGCGACGGTGGCGCACGCGCAATATATGACTTCGACCGAACAGGGGAAAAAGGCATTTGCGCTCGACGCGGTTTTGCAGTTTTTAATCGCTTCGCAATACGCCGGGAAAAGGTATTTCGATTTCGGCATTTCAACCGAACAACAAGGACGTTATTTGAATGTCGGGTTAGTTGATTTCAAAGAAAGTTGGGGCGGCAGAGCGACTGTTTATGACACCTACGAAATCGCCGTCGCCTGAAATCGGCTTGAAAATGAACACGGTAATTGAACAATGCAAGTTGATTGATTTGCCCGTCATCGCCGACCCGCGCGGTAATTTGACGTTTATCGAAGGCAGCCGACACATTCCGTTTGATTTCAAAAGAGTTTATTACCTCTACGATGTGCCGGGCGGTGCATCGCGTGCCGGACACGGACACAAACAACTGCATCAGCTTGTGGTTGCGATGTCGGGCAGTTTCGATATTGTGATTGATGACGGGTTTCAGAAGAAAAGGTTTCATCTCAATCGTTCGTATCAGGGGCTTTATCTATGTCCGATGATATGGCGTGACATAGATAATTTTTCCGGCGGTTCGGTGTGTATGGTGCTGGCGTCGGATTGCTATGACGAATCCGATTACTTCCGCGACTATCCCGAATTTTTGCGCGCCGTGCGGGAAGGGCAAAAGTGATAGTTCCGTTTCTTGATTTGAAAGCCGCTTATCTGGAATTGAAAGATGAACTGGACGCGGCGGCGCGGCGCGTGCTGGAATCCGGTTGGTACATTTTAGGGGCGGAAGTCGAAGCGTTTGAAAGCGAGTTCGCGGCTTATTGCGAAGTGAAGCATTGCATCGGTGTCGCCAATGGTTTAGACGCCTTGCATTTAATCTTAAAAGGTTACGGCATCGGGACGGGGGATGAAGTCATTGTTCCGGCAAATACTTATATCGCCACTTGGCTTGCCGTCTCTTACGCCGGAGCGACGCCCGTTCCGGTTGAGCCTGACGCGCGAACATACAATCTCGATTCGACGAAAATCGAAGCCGCCATCACACCGCGCACGAAAGCGATTATGCCGGTTCATCTTTACGGGCAGCCCGCCGAAATGAACCGGATAAACGAAATCGCCCGCCGACATAATTTGAAAGTTATCGAAGACGCGGCGCAAGCGCACGGAGCGCGTTACGGAGGAAAACGCGCGGGAAGTCTCGGCGATGCCGCCGGATTCAGTTTTTATCCGGGCAAAAACTTGGGCGCGTTCGGCGACGCGGGCGCAATCACAACTGATGATGATGACTTAGCGGACAGGTTGCGCGTTCTGCGTAACTACGGTTCGCGCGTCAAGTATCACAACGAAGTCAAGGGTTTCAATTCGCGCCTTGACCCGATGCAGGCGGCATTCTTGCGCGTCAAACTTGAGCATTTGGACGAATGGAACGCACGACGCAAAGCGGTCACGCAAATTTATCTCGCTAAATTAGCGGGCAACCCTATGTTACAGCTTCCCCGTGTCGTCGAAGAAAGCGAACCGGCGTGGCATCTGTTCGTCGTCCGCTACCCGGACAGAGACGGCTTGCAACAATTTCTAAAAGATAACGATGTGGAAACGCTGATTCACTATCCCGTGCCGCCGCATCTTTCATCGGCTTATAGTGAATTTGGGTACACGGCGGGTGACTTTCCGCTTAGTGAAACAATGGCACATGAAGTATTGAGTCTGCCATTGTCGCCGCACATGTCCGGCGTGCAAATCGAAGCAGTTATCGAACATCTACCGGCTTTTGGCGTTGTCTGTAATTAACGCCAATTTTCGACTCGCGTTACAGCTAAGCGCAACATTGATAAAGATGATTCACGTTCTAAGAAATGCAGCAATCTAGCGATTGGATAGGCGCACAACAGCGAATACGAGAAAACTTCGATACATTCGAGAGTTTGGTCGCGCAAGCTGAAAATTATTTTGCGTCTCGCCGTGACGAAGCGGCAGCGGGCTATGCTCAACTTGCTGCCGACTATGCGTGGCACAGCCATCCGGGTCTGTTTGCAAGCGGGCGTTTAGAGAGTGTCTTGATGAATATCGGCAAGCGTTGTTTGCCATATAGCAAGTCAGGGCATAAGAAGTCGGTAAGTAAAAGCAATAACTCCGACGCCGCTTTGTTGCCGCGCTCCGTCCTTCATGTTCTAACAGAAGCATATGAAGTCGGCGGGCATACACGTCTGGCGTGGAGATGGATTGAGTTGGATGACCAACGAGCGCATTCCGTCACACTGACTAGACAAGGGGAGTTGCCTGTACCAAACGATTTACAGAATGCGGTTGCTAATGCTCACGGTAAAATCTTTCACCTTGATGAAAAGCCGGGTGGACTTGTCGCCCGCGCCCGCGCCCTACAAAAATTAGCCGAAAATTTTGATTGCGTTGTTTTGCATCTTCATCCGTATGATGTTGTGCCGCTGCTTGCCTTCGCCGACCGACCGCCTCATTTGCCTGTCATTTTAATGAATGCCGCCGACCACATTTTTTTTGTCGGCATCAGCGTTGCCGACATCACTGCCCAATTCCGCACTGGTGATAGCCTTGTCGTAACGCAGCAACGTCGTGGAGTTGAGCCGGAACGGTGCGTGTTGCTGCCGATTCCGCTGTCGCGCCGCGAAAGAAATCTTTCTCGCGCGGAGGCGAAGGTACAACTCGGATTGGACGAGTCAGCCGTCTTGCTGCTGACGGTTGCCAGTGCTTATAAGTTTCAGGCGGGTAAGAATCTAAGTTACGTTGATGCGGTACTACCCGTATTGCAGAAATACGAAAATGCGGTGCTATTAGCGGTCGGACCTTCGCCGGAAGGAGAATGGCAACGCGGCGAGGAGCAAACCGGCGGTAGGCTTAAAGCCGTTGGGACACAAAATGACCCATCGCTTTTCTACCAAGCGGCAGACATTTTAGTCGATTCGTTGCCATTCAATTCGATGACTTCGGTGCTTGATGCGGGCGGTTACGGAGTGCCGACGGTGCAGTATCATGTATATTCGGGCGAAGCATCGCTGTTCAATCCGAGTGACGTGGCGTTTGAAGATAACCTCATCGTCGTGCATAGCGTGCCGGATTTCCAAAGTGCTATCGCGGAACTTATTGAGAACAAAGAGCGAAGAGAACAAATCGGCGAACGAACGCGCAACAGCGTCGTTGCGACACATATGGGAGATGGTTGGAAGCGATACCTTGAAGATTTATATGCGTGCGCGAACACGCTTCCACAGCGCGCGACCATGCTTCCGATTGAAGAGACACCATGTACGGGTGAACTCGACACGACCCTGCTACTGGTGCATGAAAATAGTAATTTTGCTCCCGATTATAGTTTCTTGTTTCGCCGGAGCTATCAATTGCTGCCATTTGGCGAGCGATTCCATATCTGGCTCAATTCAAAGGAAAAACGCCCTTTGCTATTTGGTCTGGTATCGCCTGAAAGGTTTGGCATGAGGCTGCAAAAGCGCAGCGCAAGATTGTATTTCTTGTTGAGTCGGATGCGATTTTGGAAAAGGTAGTAGGACACAGCAAAACTAAACCTTCAATGAACAGCAAGAATGAACCCCTGAATTTACCGGATACTGGAGAGCGGCTGGTCACGGAAACCTATAACCAAAGTACCATCGAGCATCTGCACAGGTACGCATTGGCTCTAGGACTATGTGACGGCAAAGACGTTCTTGACATCGCATCGGGAGAAGGATACGGCGCACACATTTTGTCTGACGTGGCAACGAGCGTCGTGGGTGTGGATGTTTCGAGCGAAGCGGTTCTTCACGCGCAGATGAAATACATGAAAGCCAATGTGAGATACATACAAGGCTCGACAAGCGATATTCCTTTGCAAGCAAACAGCGTTGATGTCGTGGTCAGTTTTGAAACCATTGAACATCACGACAAGCATGAGGAAATGATGTCCGAATGCAAAAGGGTTCTCCGTCCAAACGGAACATTCATTGTTTCATCGCCCGACAAGTTGAACTATACGGATAAACCTAATTACGTTAATCCTTATCACGTTAAGGAATTGTATGCGGAAGAATTCCGGTGGTTGATTAAAAAGCACTTCAGAAATGTTAAATTCTTGACGCAGAGAACAGTGTACGGCTCGTTGGTAGTTCCTGAAGACGACCCTGCCGGCTTTGCGGAGTACGCTGGCGACCATTACAAAATCTCATCCTTCGATAACATGCAAGAACCGATCTATAACATTTGCATTGCATCGGACGTGCATCTGCCGCAACAACTCGTGAGTTTCTTTGAGGGGTTGCAGATCAAAGACAACGAAATCAAACAAATCGAGGAGCGTTGCCAGCGAACAATAGTAAATTCAAATTCCTACCGAATAGGGAAAGCCATTACATGGTTGCCGAAAAAAATCTTAGGCAGGTGACAACCGAACACCCGGTCGAATTAACTTCAGCTTCCTTGAAGATGCAACCAAAGGTTTCCGTAATCATTCCGAATTACAATCATGCGCGTTTTCTCGCGCGAAGATTCGAGAGCGTCTTAAATCAAACTTTCACTGATTTTGAAATCATCTATCTCGATGACGCCTCCACAGACCACAGCAACGAAGTAGCGAACAAGTATCTAAACGACAAATGTGCCAAAGTGATACTAAACATCGAAAACAGCGGCAGCACTTTCAAACAATGGAACAAAGGTGTAAGGGAGGCTTCAGGGCAGTACATCTGGTTTGCCGAATCGGATGATTATGCTGATGAACATTTACTCAAGGAGTTGGTCAAGATACTCGATGAAGATGAACAGGTTGGGTTAGCGTATTGCCAATCATTAGCCGTTGATGAACAGGACAGGTTTCTTTATTCGATGAACGTGCATACTTCCGATTTAGACAAGGAACGCTGGAACACGAACTTCATTAACGACGGCAAGGATGAGTGCCGTCGTTTTCTATTTGTGAAAAATACGATTCCCAACGCCAGTGCCGTCCTGTTTAGGAAAAGCTTATACGAGAGCGTCGGCGGGGCGGACGAGTCCTATAAGATAAACGGCGATTGGTTGCTTTGGGCAAAGATGCTTATGCGTTCACAAGTCGCTTTTATCGCTAATCACCATAACTTCTATCGCTACCATAACCAAACGGTGAGACACAATACACAGCGAGCTATGAGAACAATTGAAGAGGAGTACCTTGTTCGAGGGTACATCATGAATAATCTAAGCGTGCCTTCCGTAACATCCGAGCAGGTTTATGATTACTTAATGCGGAAGTGGCAAATACACGTCTCGTCGCAAATTTTGCAGAAGGATTTTGATTATAAACGCAACAATAGTCTTTATCACACGTCTGCGCAGGCAGACGCAAAGTTAAAAAGACGGGCTGTAAAAATCGCTATAACATTAGCGAACAACAAAGCTAGGTCTTTGGTGAAAAGAGGGCTAACGAGGGTTACGAATTTGTTTGACCGCAAACATGCTGCCGTCTAAACCATAACCGGGAAATTCGTTTTATAAATCAACCAAAACGGAAACTTGTTTGAAGGAAACCTGCGTTGTTCATCTTGTCTGGTCGCCGCTCGGCATGAAGCATTTCAAGCGGTTTGTCGTTTCACATAAAAAAAATCACGGCGCGCTCGACCATGATTTGATGATTGTTTTTAACGGTTTCGACTCGCCCCGCGATACGGATGAGTATCACGATTTCGCGCACACTCTCGAATTGAATTACTCGCCGCTGATTTTAGAACAACCCATCTGGGACATTCCGGCGTACTTCGCGGCGGCTCGAAGTTCGGACAGTGAATACGTTTGCTTTCTTAATTCATACAGCGAACCCCTTGATATGGAGTGGTTGGCTAAGATGCACAAGTGGATTGCGCGTGCTGATGTCGGATTGGTCGGAGCGACGGGTAGTTACGAAAGTTATTACACGAATCAATTAACTCACAAACCACCGATAAAATCATTGCTCAACCCGCGAAGTTTCGCCGCCTCATTGCGCGCCCGCTACCGACGGCGGGATGAGCTAAGGCAAGCCGGAATTTGGTTCAAGGCGTTTCCGAATCCGCACCTTCGCACCAACACGTTTATGCTCCGACGCGAAACAATGCTCAAGCTGAAGACTTCCGAATTCAAAACTAAAATGGATTGCCTCAAGTTCGAGAGCGGTGTAAATAGTTTGACGGCGCAAGTGGAAGCGATGAATCTTAAAACTCTCGTCATCGGACGCGACGGCGATGCTTACAGCATGAACCAATGGCGTGAGAGTAAAACATTCAGAAGCGACAAACAGCGCAACTTGCTTGTCGCCGACAATCAAACGCGCAATTACGATGAAGCCGACACTGAAACCAAACGCCTTCTGGAATTATATGCGTGGAACAATTCGCAACAATCGTGAGGATTATTTTCCGGTGTCAATCGAAAGGCGCGACAGCATGTTGGAGACAAGCGATAAAGTGAAAACAGTGATTCTCGCGGGCGGCTTGGGTACGCGACTCGCCGAAGAAACCGACCTCAAACCTAAGCCGATGGTCGAAATCGGCGGGCATCCGATTCTTTGGCATATCATGAAGCACTACGCCGCGCACAACTTCAAAGAGTTCTTCGTCGCGCTCGGTTACAAGGGCGAAGTCGCCAAAAGATTTTTTCTTGATTACCACGCTCTGCAAGGCAGTATGACGATTAACCTCGCGGGCGGCGGCATCAAAAGCGATAACCCCGATAGCGATGATTGGATTGTTCACCTGAAAGATACCGGACAAAATACGAACACGGGCGGACGCATCAAGCGGCTGGAGAATTGTCTGCGTGAAGATACTTTCATGGTGACTTACGGCGACGGCGTGTGCGATGTTGACGTGGGGAATCTCCTTGCCTTTCACCGCAATCACGGACGACTGGCGACAGTCACTGCCGTGCGACCGCCCGCGCGTTTCGGCGGTCTGGTGTTCGACGAAACGGATAATGATACGGTCGCCGAATTCACCGAGAAACCGCAAATCGGCGAAGGCTGGATTAACGGCGGCTTTTTGGTTTTTGAGCCGGGTGTCTTCGATTATCTGGAAGACGACAACAGCAATTTAGAAGTTGACGGATTAGAGCGAATCGCGGCGGACGGACAATTGAAGGCTTATCGCCACGAAGGTTTCTGGCAGTGTATGGACACATTGCGCGATAAGCGATTGTTGGAAACTCTGTGGCAAGAAGAACGCGCGCCGTGGAAGGTTTGGGAATGAATAATTTTTGGCTTGACCGAAGCGTGTTCGTCACCGGCGCGACCGGACTCGTCGGCGGTTGGCTCGTGCGTCGCCTTATCGAAGCGGGCGCGGACGTGGTGTGTCTCGTGCGCGATTGGATTCCACAAAGCGAATTCGTGTGCGCCCGATTGATAGATAAAGTCAGAGTCGTGCGCGGCGATGTTTGCGATCAAACGGAGTTAGAGCGCGTGCTTGGCGAGCATGAGGTGGACACCGTGATTCACCTCGCGGCGCAAACCATCGTCGGCATCGCCAATCGCAATCCGGTTTCGACGTTTGAATCGAACATCAAAGGAACGTGGGCTTTGTTGGAAGCGTGTCGCCGTAGCCCGCTCGTTAAACAGATTGTGCTGGCTTCATCCGACAAGGCATACGGCGACCATGAAAAATTGCCTTACGGTGAAGACGCGCCATTGCAGGGCAAGCATCCTTACGATGTCAGCAAATCTTGTTCGGATTTAATCGGGCAGACTTATGCCGCGAGTTATGATTTGCCCGTTGTGATAACGCGCTGCGGCAATTTCTACGGTGGCGGCGACCTTAATTGGAATCGCATCGTGCCGGGAACGATTCGCTCAGTGCTGCGCGAACAGCGTCCCGTGATTCGCTCGGACGGACAATACATACGCGATTATTTTTACGTCGAAGACGGGGCGGCGGTCTATATGCTGCTCGCCGAACAACTCGCCGCGAATCCCAAGTTGCGCGGGCAGGCTTTTAATTTCTCGAACGAGATTCAGGTGACGGTGCTTGAGTTGACCGCGATGATTTTGCGTGCGATGAACTCGGAGCTTGTGCCGGACGTGCGAAGTGAAGCAACGAATGAAATTCGTCATCAGTATTTAAGCGCGGAGAAAGCGCGTCGGATGCTTGGTTGGCAACCGCTGTTCACGCTTGAAGAAGGCATCAAGCACACCGTCAATTGGTACAGAGAATTTTTGACGGCAAACTACACGATGACGGACAAAGCATGAACGATTCACCGAAGATGCCAAACGATTCAACCGCAAAAGATTCTGTGATGAAGGATTCGATTTCAATCACGGCGTGCCGCGCCTGCGGCGGCAATCGCCTTGAAGTCGTGCTTTCGCTCGGCGAAACGCCGCTTGCCAATCGTTTGTTGACCGAAGCGCAGTTGAAAGAAACCGAACCGCGCTATCCGCTCGACTTAGCTTTCTGTCACGATTGCGCGCTGGTGCAAATCACGGAAACCGTCGCGCCGGAAGAGTTGTTCCGCGAGTATTTCTACTTGTCGTCCTTCTCCGACACAATGCTCGAACATGCGAGGCAAGTCACGGAGCGTTTAATCGTTAAGCGCGAATTAAACGAAACGAGCCTCGTGATAGAAGTCGCCAGCAACGACGGCTACTTGTTGCAAAATTACAAAGAGGCGGGCGTGCCGGTACTCGGCATCGAACCGGCGACTAACATCGCGCGCCTTGCTGAAGAACGCGGCATCCCGACCGTACCCGATTTTTTCGGCAGGGAATTAGCCGCGCGTTTGCAGGAACAGGGCTTACGCGCCGATTGCATTCACGCCAACAATGTTCTCGCTCACGTCGCGGATTTGAACGGCGTCGTCAACGGATTCGAGATGCTGTTGAAGGATGAAGGGATAGCCGTCATCGAAGTTCCATATGTCAGGGAGATGATTGACCGATGCGAGTTCGATACGATTTATCATGAACATCTTTGTTACTTTTCTTTGACCGCGCTTGACCGTCTCTTTAAGCAGCACGGATTGCTGATTGTGGATGCGGAACAAATTGAGATACATGGCGGGTCACTGCGAATCTACGCGGCGAAAAATAAAAATCAAAACCGGAGCGATGCTGTCAAAAAATTACTGCGTGAAGAAAACACACGGGGAATTGACAACGCGGAGTTTTACCGCAGTTTCGCTTTGAAGGTTGAAAAATTACGCGACGAATTGTTGACGTTGCTCGCGGATTTGAAAGCGGAAAATAAACGCATCGCGGTTTATGGCGCATCGGCGAAGGGCAGCACGCTGCTCAACTTTTTCAACATCGGAAGCGATACGCTCGATTTCGTCGTTGACCGCAGCACCGTCAAGCAAGGACGCTTCACGCCGGGAACGCATCTGCCGATTCACGCCCCGGAAAAACTCTCAACCGACCGCCCCGATTATGTTTTGCTTCTGACGTGGAACTTCGCCGATGAAATCCTCGCGCAACAAAGCGAATACATCGCGCGCGGCGGAAGCTTCATCATCCCGATTCCCGAAATGCGTATCGTTTCGCAAGCTGACGGGCGACCATGAATCGTCATTTGAGGTTGCTTCGGGTTTAACGGTGAATCGTGATTTTTCGTGAAACAAAACTTGCGGGGGCATTCATCGTCGAACCCGAACGACTCGTGGACGAACGCGGTTTCTTCGCCCGAACGTGGAGCGTAGATGAATTTGCCGGACGCGGACTTGATGCGCGACTCGTGCAATGCAACACGTCGTTTAACCTACGACGCGGAACTTTACGCGGAATGCACTTTCAAATTAAACCGCGTGCCGAAACGAAACTTGTGCGCTGTACGATGGGGGCGATTTACGATGTCATCGTTGATTTACGTTCCGCATCAAGGACATTCAAACAATGGGCGGCTTTTGAATTGACCGCCGGCAATCGCGCGCAACTCTATATCCCCGAAGGCTTCGCGCATGGCTTCCAAACCCTTACGGATAACACGGAAGTCTTTTATCAAATGTCGGAGTTCTACGCTCCCGAATATGCGCGCGGCGTGCGGTCGGATGATGCGGCGTTTAACGTCGAGTGGATGATTGAAGAAAAAATCGTTTCCGACAAAGACCGAACTTACGCCGATTTCAATGAACGCGAAGTCGGCGAGTACGGATTTTAGGTTTAGAATTGAGCGTTAAGAATCAATTGTTTTCGCCATCGTGAAAAAAGTTTTAGTGACCGGAGCGAGCGGCTTCATCGGACGCTACGCACTGCCGCAATTGTCGGCACGAGGATACGAAGTCCACGCCGTTTCGCGCTCAACCGTCGCGCTTGAAGTTCACACATCAAGTCGCGCGCATTGGCATCAAGCCGATTTGATTGAAGCGGAAGTCGCCGCGTATTTGATAGAGCAGATTCGACCGACACACTTGCTGCATCTAGGTTGGTACGCCGAGCCGGGAAAGTATTGGTCTGCGCCGGAAAATTTTCGCTGGGTCGAAGCGAGTTTAAGGTTGGCGCAAGTCTTTGCCCAACATGGTGGCGAGCGCATCGTCGCGGCGGGTACTTGTGCTGAGTATGATTGGACACAATCGGAATGTTGCGCCGACGGCGAAACGCCCCTAGTCCCGTCAACGGTGTACGGAACATGCAAACACGCTTGGCGCATGTTGCTCGAATCGTTCGCTGAAATTTCTAATTTGAGTGCGGCGTGGGGACGAGTGTTTTTTCTTTACGGGGCGGGCGAACGACGGGAAAGGTTTGTCGCTTCCGTTATTTGTTCACTGCTTCGGGGTCAGCGTGCGAAGTGTTCACACGGCGAACAACAGCGCGATTTTCTTCATGTCAACGATGTCGCCCGCGCGTTCGTATCGTTGCTTGATACGGATGCGACGGGTGCTTTCGACATCGGTACGGGTCAGACGGTTAAACTTAAAGATGTAGTTTATCTTATCGCGGATGACATCGGGCGACGCGACTTAGTGAGATTAGGCGCGTTGCCCGCACCCGCGAACGAACCGCCGATGTTGCGAGCCGACGCACGACGTTTAATGAGCGCGACCGATTGGCAACCGGAGTATGAACTCGAACAAGGCTTGAGAAGCACGATCGCGTGGTGGCGTACACAGTTATCGTTGTAAGTGTTTAGGGCGACGAGATTTTCGATTTGTAGTGATTACAAACAAGAGGATGAACAGTAGTCCGTTAGTCAGCATAGGGCTTCCGACTTACAACCGCGCCGCGAGTATAAGGCGCGCGATTGAGAGTGCCTTGCGACAGGATTATGCGAACATCGAATTGATAATTTCCGACAACGCTTCGACTGACGCAACCCGACAAATTTGCGAAGAGTATCAACGTCAAGACGCGCGCATCAGATACATCAGACAAGCCGTCAATATAAATTCGACGCCGAACTTTCAGAGGGTCTTATCGGAAGCGCAGGGCGATTATTTTATGTGGTTGGCGGACGATGATTGGCTGGATGACGCTTATGTGTCGCGGTGTTTGAAGTTTCTGTTGGCGCACACCGATTACATTCTAACTTGCGGCGTGGCGAAGTATTACGAAGCTGGAGAACTGGCATTTCAGGAAAAACATCTGAACTTGCCGCAAGATAGCGGAGCCGAAAGAGTCAAAAACTACTTTATAGAACTAGATGAAAACGGCGCAATTTATGGATTGATGCATCGTCACCAAGTCGCTTCGATACCATGTCAACACACTCTCGGATGGGATTGGTTGTTTGTATCAACTGTAGCATTCAAAGGTAAAATCAAAACCCTTGGTGATGTTTCGATTCATCGTTCACTACGCGGCTCGGCGAAGACTATTGAAGAACTGGCAGCGAGCTATGGTTGGAACAAAGTAGAAGCCAAAAACGCTAACCTACTTATTGCTTTGAATGTATTTAAGAATACCGTCTGGAGATCGTCTGCTTTCAACGGTCTTAACCTGTGGGAACGTATAAATCTAGGGTTATCATGCGTGTCAATAATGCGAACGCGACTTGGTTTGCTGCGTCTATACGGACGATTTGGAATCCTCATCCGTATTAAAAGTATTTTGCACCGGAATTTATAAGCGGCGATTGATGCTTATCGTGCGGCTCTCGGTACGTAATAAGATGAACATTCTCTACGACGGTTGGATTTTCGGGCTTCAAGCCGCCGGCGGTATCAACCGTTACTTCGCGCGCATCATCAGCAATCTGCCCGAAGAATTTACGCCTGTGTTCACCGCCAATAACTTAGGCAAGATTGACCGTCCGAGTCATCCCAACTTGAGCGTATTCAAGTGTCAGGCGTTCAGACCGCGCCGGATTTCATCGCGCATCGAAGAACCCTTTTTCAGATTTGTCGCGGGGCGTAAATACGATGTCGCCCATCCGACTTACTACACCTTACTCACGGGACGAGAACTGAGCGATTATCGGTGTCCGGTGGTGCTGACGGTTCACGATATGATTCACGAATTATTCGCCGCGCAAATGGATTCGACCGGCGAGGAGGCGGCGATAAAGCGGCGGGCGATTATGGCGGCGACGGCGATTATCTGCGTTTCGGAAAACACGAAATATGATTTGCTCAACATCTATCCGGCGGTTGAGGAAAAAGTTTTCGTGATACATAACGCTCATGGTATAGATGCCAACATGTCTCACGGCGCAGAGACGACACCACAGCCACCGTACTTCATTTATGTCGGCAGTCGTGAGGTAGGCTATAAAAATTTTGCTCGGCTGCTTCATGCTTTCGGGGATGTCGTCTCACGTTTTGACGATGCGACGCTTTGTGTCGTCGGCGCACCGTTTAAGGATGCCGAACACAAACTTATTAACGAACTGAAATTAACGGGTAGCGTCCAAAATTACGGACATGTCTCGGACGCGCATCTCGCTAAACTTTATCGCCGCAGCGTTGCCCTTGTTTATCCATCACTCTATGAAGGCTTCGGGATTCCGCCGCTGGAAGCAATGGCGTGTGAAACGGCAGTCATCGCTTCAAATAGCTCTAGCATCCCTGAAGTCGTGGGCGATGCGGGATTGCTAATCGAACCGTCATCGGTTGATGCGATGACGGATGCGATGTTGTTGATGTTAAATGATTCAGCCAAGCGCGAGTGCTTGATTGAGGCGGGACGCAGACGCATCGAAAACTTTAGTTGGGAAAAAACCGCGCGGCAAACAGTTGAGGTTTATCAAACCGTCGGTCGTTAGTCGCGTATTTCAAAAACAGGTTCGGGTAACGCCGGTTGAATAATCAACGGCTAAATTAGTTTGCAAATGACAATAAAAAGAGCTTTAGTTCTCACCACTATCAACGCTCCCAACGAAGCACTACGGTTGTTAGCGAGCGGAGCGCAAACACATGACATTCCGTTTATCGTTATCGGGGATACGAAGTCGCCGCCGGACTTTACGCTGCCGCCCGCGCGTTACGTCCCAATCGAAGGGCAAGAAAAGATGTTCCCGGATTTGTGTCGCGTCTTGCCGCACAAACACTACACGCGCAAGAACGTCGGCTATCTGATTGCGATTCAAGAAGGCGCAAGCGAGATTCAGGAAACCGATGATGACAACTTGCCGCGCGCCGGATTCTGGGAAGCGACAAGTGAAACAGTCGAAGTCGAAATCGTAAAAACTGAAAAAGACTGGTTCAACATCTATTCGTTGTTTTCCGATGAGTTGATTTGGGCGCGTGGTTTTCCGTTGCAGTTCATCAACGATGCGGGCGAGTTTAAGACTGAAAGCGGAACGTCGCGCGGGCTTATCTTGCAAGGCTTGGCGGATGAAAACCCGGATGTTGACGCGGTATTTCGGTTGACGCGGAAGTTGCCGGTGAACTTTAACCAGCGTCCCGCCGTGATGCTTGCGCCGGGTGTGTGGTCGCCGTTCAACAGTCAGAACACGATTTTCAAACGCGAAGTTTTCCCGCTGCTTTACCTGCCTTCAAAATGCAGTTTCAGGATGACCGACATCTGGCGTTCATTCGTCGCGCAGAGGTGTCTGTGGGAAACGGGTGAAGGCGTGGTGTTTCACTCGGCGACGGTTTATCAAGAACGCAATGAGCATAATTTGCTGCGCGATTTTGAAGACGAAGTGCCGGGCTATCTCTTGAACGATAAGATTCGCCAATCCCTTGAAGATTGCCGTCTCGAAGCCGGTGATATGACGCGCAATTTAAGTTTGTGTTACGAAGCTCTGGTCAAAGATGAGTTGCTACAGTCGGACGAGTTGCCGATTTTGCGCGAATGGTGTCGCGCGCTCGAACAGGTGAATTGAGTTTATGCGTCCCGAAACGTTAAACGAAACATCGTCGGTGACGGCTTGTGAATTCAATCGGCAATGGCTTAGTCAAAGTCAAAACGCTTCGCAACAAAACGCGATGCCCGACGGCAAACCCTACCCGCGCATCACGATTGTTACGCCGTCATTTAATCAAGGCGAGTTTCTTGAGCAAACGATTTTGTCGGTTATCAATCAAGGTTATCCGAATCTCGAATACATCATCATGGACGGCGGCAGCACGGATAACAGCGTCGAGATTATTAAGAAGTACGAACAACACTTGTCATTTTGGAGTAGCGAAAAAGACGACGGACAGGTTGACGCGATTAACAAAGGCTTAGAGCGCGCGACGGGTGAGTGGTTCAACTGGCTTAACTCGGATGATATTTTGCTGCCCGGTGCGTTGATGTCGCTGATTCGCACGGCGAGTTTCAAACCGCAGGCGGAATGGATTGTCGGAACGCGGTTGCTGATTGCGGCGGACGGGACACCGCTCGAATGCGAAGAATGGTGGCGCACAAATCCGATGGTCGTCGGTTTCGCGTTTCCCAATTTTCCGCAAGACGCCACGTTTATTAAAACCGCGACGATGCGAAAACCGGAAAACTACATGAATCCGGCGATTCGCAACGTTTTCGATTCATTGCTGCACTGGCATTTGATGAAGCAAACGCCGCCGCTTCTGTGTACCGTCTGCCTGTCGGCGATGCGGATTCATCCGGCGCAAAAAACCGCACAGGTGCAAACACTCAAGCATGAAACCGAAACGTGGCTCATACCGCAAGTAAAACATTTGCCGCTCGCGGGCAGGTTGTGGGTTAAGTTACTGCGAACTAGATTTTTGACGCGCATCGGTTTCGGCTTGCTCGGCGGCGGTGTCGTCGCCGGACTGACGCAAGCTTCGCGCGAGATGCAAGCCGTCGCGTTCGACCAACATAAGTTTGAATGGAAACTGATTCCCGCGCGTCGCGCCGTTCGTTACTGGAGTTGAAAACTTTTTGATGAAAATCTTGTTCGTTAATCAAACCGGCGAGATGTACGGCTCGGAAATAGGTTTGTTGGTGCTGCTTGGGAAACCGCGTCCGGTAGATTTCTCGGCGATTCTGGTTTCGCCAAAAGGTAAGTTTGTCGAAGCGACACGACACCTGATTGACGCGCACGAAGAATTAGAGTTCGGCGGTTACGGCTGGTTGAAAAGACCCGACTGGCAACTAAAGTTTGTCCTCAAGTTTATGGCAATCATTCGTCGCCATAACCCGGATGTCGTGGTTATCAATTACGAAGGCAATGTGCCGTTGCTGGTTATCGGTAGCCGCTTAATGCGCCGTCCGGTGATTCGCATGTTGAAACGCGAAGTGCGCTCGCTCACGTCGTCGGCTATCGGGTATCAGATGAGCGCGACCGACAGATGGAGTTTTCTCAATTCAAACGGCGTCATCTGTATCAGCAAAACGGTCGAGCAACAACTGCGCGATGCCTTAAACGTCGGTGCGGAGTTTCCGGCGACAACCATTTACGACGCGCAGGAAATACCGAATTTTCCGGCATCAGAGATTGCGGCACGGCGCGCGGAATTGGGCATCGCTGACGATGAACTTGCCGTCGGATTATTCGCGCGGCTTCATCCGGTCAAAGGCATCGAGAATCTGATAAAAGCCGCGCCGGTAATCGCCAAAGAATTTCCGCAAGCGCGATTTATGATTGTCGGAGATGCCGACCCGTCATCAACCTCCGCGTATAAAGATGAGTTGCACGAGATGGCGCGCAAGTCCGGCATCGGCGAAAAGTTTATCTGGACAAACTACGTCTCAGACCCGGTGAAGGTGATGGCGACCTGTGACTTGGTAGTGCATCCAACGCGGGCGGAAGGTTACGGCAGGGTGATTGTCGAAGCGTGGTCGGTGGGGCGCGCGATAGTCGCCAGCGATATTGATGGGACAGGCGAAATCATACACGCATCGGGCGGCGGCTTGCTGCACGAAGTTGACGATTACGAAACGATGGCGCGCCACGTCATTCAACTTTTGCGCGACCCGCAGCAACGCGCCGAACTTGCCGCGCTTGGTACAAACTGGACGCGCGAAAATTGCAATCCCGAACACTACCGCGCGCAGTTTGTCGAGCGTGTCGCGCAATTTGCATCCTATCCCGCTTCTAAACAAGCCCTGTAAGTGTAATGTGCTAATCTTCTGTGTTCTGATTTAGCCTTGATTCGTATCAGCAACAGGGAGTGGATTTATCGTGAGTAAAACTGGTTGGCTCCTCGACCGCCTTTTTATCAAGCAGCCTAAGTTTAGGCGTGCTGTTACTCGTCTACTTGAGGGTGATTCAGAAAAGCAGATTGAGGTTTGCGGTACAAAATTGGTTGTCAACACAATAAAAGAGAACGGGTATTTACGGGCATCAAGATTGTGTCAGCATAGCAGTCTTCTCCGCGATGAAATTGCGATAATCATCCACATAGCATTATTGCTCAATGAGGGGGACACGTTCATTGACATCGGGGCGAATGTCGGCTTTTATTCGCACACTGTCGCCCGATTTTCAAAACTCTTCCCCAATCTTCGTATCTACGCTTATGAGGCGAATCCAGATACTTACCTTCGTCTGGTAAAAGGAGATGCGGAGAATATACGGGCGCAACAGATTGCTATATCTGACCAAGCAGGGACGCTGGATTTTGTTGGGGGAGCAGTGTCACACGTCTTTACCGCTTTCAATAAGGTTTCTGCTTACAACATAAACGGGCGCACAGTACCGGTTTATTCTCGCCGCCTTGATGAGTGCGAGATTGAAGGTAATTCCCTTGTAATCAAGATAGATGTTGAAGGACAAGAGATGGAAGTATTACTTGGAGCGACTGGTTTGTTGGAATCTGGAAGGGTAAAAGCTATCTACGTTGATGGATACGCAGACCAAAGGGTTATGGAAATTCTAAAGAGACATGGCTTCAAATTGTTCGATGGAAGATCGTTGGATGCGATTCAGGGGAACGTCTTTTCATTGTTAGCAATTCATCCAGAAAAGTAAAAGCGCAAATTAGCAAGCTGCTCAGTCTGACCGCCCGATAGCATGGCTCCCATGCTTCATTCTAAAAGTCATATTGGATGCTGTTCGCCGGCGGTGACTTGCTGCACGAAGTTGACGATTATGAAACGATGGCGCGCCATGTTATTCAACTTTTGCGCGACCCAAGTCAACGCGCTAAACACGCCGCACTCGGCATGGAATGGACGCAGGCAAATTGCGACCCGATAGTTTATCGCACGCGATTCGTTGAACAACTTGCAAAGTTTGTTGACGACACGCGATAGCTCGCCTACATGCTTCGTCCGATTTATAAAAGCAGCAGGTATCATGCTTGAGCAGACGACAGTTGAAAAATTCAATCAACTAAAATGAACGTAATCAGACGACATTACCCACTACTCATCATAATTGGATTGTTCTACCTGTCCATCACTGCTTGTCTGACAATCTCTTTCAAGCGAAATGCCGGACTCATGGTCTACCCTATTGATGATGTTTATATCCATATGGCGATGGCGAAGAATTTTGCACTACATGGAGTGTGGGGAGTAACCAAATACGAATTCGCGTCAGCTACATCTTCGCCGTTCTGGACGCTGCTGTTGTCGTTATTTTATTTCGTGTTCGGGGTTAGTGAACTAATCCCGCTACTGTTGAACATCATCATTGGGACAGTAGTACTCGGCTGGCTCAACTGGACTCTGAAAAGACACGATTCCAAACCTCTCTCAACCTTTATTATTTTAGCTTCAGTCTTATTTCTGACTCCGTTAGTGGCACTCACGTTTTCCGGGTTGGAGCATACGATGCATGTATTTTTAACCCTTGTCTTTGTCCATCTCTCGGCTAATGCACTAACGAAAGACTACCTGTCCTCCGGCGAAAGAATTGTGTTGCTGGGGATAGCACTCTTGCTGCCTGCCGTTCGCTACGAAGGGTTGTTCTTGGTATTCGTTGTTAGCTGTCTGTTTTTGCTAAGAAGAAAGCTAATGTTCGCTTTTTTGCTGGGTGGAGTAGCCGTTCTACCGATAACGCTTTACGGACTGTTTTCGGTTGCTAAAGGGTGGTATTTCGTTCCAAATTCAGTGCTGTTAAAAGGCAATATGCCTGATGTCTCTTCTCTCAAAGGAGTTTTGGCATACAGCGTCTTAGGACTTACGCAGATTGGGCAGACACCGCACATCTTACTGCTAGTACTCCCGGCTCTGATTACTCTTTACTTTCAAATCAGCCGGGAACCAAAGGCATGGACGATGCCCATCGCAATTAATGTTGTATTCCTCGCAACCCTCTATCTGCACATGCAATTCGCCGGAGTTGGATTGTACTTCCGGTATGAAGCGTACTTAGTCGCTCTCGGTATCTATGCGATTAGTTGGCAGTTGCTCGAACTCTTGCCTCACAGGTATCCATTCAACAAGCATTGGCTACCTAAACTCGCCGTTCTCACAGCAATCGTTTTGCTAAGCGCGGGACATCTGATTAGGAGAGGCGTTTTATCATTTAGTACTACTCCTGATGCTCAAACCAACATTTACGACCAGCAGTACCAGATGGGCTTGTTTTTCAAAGAGTTCTACGAAGGCAAGGGTGTAGCGGCTAATGACATCGGCGCAATCAACTACTTAGCTGATATTGATTGCCTTGACTTGTGGGGGCTGGCAAGCATAGAGGTCGCAAAAGCAAAGAGAAGCAAACTCTACAATTCTAAAAAGATTAGTCAGTTGGCAAATGCCAAAGCAGTCAAAGTAGCCATCGTGTATGATCATTGGTATGGCAGTTATGGCGGTGTGCCGCCGGAGTGGATTCAGGTTGGTCAGTGGAAGATTTCCAATAACAAGATAACTGGCGGCGATACAGTCTCAATTTACGCTGTTGATCCGGCGGAACGGGAAAGCTTGATTCTTAATCTGCAAAGCTTTTCCTCGCGCTTACCAACTACCGTCTCGCAACTCGGAGCGTACACGAATTGATGTAACTCGTGACTGAACCTTACCTAAGAAGTGGACGGGAAAAATTTAATTGCTTGTGTCGAGCCGACATCAATCTATGGATGAATCTAAAATAAATTACCCGGAGGGCGAGCATCGCCATTATCGGGGTTGGATCGTGGTAGCGATCCTCTCAATTTTGATGTTCATAGCACTCACTGTCGGTCTTTCTTTGAATAATACCCCGTGGCATGACGAAGCGCATCTTGCTAGTCCCGCCTTTAATCTAGCGACGCGGGGCTTTATGGGGACAACTGTACTCGAATCGCATGACGGTTGGTTGGACGGCATTGAGCGGCACACCTACTGGGTGTTGCCGTTTTACCTCGTTACGCTTGGCGGGTGGTTCAAAATCTTTGGCGCGAGCCTGATAGCGATGCGGCTTTTCTCTATGTTTTGGGGATTGGTGGCGTTAGGATCGTGGTTCTTCATTATTCGTCGCCTTACAGGTGATGCGCGAATCGGTTTATGCGCGGTGTCGTTGTTGGCAGTTGATTACATTTTTATAATGACCGCTTCATCGGGGCGCATGGACATGATGTGCATGGCTCTCGGTTCAGCGGGCATCGCTACTTATCTGTGTTGGCGTGAAACTCGTTTGACTCTGGCTATATTGTTGAGTCAGACGTTAATAGCCATGTCTGGAATGACACATCCGAACGGCATCGTTTGGTTTGCCGGATTGTTGTTGGTGACGTTGTGGTTGGATTTCAAAAAATTGAAAAGCCGCCAAATCTTGGCGGCGGTTGCACCGTACCTCATGGGAAGTTTGATGTGGGCGACCTATATCGGACAGGACACAGAAGCTTTCAGAAGTCAGTTTTTGAATAATGTTGACGGCTTAGGCGGTGTACTCGGTAGTCTCGACCGTCAGGCGGGTTTGAAAAACCCTCTGCTGGGTTTCAAAAATGAAATTATGCAACGCTAC
Organism: Pyrinomonadaceae bacterium; assembly: GCA_041743485.1. GTDB lineage: Bacteria > Acidobacteriota > Blastocatellia > Pyrinomonadales > Pyrinomonadaceae > JANDLT01. Next base: position 28,939 of record JBGTMR010000211.1, read on the forward strand.
TTGGGCGGCTTTGCTTGGTACTCGAAAGGAGCGGCACAACTCAAGGTCTTAGTTCTTTTGGCTTACGTTTCCGGCGTGTTCGGATGCTTGCTTATCGGCGACATCAGGCGGGCGCGAGGGACGCATCTGTTTCTATCATTAACAGGACTTTTCTTCGTTGTCTTCGCCGTGTATGAAGGTCACAAAAATCACCTTTACCTTATCAATATGATTCCGCTGTTCGCCACGCTCTTGGCGATGTGTGTGCTTTGGTTATGGCGGCGCGGCGGGACGTATCAGCGTATTCCCCTCGCACTTACTGTTTTGGCGTTGGTTGCGTTGCAAGTAGGCGGGATAAGTTATTTTATCAGGCGAAGTTATTACGAAAGTAAATTCGCTTCTGTCGCGCGTTTTTTGCGACAACATGTAGAAGATCACCAAACAGTGGTCGCTAGTGCCGAATTCGCTTTTGAAGTTGGCTTCGACCGTGTAAAGGATGATATTTGGCTTGGCTTCTACGATTCGCAAAAGCCCGATTACCGGCAACCTTCATACATCGTAATTGATTATCGCTATGAGCAGGCACTAAAACAATTCGAGGACAAACAACCGGAGGTCGCATTGCGGGCGCGACGGATTTTGGAAAATGACTACCGCGAAATATTTGACGAACGAACAGGCTGGAAGATTTACTCCCTTCGCTGATTTCGCGCGTGCAACTCTTGATTCGCGGGCGAGACATCTGCGCTTCCGGTGAAAAGCAAACCCTGCGTCGAAGTCATATTGGAAGCACTCGACCACGTGGATCTTCAGAAATTGAGCAATTGAAATAACGAACGATTTTTGCACAAATGAAATTGGTTTGGTTAATTCCCGATGATTTGGGAGGCGGCATTGTGTCTGTCGCGCTGTCGGCGTGTCGGCAAGCGGCGCGCGACGGGCATGACGTGACGTTAATGATGATTGTCGCGCCGAGCGGGTGGATTGAAGATGCGACAATCAAAATCGTTTCGTTTGATTTGTATGAGAGCGCACCGCAAACGCCGCGCGTGGTGGCTGAATGGATAAAGGATAATGCGCCGGATGTGTTGCTGCTTAACGGTTGCAAAGAAGCCGATGCCGTGATTCCGTACCTGCCCGCCAATGTCAAATGCGTTTATGTCGTGCATGATACCGCTCCGATTTACTGGCAGACGGCGGTTGAGCGTGAAGATGATTTGGATGCCGTCGTCGCAGTTTCGGAAACCGTCGCGGTCAAGTTTCGCCATCGCTTGAAAGATGAAAACAAATTAAAAGTGATTTGGAATGGCAGCGTTTTTCCGCCGCTTCCGGCGACGTGGCGCGAACCGCGCGCCAATAACTTGACTTTTCTCGGCGCGGAAAGCCCGACCAAAGGTGCGTTTGATGTACTTGATTTGTGGGCGGAACTCGCGCGGCGCAACTTCGTGTGTGAACTTCACTGGTTCGGTCACATAAGCGAAAGTTTTGTGAAAAAAATTAAAGACTTGCCGCACGCCGAACGCATTATTCGACACGGGCGCGTCCAACGCAGTCGCATCTTTGAAGCGGCGGCAAACGCGAAAGTTTTGCTGATGCTAAGCCGAGTCGAACCTTTCGGCATGGCGACGATTGAAGCGATGAGCATGGGATGTGTGCCGGTGGCGTGGGATATTGAAACCGGAACGAAAGAGATAGTCGCGGCGAATCGCACAGGCTTTTTAGCACCTCTCGGCGATGTCAAAAACTTAGCCGATCAAGTCATCGAGGTTTGCACGAACCACGCTTCGTTAATTGATGAAACGGTGACGCGCGCCCGTTCCGATTTCGATGAAACGGTGATGTGGAGCAAGTACCGTGAATTGCTAAGACAGCTTTGCGCGATGCCGCCGCATGTCCGTAGCCGTGCCGACATGGAAGTCGCTTTGTTTGAACCGCCGTTGCAAAGAATACAATTATTGCCGCCGTCGGTTCGGCGCGTGATGAGAAACATCATCGGACGTTCGCCGCGCCTTAACTACTGGTTGCGCGATTTGCGAGGGCGTTAGAGCCGCATCAAATAGAGATTGTAATTTCAACAAGCGAAACTGATACAGGTGTCGGAAGATGAAAGATATTGTTGAGAAGCGATTGATGGTTGCCGGAATCGGCGACCCGCGAAGTTACGCGACGTGGGCGGGGACACCGCTTCAAGTCATCGAAGCACTTGAAGTAAAAGGTTGTCACGTTGATGCGATTGATTGTAGCGACGCACTCGATAAAGCGACGAAATTGCGGTTGATGATTGGTTATCAAGGTTCGCGGTGGCAAGCTTTCGCACCGACACCGGGTAATATCAAACGTCAAACCGCGTGGCTAAACTCCGAAGCCCGTTCAGATTATTCGCGCTCACGACGCGCGCGCGCGGCTTACGCGGCTTATCTTCAACAACGACGCCGACAGGCAAAAGCCGCAAAGGTTTTGTATATGACTTCGCTCGCGTTGCCGCTGGCGAAAGACGATTCGGGGACGCAACATTTTTTGATGTGCGATTCGACATGGCACACTTTGAGCGCGTTCAGCAATGTTGACAATCGCTTTACATCTGCGACGTTACGCGACTTTGAAGATGCCGAGCGCGCATCCTTTCAGAGCGTCGAACATTTTTTCCCGACCGCAGAATATGTGCGCGATGACCTGATAAACCACTATGGCATCGCGCCGCATCGCATCACGGTGGTCGGCACGGGACGCGGCAAGCTGGCGACGTTCGAGGGCAATAAAGATTACGCGAGCGGACATATCTTGTTTGTTGCCAAAGCTCGCTTCGCTGAAAAAGGCGGAGCGTTGTTGATTGAAGCTTTCAAGCGCGCACAGCAAGCGATGCCGCATTTGAAATTGACGGTTGTCGGGCAGGAGAGTTACCGGGAGATGGCGGTGAATGTTCCAAATTTAACTTTTCATGGTTATGTCGAGTGGGACGAATTGCAATCGCTGTTTAATTCCGCCGCGTTGTTTGCGATGCCCGCGACGGCTGAACCGTGGGGCTTGGTTTATCTCGAAGCGATGGGTTGTAAAACTCCGATTCTCGGATTGAATCGTCACGCGATACCAGAGTTCACGGATAATGGGCGCGTCGGATTCGTGGTTGATAGAGCCGATGCAAAATCAATCGCGCAAATTATTCTCAATGCGTTTTCAGATGTCGAACGCTTGCGCGTGATGGGACGTGAAAGCCAACAGCGATGCTTGCAAAAATACACTTGGGAGATTGTTGCATCACATATTCTGCATACCATGTTTCATGACGATGAGAATAAGCGGGCGGCAAACGACACCGATACCGACAACCATACATATACAAGACCGACACAAGAATTGATGTAGATTTTCTTGAATCCTTGGAATGTGTAAATCGAATAGTGGAGTAACTTTGATATTTGAATTTGGAAGGTTGTGACAGTGGCGCAAAAATCAAAAATGTTGAATAGGAATCGTAGCAAAATCAGTAATGACAGTTTGCCAATCGCACAAGTTAAGTTGGGTATAGTTTGCCCTATGGCAAATGAGAAGCGAACGGCAATCGCCTTTATCAGCGAAGTTTTGGAGCAAACCAAAAAAAGAGATTTCCAATCAGTTCGCTTCATCGTCGTGCTTGACCGCATTAGCAAAGACGGGACGCGCGAAATCTTGGAAAATATGCAGAAAGTAGAACCGCAACTTCAAATTGTATGGTCGCCGGAAAACAGATGTGTGGTTGATGCATATATGCGCGGCTATCAAGAAGCGATCACTGCCGGATGCGATTGGATTCTTGAGATTGACGGCGGATACAGCCACCAACCGGCAGATGTCCATAAGTTTTTTAACAAGATGGCAGAAGGTTACGATTGTGTTTTTGGAAGTCGCTTTTGCAGGGGTGGAAGTATGGCGGAAAGCCCGATGAAACGTTATTTCATCAGTCGAGGCGGAACAATAGTCACCAACACTTTGTTAGGAACGAAATTGAAAGACATGACAAGCGGCTTCGAGATGTTTAGCCGTCCCGTGTTGCAGAAAATTTTAGATAGAGGAATACACTCACGCGGACATTTTTTTCAAACCGAAATCAAAGCTTACTGTCGCGGGTTTAATATCACCGAAGTTCCTATTACTTATCGGGCGGCTAGCGATAGCGTGAACAATACAGTGATAAAAGACGCTTTTGATAATTTGTGGCGATTGTTCCGTTTGCGTCTCGCAGGCAAGTTGTAACTGTCGTTAGTCTCACAAACACTTTGCCGCATGTTTAGGCTTGATACGGATTCGCAAATCTTGAAGTTACATAGTGCAGAGCATCGTTCTTTCAAACATCCCGCATTATCATTACTTAGCATCTGCGCTCGAAAGCAGTGGACGGCTCGCGCGTTACATTACTTCGACGGCGGTGTTGGAAGGCGAAACCGCACCGCGCTTTCTGCCTTCGCACTATCGCCAAAAATACGAAGGGCGAAGGTTGGTCGGCGTGCCGCCGCATAAAGTTAAGCGGATTCGGTTGCCCGAAGTCATACAGCGCGGCTTGCCTACAACGCATCTGGTTTCGGGTGTACGGGCGACCTGGGCGAACAATCATTTGTTCGATTTAATGGCGCGTAAGTACGTTATGAATTGCGACTCGCTTCACTTCGTCAGTAGCGTCGGGTTGCACAGCGCGCGCCGGGCTAAAGCGCGGGGAGCGATAATCATTTGCGATGTGCGACAGGAACACCCGCGTTATCAGGAACGCATCCTGCGCGAAGAATCCGAAAGAACCGGAATCGCTTTGGAAGTTGAAAGCAAAATATGTGAGCCGAAAGTTTTACAAGAATTCGAGTTGGCTGATTACTTCGTCGTGCCGTCCTCGTACGCTAAATCAACCTTCGTTCGTGAAGGCTTTGATGAAGAGCGTATCTTTGTGGTGCCATATGGAGTTGACTTAAAACAATTTCACCGGATTGATAAAGCCGACGACGTGTTTCGGGTCGTGTATGTCGGGCGCATCACATTGCGAAAAGGCATTCACTATTTATTACAAGCTTTCAAAGAACTGAACTTGCCTAAAGCCGAGTTGCTGTTGATAGGTGAAATAGATTCACCACTCGAACCATTGATGAATGAGCATAAAGAATGGTTCAAACACATTCCATCGGTTCCGAAAATCGAGTTGCACCGGTACTACAGTAATAGTTCAGTCTTCGTGCTACCGTCGCTTGCGGACTCTTTCGCCCTCGTCGTACTGGAGGCGATGGCGTGTGGATTGCCGGTCATCATCAGCGAGAATACCGGCGCGCAAGAAGCCTTAAACGAGAATCAAAAGGATTACGTCGTCCCGATTCGTGATGTGGAAGCGTTGAAGCAAAAGATGTTGTACCTTTATGAAAACGAAGACGAGTGCCGCGAGTTGGGTATCGCTTCAATGCGGCGGGCGGGTGAAGTAACGTGGAATGCCTACGAACAACGTACCGTAGAAATGTACAATCATATTGAAGGTAAAGTTGAAGCAAAAGCGGTCGAATAAATTCGCGGCAAAGGTCGTTTGTGATGCGGCTGGGTATTTAACGTCGGATTTGTTTGGCGAACGGCGGGTTGCGGTTGCAACCTTCAAAGCAGATTGATTTAGGGAAGGCGAATTAGGAATTGTGTTTTTATTATTAAGTGCTATGACCGCCTTGGTCGCTCTGGGGACGATGTTGCTGGCGTACCGGCACACACGCGATTCATTCCATCCCTTGGTAATAATCGCGCCGATGCTTGCAGTTCTCTATGGCGCATTACCGTTCAAGTATTACGCAATACTCCCGAATTATTTCACGGAAGACCAAATACTATTTGTTCAGTTTATTAATTTTCTCGGTGTCACGAGTTTCTGTGTAGGGTGTTTGCTTGCCACCAGAAATGCCAAAAAATTGATACGCGCTTCGGAAGCCGTCAATATTAACGCGGCGACACGCAAACGATTAGTTGGAGCCGCCATAATTTTGGGTTCAATCGGATTAGCCGCCTATTTGCGTACCATATTTACCGTCGGCGGATTCGGCGCAGCTTACGGACAAGCTTACGGAGGCGGATGGTCTGATTATGGTTATGTACGCGATGCGATAGCATGGTGCGTGTTGGCGATTATACTTTTGCTCGTGGCGTTCACGAATCACCCTTTGAAGAATAATCAACTTGTTTTGGTTATCGGGGCGTGCTGTGTGCTTGCCAGTCCATTCATCGCGCAAGGGTTTTTGGGCGGGCGGCGAGGTCCGACCTTTTTAATTGCGTCGTCGATAGGGTTGAGTTGGTACATGATGCGGCGACAACGCCCGCGACTGTTGGTGATGATAACATCGGGCATTCTGCTCGGAACACTGCTTCTGTTTATTGTTGCCAATCGCGGCAGTTTTTATCTAGGCTCTGATTTCCAATTTGAGAACACCCCGTTTTCCCAACTTGAAGTTACAGATGAAGGAAGCGGAGCAGCTGTTGGTAATGAGTTTGTATATGGTTCGGGAGTAATCCTCCATGCCGATATAAGCAACCGCTTTTTTTGGGGAAAGAGATTTTTTGCCATTCTGTTCGTGCGCCCGATACCCCACCAACTCTGGGAAAATAAGTATGAGGATATGGGTGTCGGTGAAATAGCTACCAATGTCGGATTAGGTGAGGATGAACTTCAATACACGCTCGGATGGCGCGGTGAACTCGGAGCCGCGCCGGGTGTCATCGCCGATGTGTGGGTCGAGGTCTGGTGGTTCTGTCTGCCGGTGCTGTTCTTGTTCGGGTGGATGTATGGCTACGTTTGGAAACGCGCTGTCATGGGAGGCGTATTGCCGACGATGATCTACATCATGTTGGCTTCGCTGTCTCTGTTTTTTATATGGCAAACATTTGAGGCACTAGCTGGAAGATTCTTGTTTATGGCGATTCCGGCATGGGTGGTGTGGAAATGGGCGAACGTAAAGACGCGCACCGTTTATTCGCCTCAATACATGACCTTAAACTCCCGCCGCAGTGTGCCGCGAGCTTAGGTCGCGCGATGGCGTGAAGCTGGGAGAAATGCTTCAGTCAACCGGAATTTAGTCGGGCATGAAGTTCGCAACTTCCGGTTTGTTTGACGCTTATGCATATCGCAGTCATCTTCATGAGTATCGGTCATTACCACGCCGCGCGTTTGCGTGAAGCATCCCGCTCATGTAGTGAGCGCGGATGGCATATAACGGCGATTCAAGCTGTCGAAGGAACTTCGCAACATCCGTGGGGTACAATTGAAAACAGTCCCGACACTTACCCGACTAAGACATTACTGACACCTGCGACCGCACGACAAAGCGCGGATGATGGTTGGCTGAATGTTGAAGCGGCGAAAAATATCAAAGAGTGTTTGAACGAGTTAAAGCCTGATGTGGTGGTGATTCCCGGTTGGGGCGGGCGGCTGGAACGAGAATCTCTAGTGTGGGCGCAACGTCACCGCATCCCTGCCGTCGTGATGAGCGAAAGCAAACGTGACGACGCGAAACGACAACAGTGGAAAGAAAAACTCAAATCGCGGCTTTATATCAGCAAGTTCGATGCGGCACTCGTCGGCGGAAAATTACACCGGGATTACCTTGTGGAACTGGGCTTCGCACCCGAAAGGATTTTCACGGGTTACGACGTGGTTGACAACGACTACTTCGAGCGTTCTGCCGACATCGCGCGCCGAAACGTGATCGCCGCTCGCGCAAGCGATACCCGCATTCCTTCGCGCCCGTTTTTTCTAGCCACGACGCGCTTTATTAAGCGCAAAAATATCGAACGATTAATCGAGGCTTACGCCGAATACAATCAACAAGAAACAGAGACGTGGGATTTGGTGGTGTGCGGCGCGGGTGAAGAAGAACAAAGCATTCGTCGGCGCATCACTGAAGAAAATTTAGAGGACAGAGTGCATCTACCCGGCTTCGTGACCTACGAACAGGTCGGTGCATGGTACGGTTTGGCGCACGCCTTTATTCATCCGGCATTACAAGAACAATGGGGATTAGTTGTCAACGAAGCATGTGCCGCCGGACTTCCAATCTTGTGCAGCCGCACGGTCGGGGCGGGACATGAACTCGTGCGCGAAAATCAGAACGGTTTATTATTCGACCCACAGAGTCGGGAAGACATGACGCGCTCGTTAAAGATGATGCACTCATTCGACGATGCGAAACGGCGCGCGATGGCTGAAGTGAGCCGCCGCCTCGTGTGGGACTTCCGCCCGCAGAAATTCGGGGAAGGATTAGTTCGCGCGGTTTCCGTGACGATGCGAACAAAATCAAAATCACAAGGCGGGAAGAATTAGGGCGTGCGTGTTCTTCATGTCGTCCCATTATTGAATTTGAATCTGGGTGGAGTGAGCCAAGTCATTCCCGAACTGGCGGATGGTTTGACAAAGCAAGGCGTGGTCGTCGAGATTGCGACGATGGGCAGTGAGAATCAGTCGAAAGATTATTTGACAAACGCCCGGCACGGCAATTTGAGTTCTTTGACGAAGTGGTTGTGGCGTAACGTCGAGACCTTCGACCTTGTTCACTTGCACGCCGTTTTTTCGCCGTCGATCTCCGTCGCCGGTCGCATCGCACGGTTCAAAAAAGTTCCTTACGTTATTACGCCCCACGGCATGTTGGACTCATGGTCTCTCGCTTATAAATCTTGGAAGAAGACTCCGTATCTGAAATTCGTCGAACGCGCGACGCTTGATAATGCCGCCGGAATTCATGCTCTGACCGCCGAAGAAAAAGGGCAGATATTTGGGCTTGATTTACGCGCCCCGGTCTTCATAATTCCGAACGGTATTCACGTCAAGGAGTTCACCGATCTTCCGTCGGCAGAGACTTTCACCGATTGCTATCCGGCGACGAAGAACAAAAAACTTCTGCTTTTTATGGGCAGGATTGACCATAAAAAAGGGTTGGATTATTTGATTTCGGCTTACGCCAAACTGCGAAGCGAAGGTCACGGCGCGGATTGGGGCGTGGTCGTCGCGGGACCTGATTTAGTCGGGTATCGCGCGCAGATTGAAAATCTCGTCCGAACCGAAAAGGTCGAATCAGCCGTTACGTTCACCGGCATGTTGTCGGGTGAAATGAAACTTGCCGCTCTCGCCGCCGCCCACCTCTTCGTTTTGCCGTCGCGGTCGGAAGGTTTCAGCATCGCGGTTTTAGAAGCGATGGCGGCGAAATGCCCTGTCATCATCACTGAAGCCTGTAACTTTCCCGAAGTGGGGAAAGCAGAGGCGGGCATTATAATTAAGAATGATGCCGATCAACTTTCGTCAGCACTTGCCGGGCTGTTTAGTAATTCGTCGGAACTTCGCCGGATGGGTGAAAACGGATGTCGCCTCGTCAATGAAAAATTCACTTGGTCACGCTCGACTGCCGATTTGAAAAACGTGTACGCCGATATTCTCGCGGGGCGGCAGGTCGCTCCCGCTTGGACGACAAGTTAACTCGTGCGATTTGAAGCCAAGCACCGAAAGGTCTGTCGCGTGTTTTTGTCTCCATGCTCGAAAACATAACTCCACTGATACTCACCTATAACGAAGCACCGAACATTGAGCGCACGATGGAACGTCTGCGATGGGCGCGCGATATAGTTGTCGTAGATAGCTTCAGCACCGACCATACCGCCCGACTGGTCGCCGGATTTCCACAGGCGCGCGTGTTTGAAAGAGAATTCGATAATCATCAATGCCAATGGAACTTCGGATTGAAAGAAACCGGCATCCATACAGAATGGGTGCTGGCTTTGGATGCCGACTATGTTTTGACCCGCGAACTTGTCGAGGAACTCGGTCGGTTGACTCCCGAAACGGAGACAAGCGGATATGAAGCCAAATTCATTTATTGTATTGACGGCAGAAAAATACGCGGCTCGGCTTACCCGCCGACCACCGTTTTGTATCGCCGTGAACGTGCCGTCTATCGTCAGGACGGTCATACTCAACGCATCGAGGTTAAGGGCGCGCTCGAAAAACTCGCCGCACCGATTCTGCACGACGACCGTAAATCGCTCGCCCATTGGTTGCGCTCACAAGATCGGTACATGGAACTTGAAGCCGAAAAACTGGCGAACCTTAGTTGGGGGCAATTGGGCTGGTCGGATCGCGTGCGGAAGTTGCGTTACGTCGCGCCGTTCGTGATGCTGGTTTATTGCTTGTTCGCACGGGGTAACATTTTCGACGGCAAGGACGGAGCCTATTATGCGTTTCAACGAATGCTGGCGGAAACATTGCTGTCGTTGCACATCATCAAGAACAATCAGACTACCAACGGAAAATTCGACTAACGTTTACCATATCGAACCATTCACATCGGGAAAGTAAATCAAGGGAATCTAGAGTGATTATTTTAGGAATTAACGCTTATCACGGTGACGCTTCGGCGGCTATTATCAAAGACGGACGGCTAATCGCCGCTGTCGAAGAAGAACGATTTAATCGTCAAAAACATTGCGCCGGATTTCCGACAACGGCGATTCAGTATTGTTTGCGGGAAGCCAACGTGCGTCTCGAAGACATCGAACACATAGGCATCTCGCGCGACCCTTCGGCGAACCTGCACAAGAAGATTCTCTACGCCGCGACGAAAGCCGCGCGCAATGTTGGAAACAGTATCGGCAAGGACACATCGCGCAATGAAGCGGCGGGCGAAAAGCAGTCGCGCGGTTTGTGGGGAATGATTGGCGACCGTTTGGCGAATACGGCGAAGGTGCGCGATTTGAAAGACACTCTCGCGCGTGAGTTGAATGTGCCGAAGAACGCTTTAAGGGCGCAGTTTCACAACGTCCAGCATCATCGCGCGCATCTCGCTTCTGCTTTTTTCGTTTCGCCTTTTGAACGCGCCGCGTTGCTCTCGATTGACGGGTTCGGCGATTTCATTTCGACGATGTGGGGCGTCGGTGACGGAACTTCAATCAACGTCACGGGGCAAGTCGAATACCCGCACTCGACCGGCATTCTCTATACCGCGACGACGCAGTTCATAGGCTTTCCTCACTACGGCGACGAAGGCAAAGTCATGGGACTCGCGCCATACGGACGACCGCGCTTCATAGAAGAATTTCGTGACATCATTCGCACCGAAGAGAACGGTCAATTCAGATTAAACTTAGATTACTTTTTGCATCATTCGGAAGGCGTCGAAATGTCTTGGGACGCGGGTTCGCCGGTCATCGGGCGCATCTTCTCGGATGAATACGCGAAACGCTTCGGGGAGGCACGCGCGCCGGGTGCGCCGCTCACCGAACGCGAACAGGACATCGCCGCGAGTCTTCAATTACGACTCGAAGAAATCGGGTTTCATATTCTCAATCATCTGTACGACGAAACGAAGTTGACCGATTTGGGTTTGGCGGGTGGCGTCGCCCTCAACTCCGTAATGAACGGCAAAATCTTTCTCAACACGCCGTTTCGTCAGGTCTATGTGCAGCCCGCCGCCGGAGATAACGGAACGTCAATCGGTGTTTGCTATCACATCTATCACGAAGTTCTTCGTCAACCGCGCGTCGAGCAGATGGAAGGCGCGTACACAGGTCCCGCATACAGCGACGATGAAATTAAAAACGAACTCGACAGCCGCGATTTGGAATACGAAACACTCCGCGACGATGAAACTCTGAAACAGGCGGCACAGGACATAGCGAGCGGCAAGGTCGTCGGATGGTTTCAAGGACGCATGGAGTTCGGACCCCGCGCTTTGGGTGCGCGTTCGATTCTCGCCGACCCGCGCCGCCCCGAAATGAAAGAGATACTCAACGAGCGCATCAAGAAACGCGAGCCTTTTCGACCGTTCGCGCCTTCGATTCTCGAAGAACACACGGCGGATTACTTCGAGCAGACGCATCCCGCCCCGACGATGTTGATGGTCTATCAAATCAAAGCGGAACGCCGCGCGGAGATTCCCGCCGTGACGCACGTTGACGGTTCGGGACGCTTGCAAACCGTTTCCGCGCGCACTAACGAGCGTTACTACAAACTCATTACCGAGTTTCATAAACTGACCGGCACGCCCGTCGTTCTCAATACTTCATTCAACGAAAACGAACCGATTGTCTGCACCCCGCGTCATGCGATTGATTGCTTTCTTAAAACGCGAATGGATGTTCTGTATGTCGGCAATCATGTTATGCGCCGAAGCAGTTAGTTGAAGCCTGTGCCTGAATCATCGCGTAGCGATGCGGTGAATTTAGCCGTGCGTTTCAACGCACGGAAAACGTCAAAATCAAATCGTCGTCGCGTCAGCGACGGTTGAAAAACGACGACGGATTTCAATCGTCGCTGACGCGACGACCTATCTTGTCATCGCCAACCGTGCGTTGAAACGCACGGCTAAATTCAAGCCACCGCTAACGCGGTGAAACTTTTGATTTAAGCGACCATGAAAACCATTCGCGTTCATGAATTTGGCGACCCCGAAGTTCTGCTTTATGAAGACGCTTCAGAGCCAACAGCGCAAGCGAATGAGATTGTCGTCAAAGTCGAAGCGGTCGGAGTCAACCCGGTTGATACCTACATTCGAGCCGGAATTTACGGCACGCGGGCGATGCCATACACGCCGGGAACGGACGCGGCGGGTATCGTGTATGGGGTTGGAAACGAAATCAAAAGGTTTGAAAAAGGCGACCGCGTTTATACGTCAGGAAGTTTAAGCGGGACTTACGCGGAGTATGCTGTGTGTCGTGAGAATCAAGTTCACAGACTGCCCGCGCACGTTTCCGATGTGGAAGCGGCGTGTCTCGGTGTTCCTTACGCGACGGCGTACTGCGCTCTGGTGATGCGGGGAGAGGTTAAGGCGGGCGAATCTATTCTTATTCACGGTGCGACGGGCGGCGTCGGATTGGCGGCGGTGCAGTTCGCGCAAGGGAGAGATGTGAAAATCATCGGCACGGGCGGGACGCAGAAAGGGCGCGCCCTCGCCTTCGCGCAAGGAGCGGATTTCGTGCTTGACCACACCGAAGAAAACTATCTCGATGAAGTGATGAAGATTACGGAAGGGCGCGGCGTGGATGTCGTGCTTGAAATGCTGGCGAACGTGAACTTGAATCGGGATTTGAAAATCCTCGCCGGAGGCGGGCGCGTGGTAGTCGTCGGCAATCGCGGTACGGTTGAAATCAATCCGCGTGATTTGATGAGCCGCGACGCGAGCATCATCGGAATGTCACTGATGAATGCGACGGATGCGGAACTCGAAATCATTCACGCAGCTATCAGCGAAGGTTTGCTGGGTAAATCGTTGAAGCCGGTGGTTGGTGAAGAACTGCCTTTGGAGAGTGCCGCCGAAGCGCACCGCAAAATTATGGAATCAGGTGCTTATGGCAAAATCGTTTTGATACCTTGAGGCTCCCAAATTTTGTTAATGAGACGCAAGATATAAAGCTTCTCACAACATCCGCAATTTTCCCCCTCCTGCCGTGAATCTTTCCCTTATCTTTTTCACACGTCAATAAATTCCGACCACTCATCTTCATCGGCGGGACGTGTCCGGCGCATCGCCGCTTTGACTTCGGCACGCGGGCGCGACGCCATCTGATTGATTCTTTGTTGTTGGCGACGACGGCGGCGTTCGAGTTCGCGCCGCGTGTCGCGCTCATCGAACCAACCGACGCCGCGCACAAAAGCTTGGTGCATCATAAACACAAGCAAGAAGCACGCGAACACAAGCGCGAAAACCAAAGCGATTAACTCCATCATCACGATTAAACCTCAATCGAATTTTCGATTAGACACAAAAAATCATAACCTGATTTAGCGGCGTTTGTTTCACGATTTATCCGGCAAAACTATGTCGGGAGAATTTGATTAACATGATTTTATCACGGTGACTTGGAAGCATTCGCATCGGCGGCAAACTATCCCCATCGCTTGAAACGTAGATTTCACATTAAGCCCATCTGAAAACCTTCACAAAAGGGAGCGAGTGGAAACTATGTTTGAAACCGAACGCGACGTGCTGGCGTGGTACGAATCTCAACCCCGTGCTTTGACCAAAGAGTTTCTCGACGATTTCAAGTGGAAAGAGATTGATAACTACGAACTGAATAAAGCCTTCGTTCCGGTGCTGATTTACATGCGCGACGTGGAAAGCTTCACGCAAGTTTATTACGATGAACTACTTCGCACGCCGACCGGAAAAGACCCCGTGATTCGTCGCTTCATGGACAGGTGGAGCGAAGAAGAGAATCAACACGGCGAACTGCTTAATCGTTTTTTACTCGAAGCCGGAGTTGCGACGACCGAGAAATGGGAAGAAGAAGCCCGCCAGCAAATTCCGATTCGCTATACGATGGAAAGCCGCCTGACGTGCTGGGTGACAAATCTTTTCGGCAGACATTTCACGGGAACGCATATGGCTTGGGGAGCGATAAACGAGATGACGACCTTACAAGGTTATCGCCGTCTGTGGCAGCTTGCCGAGCATCCGATTTTGGAAGAACTGCTTCGCGCCGTCGCGCAGGAAGAAGCCTTACACTCGCGCTTTTACTGGTCAATCGCACAGCTTAAACTCAAAGACTCAAACTTGTCGCAACGCATCGCGCGCAAAGTTATAGACCAATTTTGGGCTCCGGTCGGAACGGGAACGAAGCCGCCGAAAGATGTTGACTACTTAATCAAAACCCTGTTTAGCGGCGAAGAAGGAGTCGAACATTTCGACCGCACGGTTAATAAACGCGCCGAACAGCTTCCGGGCTTCGACAACTTTACGACCACGACCGACCGCGTGAAAACTATCCTGCAAAGTTCATTACAAGAGTTGAGCGAAACTGAAAACGCCGCCCGTTAAAGTTTAAGCGCGAACTTTTACGACTTGGGCGACACTTGATATTCTGGTTCGCATCAAACATTGAACCAACGGCACAGGCAAAAATTATTATCTTTCGCCTGTGCCGTTCAGATACCTTATGATGCGAAGCAATAGAAAAATCTTTCTCGCTCTGTTATGCGTCGCGGCGTTAGTGGGGTTCGGCGCGGCTAACATCTGGCGGCAGCATCGCGCCGCGCTCGAAACGCAATATCAAAATTTCTATCCAAACGCTTCCGCGACGCAGTTCGCTTCACTCGTCCAACCAATTTCCAACGACAATGATTCGCTTATCACCGCACGCACCGCCGTCATCACTTCGACCGACCAAATCAGCGACGCGGTTAAACTTAGCCAAAACGCTCGCTGGCAGACGAACTTGTCATGGACGTTCGGCGGCAAGAATCAACGCGGTTGGGCGATTTATGTGCCGCTGATTTGCCAGACCGTCGGGGCGGACTTATCAAACTTCGGGACGAGTCGCACGGATTTCCCGGCGCGGCTTGCAACATGGCAACAACAAAACGGGAGTCGCGTAACCGGCGTTCTGGATGCCGAAACGTGGCAACGGATGATTGCGTTTTGGCAAGCCGACCGTTTGAAGAAGCGTGACACCCCGCCCGCGTCCGCGATGTTGACTGCACCCGTCACCGACTTCTGGGATTTGCAACGACCCGCCGAACAGCGCATGGTGGAACGCCGAACACACGACGCTTATAAGCGTTTGGTGGCGGCGGCGATTGCCGACGGTTCACTTAATTTACGCGCCACATCCGACGGTCAACTCTCAATCGGCGAGTCGCGTTTGAAAATCGTTTCGGCGTATCGTTCACCTGCCCGTCAAGCGGAACTGCGCCGCCAGTCACCGAACTCCGGGCGCGCCGGATTAGCCGTCAACAGCCCGCACTTCACCGGGCGCGCACTCGATTTATACATCGGCGGTGAACCCGTTGACACAAAGGACGCGAACCGCTTTTTGCAGACCTCGACGCCCGTTTATCGGTGGCTGATTCGCAACGCCGCCCGCTTCGGCTTTCGTCCATACTTTTACGAGCCTTGGCATTTTGAATTTGTGGGCGAAACCGTAGCCGCTAACCCGGCAAAACCTTAGCGATGAGCGAAAGCTACTAAGGCTGCCTTAATACTCGTTCCAAAACTCATTCGTCACGATGCGGCGGGCTTCGGTCAAACTCAAATCACCGTTAGTGAATTTGAAGGCGATGGTGTCTTCGTAGTCAGCGTCGCCCGCCGTGGTGCGAAAACTCGCCTGTTCGGGTGTCAGTCCGGCATCGTCGAGGATGCGCGCACTCGCGGCGTCAAAACATCGTGCCGCGAGCCACGCCGCGATTTCTTCCACGTCGTCAAAGTCGGCTTCGAGCCATGCGCGTGCGGCGTCGTGGCGTGCCGACGTGGTATAAGTGTGGGCGGTCGCACGTTCAAGCCGCGCCCCGATTTCATCGAGCAAGGTGGAAGACGGCGGGCTTGATTCGTTAATCATAATTGGAATGAGGAGAATTTGAATGTCGCAAATTATAAACGATGATGAAATAAGTTTGATGCCGCCCGCCGAAAGCACACGGCGCGGGTTTTTGATGACCTCGCTTATCGCCGGATTCGCTCTCGCCGTTAAACCTTCCGCAGACGCGCAGACCATCACCACCGATACCAAAGATTTGACGGCGGGGGAAATTAAAATCCCGACCAAAGACGGCGAGATTCCGGCGTATCGCGCGATGCCCGCGACGGGTAAAAACCTGCCTTTGATTTTAGTCGTACAGGAAATCTTCGGCGTCCATGAACATATCAAAGATTTGTGCCGCCGGTACGCGAAGTTGGGTCATATAGCGATTGCGCCGGAATTATACGCCCGACAGGGCGACGTGTCTCAATTAAAAGATTCAAGTGAAATCGTCTCGAAGATTGTTTCAAAAGTACCGGACGCGCAGGTGATGAGCGACCTCGATGCGAGCGTTGCTTACGCGAAAGCGACAGGGAAAAGCGATACGTCGAAACTCAGCATCACGGGTTTCTGCTGGGGCGGGCGCATCGTGTGGCTTTACGCCGCGCACAACCCGCGCGTGAGGGCGGGTGCAGCGTGGTACGGGCGGCTTGTGCCGTCGGCAAATTCTCCGGCATCGCCTTTGCAACCGACCAGCCCGATTGATATTGCGGCGAAATTGAAAGTTCCCGTGCTTGGTCTTTACGCCGGAAAGGACAGAGGCATTCCGCTTGACTCGGTTGAGCGTATGCGCGCCGAACTGAAGAAGGGAACGAGCAAATCGGAAATCATCGTCTATCCAGATGCCCAACACGGTTTCAACGCCGATTACCGCCCGCAGTACAACAGGGAAGCTTCAGAAGATGCGAACAGAAGGATGCGCGAATGGTTCAAGAAGCATAAGGCGGTTTGAGTCGGACGACAGAAAACCGCGCTTTATCACCGAAGGATGTGCATTTCATATTTGAAATTTTAATCTCAAATAACGGGCGGCGAGAAGGGCATCCATCCTTATGATTTCAGTGATGCGGCGGACGCTCCGGTTGCCGGAAAGTCCGGGCTGGCGAGGATGTTTTCGACTTGTACGCTGTGGCGTCGTTCGTGCTTGCCGATGAAAAGTATCCACTGATACAAATCGAGTTTGCCTAATGCCGGGTGCGGAAAATCGAGTTGATGGAGGTCGTAACGGTCGAGTGCCTGTATTGATTCAAGCAGTCTGACGCGGCACGTTTCGAGGTTGCTCATCAACTCGGTTTTGCCGACGCCGGAGCGTGGAGCAACCATTGCCGGAGCTTTGATTTTGGTGCGGACGGTTTCGATTTGAAATTTGTCAAGACAGTTTAACGCCGAACCGTCAAGCGGCGGAGCGGACAAGTTGTTATCTTTTATTTCCCGCGCGTGCTTGTGTAATACCTTGCTTGACCCTGTTTCAACCAGACACAAATGGTCGAGAACTTCACCGATTGACCATTCCGTATCAGCCGCACGCCAATCAATCTGCGATTGCGAAAGCGGAGTTACATGCGCGAGTAGCTCCTTGCGATAGGAGTTGATGAGTTGAACAATCTCGTCGAGTTTGGCGTGCATAAAGCCTCCTTAAATCAAGTCTGAGCGGCGCGTGTTTTAGAGTTAGGACTTTCTCATTATTTGAAATTTGAAATCTCAAATAACAAAACAAGAAAACTAAAGAAAACATTCGGAGTCAGAAAGTCCTGAGAGTATTACGACGAAGCTTCACGCTCCTGCCGCGTTTGAGGTTGCCGTGCCGCCGTGTGATGTGGCGAGCCGAAGCAGACCGTATTTGTAGAAACCAATCGCGTTTGAAAACACGGCGGGCTTGACCATTTCGGCGTGCGGGTAAGCCCGCTTCAAAGGCTCGAAAAGCAGTTCGCCGCTGCCGCCCGTAACTAGAATTTGCGCGGGTCGCATAGGGCGAATCGTTTCCTGTATGCGGTTGATAATCTCCGGCGTTTGACGAAGCAAGATTTCCTGCCGCATCTGATCTAAATCAAGCTGTTGACCGTTCGACGCGGTGTAAGGTTGTTCACTGCGTATGATGGCTTCGATTTCCGACCGCGAAAGAAAGTCGTCGAAGCGTGAATCTATGTCGCGCTGCATGACGTGATACACGGCATCGAGCGACGACGGAATTGATTTGGAATACTCGTCAATATAACGTCCTTCGGCACACGCGATGTCAATGGTTTTCTCACCGCCGTCAATCACGGCGGTCGGTTTTAAGCGTTCGGGTATCTTGTTCCCTTCGGCGTCGAGAGCGTAAGAAAGATAACTGCCGTAACCTTGCGGCAAAACCAGAACCTGCTCAATCGTGAACTCAAGCGAAGCGCGCACACTTTTATCGCGGCGATAGAGCGTCACTTGGTGTTCGCCGAGAAGCGACTTGGAAAGCGCGTCGCGGTATGCCATATAAAAATTTATCGGCAGCCCGACGACGATGACTTCCGGGACGGACAACTTCTTCTCATGCATAAAGCGCGCGAGTCCGGCGAGTGAAAGCGCGGGGTTATATGAGCGCGTGAACTCTTCGCGGTCGGTCGTCGTTTCGCCGCCGCGATTGAGGCGCACCGCCGTGTCACCGACATTGCGAATCACGCCGGGTTCAAAACTCAGTTCGGCGATAAAGTCGTTGTGGTCGGTCGAATCCAAAAAGTCGTCGGCAAAACGCGCCTCGCCCGTGACCGAAGGGAAGATGAGCGTGCGCGCCGCCGTGCCTTGTTCGCTGTAAATTTTAACGGCGGAATAACCCGTGTCAATGCCTATGACGCCGCTCGGTTTCTGCGAACCCGTCTCGTTGCCCGATTCGTTTTGTCGTTTGACAGCCATAAAACCCTCAACCTTCCTTGATTGTGTATCGCTTTAGACGAAGAAGATTATAAATGATTTTAAGGATTTTGTTGGGCTTCGCTGTCGGTGATTTGACCGCCGACGATAACGCCCGTGACGTGTGAAGTATATTCAAAAGGGTCGCCGTCGAACATCGCCACGTCCGCATCTTTTCCGGCTTCGAGCGAGCCGACGCGGTTCTGTATACCGAGCAAACGCGCGGCGTCAATCGTGATGGTGGCGAGAGCGTCTTGGAAAGATAAGCCGTGCGCGGCGGCGGCGGCGGCTTCAAAAAGCACGACGCGAGTTTTCGGAACATAACCTTCAAAACCGCTTTGTAGAGCGATTGGAATACCGGCGCGCTTGAGAGTCGCGGCGGTTTCCATGCTCAAATTTTCGGCTTCACCGCTTGCGCGGAACATCGTCGGATGAACGATAACCGGAACACCTGCGGCTTTGATTTCATTTGTCAACAGGTAACTTTCCGAAGCACCGTCAAGCACAATGCGGATGTTAAATTCTTTCGCCAGACGCAACGCCGATGCGATGTCGCGTGCGCGGTGCGCGGTGATAAGCAAAGGCATTTCGCGCTTAATGACTTGCGAAAGAATCTCAAGTCGCAAATCGCGGGTCGGGCGGGCGTCGGCTTTCGCGGTCGTCTGTTTTTGATTGTACTCACCCGCGCGAATCAGTTCCGCGCGCAGCATAGACATGATTTTCGCGTTTGTTCCCGGCGACTTCCCCGCCTGTCCCAAACCGTTGTTGCCCATCGAAACCGCGAGCATCGCCACAGGCATCACGACTGCCGCATCAACCGTGTCGCCGTAAGTTTTGACAATCATGGTTTGACCGGAGATAAGCGAACCCGTGCCGTGTCCCGTGTGCAACGTCGTGACGCCGAAAGAACGAAGATAGCCAACCAATTTTTCGCGCGCGTTATAAGCATCAATCGCGCGCAGTTCCGGTTGCATCGCGCTTGAGCGTTCGAGTTGGTCCTGGTCGTTCGGTTGATTGAGATAGCCTGACAATCCGACGACGGTGTGAGCGTCAATCAATCCGGGCGTTACGACTTTGGCACTGATGGTGCGATACCCGTTCGGGATTTGCACGCTCGATGCCGCTCCGACGCGCTCGATTTTGCCCTCACGAATCAACACCACACCGTCAGTGATGGGCGCACCGTTCATCGTGTGAACGGTTTCGCCGCGCACCGCGATTTGTGCCGAAACACTGGAAGCCAAGACGCAAACCAGCACAGCCATAAAAACGATATGAGTCTGATAAGGAACTCGGATTTTAGTCTTGATTATTTTCATCGTCATCGGATTTAATTGTCTCAACGCGGTTTTTAGTTTCATTGAGTTGCTTGTAAGATTTGGTTTGTTGGTATGGGCGCGGTCACTGTTGATAAAACGTGTGATGGAGAGTTTCATCTTTGGGCTTGTCCTCCGTCATGGTCACCGTCGAAGCATTCGATGTGTGTCTCTTGGTCGTGTCCCGCGCCGTAGCCGCCAGTGGCGATGAGGCGGTCGGCGGGGTCTTCGCGGTTAAAGACGCGGATGCCTTCGACAAAGGTTTCGAGGACTTTGGTATAGACGCTGAACGGGTCGCCTGAGAGAACGATAAAGTCGGCGTCCTTGCCCGCCTCAAGTGAGCCGACGCGCGTTTGCAAATCCAACATTTCCGCACCGGAAAGCGTCAATGCGCGCAAGGCGGCATCGCGCGGCATTCCGGCACGCACGCCGAGCGCGGCGGAGCGCAAAAGGAAGCGTGAATCGGTGATGTAGTCGTCCGTGTGAACCGCGACGTTGACTCCCGCTTCGTTCAAAATCCTGCCGTTGGCGAAACTCAAGTCTTGTGTTTCAAGCTTACCGCCGGGGGCGTCTATATTGATGATTGATGTCGGAATCTTCGCGGCGGCGATTTCCTTCGCCACTTTGTAGCCTTCGGTAACGTGCTGGAGGACAACGCGAAAGCCGAACTCTTTTTGCAGACGCAAGACGGTCATAATGTCATCGTGACGGTGCGTGTGAAAATGCACTATGCGCTTGCGCTCAAGCACTTCAACCATCGTCTCCATCGCAAGGTCGCGTGAAGGGAGTTTGCTTGCATCGTTTCCGGCGCGGCGCACCTTCTCACGGTAATCTTGGGCTTTGACGAACAGTTCGCGGGCGAGTGCGGCACTCTTGGCGCGCGTACCGGGAAAAGGTCCCGAAGCAGGTTGGCGCAAAGGATTCGTGCCGTTCGCCATCTTGATGCCGTACATCAAATTTCCGGCGGCGTCACGGTACATCAAATCATCAATCGTGGTTTTATCACGAAGCTTGAGATACACGGTCTGCCCGCTCAAAAGATGACCCGAACCGGGCATCACGTTGACCGTCGTGATGCCGCCCGCCTGCGCGCGTTGCAAACCGTTGTCGCGCGCATTAACGGCATCCATAACGCGGACTTCGGGTTGAAGCGGGGCGGACGCATCCGCACCCGCTCCGCCGCCGACGTGAGAATGCGTATCAACGAGTCCGGGCATAAGGGTTTTGCCGCGCACGTCGCGCACCTCTGCACCTGCCGGAATTGCCACCGCGCCGCGCGCACCGACCGCGACGATTTTACCCGCCCGCACGACGAGAACTCCGTCACTTATCGGCGCACCGTTAATCGGTATAATGTTCGCGCCCGTGAATGCTATTGCACGTTCTTGGGCGTGAGTGGTAATAGACGGCAGGACGAAAAACAGCAAGGCGAAAAGCCACACATATTTATGTTTCAAGGCGACGGGATGCTCCTTTTGACTTTCTTTTATAATTCACGCGATGGGCGCGTGTTTCCCTGACATGGAAGTCGAACGTAAAGCGGAATTGATTGAAACGCAGTGTACCTTAATTCGGGAAAATTGTGAGTTGTCATGTTCGAGAAACGACGAAGAAAGTGCGTCCCGTGTGACCGTGTAGGTTTAAGTCAGTTTCGGCGTCGAGTTGGTGAAGGAGTTTGAAGTTGTGCCGGAATAGTTCGCGCTTGATGGTGGTAATCGGATAACAGCGTTCGCGTATCGTGAAATCCGTGCGATGCCATGCGGTTTGATGACGGCGGAAGGTGGCGAAATCGTAGCGCGCGAGTTGAGTGTCGGGGTTGTAATTTCCTTCGACCGCGACGACTGTTTCGGGTTCGATGAGGGTGTAGTGTTCGAGCCAGCGATGATGAAACGCGGCTTCGGTGTTGATGTCAAAAAGAAACCTGCTGCCCGGTTTAAGCGAACGATAAACGAAGTCGAAAACCTGACGCAGTTTCGGCAGTGTCAGGAAATGATTGAGGCTGTCGAATAAACAGACGGCGGCATCGGCGGGGCGGGGAAGCGGGGCGGCGTCTTCGATTCTCGAATGTATAAAATCGGCGGCGTGCGCGCGGCGTCGGGTGTAAAAGTGTGTGCGGTGGCGGGCGAGTTTTAACATCGCCTCCGATGCGTCAATGCCTGTGACGCGCAAGTTTTGTCCTAGAAGATATTGCGCCGTGCGTCCCGTTCCGCAGCATACATCGAGGACGTGGTTTTCAGTTTGGATTGAGGGAAGCAAAAGCCGCTTGATGATGGAGTTGAAATCTTTGGCGACGCGACCGCTCCAGTGAGCGTCATAAACAGACGCGAAATCATCGTAAGGAGAAGGCGGAATTGACGGCGGCATATTTATCGAGAGGGCGAAGCCGTATTTAACGGGCAACGGTTAAACGCGGTTGAGCATTAAAGTTGTATGCACAAAAACAGTTTCATACAAAAGATATTTTGCAAAGTCGTTTGCGTCGCGGCGTTCGTCTTTATGGCATCTACCGCGACTTATGCCCAGCAGAGCGAAACGCCGGGCAGCATCCTTTTTGCCGAGCGCAACGAATCGGCGCGTTCGGATAAGTACACGGGCGGCGTCATCGAAAGGGCGGCACTTCAGCCCGCGCAGCCCGATATAAAAATCACGGTTGACGTTCCGGCTTTCCGTTTGACTTTGTGGCAGAACGGCAAGGAAGTCAAAACCTATCCGGTCGGCGTCGGTTTGAAAGAGTATCCGATTTTCATCGGTGAACTGCGGGCGAGTGAAGTTATCTGGAATCCGAACTGGATTCCGCCTGATAGCGATTGGGTCGGGGAGCGAAAAGGCGTGCGTCCCGGTCAGGTTATTCCGGCTTCGAGTAAGGCGAACCCGCTCGGCAAATTGAAAATCCCGCTCGGTCACGCTTTTTTAATTCATGAAGCGAACAGCCCGCGCGACCTGGGCAATCTCGTTTCGCACGGATGTTTGCGTATGGTGCGCGCGGATTTGTATGACCTCGCGGAGAAAATCGTGGCGGCGCGTGATGCCGATGTGTCTTCGTCCGCCATTGCCAACGCGAAACGTACTTTCAACACGGTGGTCGCCAAACTCGGCGCGCCGCTTCCGGTTGACATCAATTACGATACGCAGGTCATCGAAGGCGGCAAGCTTTATGTGTATGCCGATGTTTATGAACGCAAGACTTCAACCCTCGCCAATCTGCGGCGCGAACTTGAACTTAACGGCGTAAATCCTTTGGCGATTGACGAAGACACACACGACGCGATTGTAAAGCGTGTGACGCGCGGACAAGGGTTCGTCGTTTCGCTTGAGAGCATCGCGGCGGGCAGGGCTTTGAAAGACGGACGCCCCTTCGCGGTTGTGCCGCCGAAAAAGACGATTCCCAAAACGAAAGCCCGCGCGCGTCGCGCTTGATTGGTTCGAGGATGATTTGAAGATAGAACTAAGCGGCGAGAAATTTTGGCGGACGCTTTTGAAATCGAACAAGTCGAAATTTTACTTTTCGTGATTCGGCATCAGCCCGCTGGTGTACGCGCTGAAAGCCGTGTAGTCCGCCAAGCCTTTGTCGCTTTTGAGCAAGCTTGCCGGTAAGGTTTGAGAAGCGTGTTCACCGTGACACTCATAATGAACCGTAACTTTTTCAGTATCGGTCGGGTGCGCGGAGACGGTTAAGCCTTCGACGGGCTTGTCGCAGCGCACACAAAGAGGATATGCGTCGGGTGTCGGTTGCCGCACGTCGTCGGTTTGTCGGGATTCTCCCATCGGTAACAATCTCCTTCAACAATCAATTTACAACTGCCATTTTAATTTACGCATAACTTCGCAGTCACCCATTAGAGACGAGGTTACATGTTCGCGTCGTTGCCCTGCGCGCGCGGTTTTTCGGGTAGAAATACTTCGCGCAGTCCGCGCAGCCACAATGTTCCGTTCGCTTCGCCCGGCGACCACACGAGAAGCACGGCGAGTGTACCGTAAATCGGCAAATGTCCGATAAGTTCCGTCCAGTTGAAAACCGTTAGCGTCAGGTTAATCGGAATCCACGCGATAAGAATAATCTCGCGTGTGAAGATGTCGAACAATATCCAAAGCCCCACGAGCAGTTCGACGCTGCCCGCGCACAATATAAAAACTTCGTTCGACAAAGGAACGCCGAACCACGGAGTGAAATTAAGCGGATACTGTTGGAGGAAAGATTGCGCGAGCGGAATGTTCAAGAGTTTCTCCGTGAACGCGACGAAGATAAGGCTCAACCCCAATCCTGCGCGCAGTGCGGTTACGGCTTTTGACATCATGCGCGGCGAAGGGGAGAAAATCGGCAAGACGAGACGGTCAATCGAAACAGGTCCCCGCCCGGCGAGAAAGAAGAACGCCGCAAAGCCCAAATACATAATGCTGTCCAGCATTTGCTCTAAGCCGACGAGCGGGATGCCGACGAACCACAGCGCGGCAAGGGCGAAAGCGGCGAAGCGCGTCAAACCGCCATAAAAGAGTGCAAGAGCGATGCCTGTTTGAGCAAGTCCGAGAGCGTAACGCCAGAAGCCGGGCGCAAGTTGATTGTTCGGCGTAAAGAGTTCACCCTGCACGCCATTGACAAGAAGCGGCACGGCGACATGCACGCCCAAAATCAAGGGAATCAGCGCGTAAAGAAAACTGCGCCGTTCATCCGTCGCCCCCAAAGTTTCGGGACCCGGAACATAACTACGCCCGCGCCGCTTCCACCACAGCCACGCCGCCAGCGTTACCAGCAAAACGCCACTCGTGAACATCAACGGCAACGGACGAAAGAATAAATCCCAACGCAAGCCGTAATCTCGCGCATCAAAGAACCACTTTTCATGCGCCGATGCTTGTGCCGCGCACACTATGAAGAACATCACTCCAAACACAACGGAGACGAAGACCGGAGAAAACCGCTTCTTAACATCGGGTGCGAATGTTGGGTTCATATAGGGTTCTCTTTAATTCTACAGGTTTCGTCCGATAACACAAATTATGTTTGAGTGGAATAGTAGACCTCTTGCAAAAGTCGTCCCGTCAGGGACGTTTGATAATAGCCCAGCGATTTATCGCTGGGTACAAGATAAGCAACCTGCCGTGTCCCGTAGGGACACTTGAAAATCCGGTCAGTCGTCCCTACGGGACTGGAGAAATTTCCGACGTTTCCCCCAGCGATAAATCGCTGGGCTATTGTCACGAAGTCCCTACGGGACTTTTGCAAGAGGTCTAGTATATTACTTTGGTGAAGCTGTGCGGCACGTCGAAATTGTTTTCAAGCGGCGAATTTTCTATCGAACCTGTTACAACTTAGGCTACAATCTGCTTTATTCGCAACTATCACTCAGAACGTATTTTAGTTCAACCGCATGTGAGACTTAACTTGAGTTTTCACCTTATAACCTGACCGTTTTTACAGAAAGGTAAAGTTATGGCAACCGCAGAAAGACAAATTCAACTTAATCAAAACGTCGCTCAATTCATCGCTCGTCCGCAACAATTGTTGATTGACGGTAAATGGTCTGCCGCCGCTTCGGGCAAAAGTTTTCCGACTTATAACCCCGCGACCGGCGAGATTCTCGCAAGCGTCGCGGAAGGCGAAAAGGAAGATATAGAACGTGCGGTGCGTGCCGCGCGCAAGGCTTTCGACGAAGGGGCGTGGTCGAGGATGACCGCTTCGGATCGCGGGCGTTTGTTGTGGAAGCTTGGTGATTTGATTGACGCTCACGCCGAAGAACTCTCGCAACTCGAATCACTCGACAACGGCAAACCCGCGACGGTCGCGGCGGCGGCGGACATTCCGCTCGCGGCGGAGATGTTTCGCTACATGGCGGGTTGGGCGACGAAGCTTGAAGGCAACACGATTTCCCTGTCCGTGCCGTACATGCCGGGCAGTCAATTTCACGCATACACCCTGCGCGAACCCGTAGGCGTCGTCGGGCAGATCATTCCCTGGAATTTCCCTCTGTTGATGGCAGCGTGGAAACTCGCTCCCGCGCTCGCCACAGGATGCACGTCCGTTCTTAAACCGGCGGAGCAGACGCCGCTCACGGCGATACGTTTGGGCGAACTCATTTGCGAAGCGGGCTTTCCCGATGGCGTCGTCAACATCGTCACGGGTTTCGGTGAAACGGCGGGTGCGGCTCTCGCGGCGCACGATGATGTGGATAAAATCGCGTTCACGGGTTCAACCGAAGTCGGCAAGTTAATCTTGCAGGCTGCCGCCGGAAATTTGAAAAAAGTCTCGCTCGAACTCGGCGGCAAATCACCGAACATCGTTCTCGGCGATGCGGATTTAGAGACCGCGATTGCCGGAGCGTCGAGCGCGATTTTCTTTAATCACGGGCAGGTGTGCAGCGCGGGTTCGCGGCTTTATGTACAGGAAAAAATCTTCGATAAAGTCGTCGAAGGCGTGGCGCACGTCGCAAACAATATGAAGGTCGGTTCGGGGCTTGACCCGAACACCGAAATGGGACCTCTCGTTTCAAAAGAACAATTCGAGCGCGTCGGCGGCTTCCTAGATTCTGGTATCGAAGAAGGCGCGCGGGCGGTCGCGGGCGGCAAGCGCAAAGATTCTAAGGGTTACTTCGTCGAACCGACGGTGCTGGTTGATACGCAAAATCACATGAAAGTCGTGCGCGAAGAAATCTTCGGACCCGTCGTGACGGCGCATCCGTT
>JBGTMR010000212.1:0-1795 GCA_041743485.1 Pyrinomonadaceae bacterium
CGCCCCTGCATCGGTCGCGGCTTTGACCGCTCCGACATCGCCGCGCACGAAAATCGTGACGTAGCCCGCGCCGATATATTCTTTGCCTAAAAGCGTGACGTTCGCGGCTTTGACCATCGCGTCCGCCGCTTCGACCGCGCCGACGAAACCTTTCGTCTCAACCATTCCGAGTGCTTCGAGTGCCATGTATAAGGTATCCTCGCTTTACTGTGTTTCTATCTTGAGTGCGTTTCCATACTTGTGAATGGGAACGAAATTTTACTTGTGGAAATCTTGATTTGAAGAGCGCAAACGTAGCACCGCGCGCCCGAAGAATCAAGCGCACCGCTAAATTTGAGATATACGGGTGAACGGACGGACGGAGCGCAAACGGTTTGTTTGACACTGGCGAATTGTGCAAGCTATAGTCGCCCTTCGCCGTCAAAACCACTTTTAATTCGTTTGAACTCTCCTTACAGTCAAGACGCTTGATGGTTACCGTGACCGTTTTTGCGAACGCCGGTAAATTTGTTCAACCGTTTGTGACTATCCTTCGGAGTCCGAAGCCAAGTGAACCTCAAGATTAACGACTCATCCCCTACATCACGCCCTTCGAGTACCAACGTGCCTGATTCCAACAACTCGCTCGGCGACCAACTGCGTCAGGCGCGCGAAGCGGGCAACATTACTTTGCGCTCCATCTCCGACCAGACGCGCATTGCGATGCGCCACCTCGAAGCCATCGAAACCGGCGACTACAAACAACTTCCCGGCGGCATCTTCAACCGCTCGTTCGTCAAAGCTTACGCCAAGCAAGTCGGCTTCGATGAAAACGTCGCCCTTGAACTTTACTCGCGCGCCGCCCGCGCGCAGGGTGAAACCGACGATACAGACGCTCCTGTTTCGTATCGCCCGCAGGTTTATACCAACGGCGAAGGCAGCCGTTCCTCGAAGCTGACGGCGTTGTTCAGCATCATCATCCTCGCCATTATTTGTTACGGCGTTTATGCGGCGCAACATTGGTACTCGAAACGCAACGCCGGGAGTGCCGCCGCGACGACAACCGATGCCGCGACGACCCAACCCGTGAACACCGTTCCACAAGTTCAACCGACCCCCGCGCCGCCTACACTCGGCGCGAACGAACCTTTGATTGCGCGCCTCGCCGCGACGGGTGAAGATGTCGCGGTCACGGTTTTCACCGATGACGACAATCGGGGGCAGGCTTTTACCTTACGCGCGAATGAGCAACCACGCGAGTTTATCGCCCGCCAACGCCTTCGCCTACGTTACGCACGCGCTCGCGCATCTTCTCTCGCGGTCGAACTCAACGGACACGCGGCGCGTGTTCCGATTGACGGCGCGCTCAACACTAACGAGATGCTCATCTCACGCGATACGTTTGAACAACTGACACGATAGAAAATGAACCGATACCACAAGCGCGCACAAGAGCGATTGAAGCCAACCCGCCAACTTCAATCGCTCTTGTGCGCGCTTCACGTTTCCGACATCAGGCGAAACAAACACCAGGTCCTTGAGCTTCAAGCTCTTGAACCACTTGACCAGCACCGGCCCGGCGCTGAGGTGGTCGACGGGAATGTCGAAAAATCCCTGCACCTGAGCGGCGTGCAAATCAACCGAGACGACGCGATCGACGCCTGCGCGCTCAAGCAGATTGGCCACCAGCTTTGCGGTGATCGGCACGCGGCCTTCGTCTTTACGATCCTGCCTCGCGTAGCCGAAATACGGGATCACGGCAGTGACGCGCTTTGCCGAGGCGCGGCGGAGGCAGTCGATCCAGATCATCAGCTCC
>JBGTMR010000213.1:0-2631 GCA_041743485.1 Pyrinomonadaceae bacterium
GCCTTGACGCATGTATGCTTCGCTGTTAATATCCGCGAACACATTCGCTTGTGCGAATGTATATCACAACTCTAAATCAACGCATAAGCGGAAAGGCTAAGTATAATTCTATGTCAAACAATATAACTGAAGTCGTGCGCGATAAATACGGAGCGGTCGCAGTAAGCAATCGTTCGTCTGAGCAAACGGGCGTGCGCTCGGTCGCGGAAGCTTTCGGGTACACCAGCGCGGAACTGGCTTCGATTCCGGCGGAAGCGAACATGGGTTTGTCGTGCGGCAACCCGACGGCGACGGCGAACTTGCGTGAGGGTGAAACGGTGGTTGACTTGGGCAGCGGCGGCGGGCTTGACGTGTTTTTAGCGGCGGCAAAAGTCGGGGCGTCGGGTCGCGCCATCGGGATTGATATGACGCCGGAGATGATTGACCTTGCGCGGCTTAATGCGGAGCGCGGCGACGCCGAAGGCAAGCCATATACGAACGTCGAATTTCACCTTGCGACGATTGATAACTTGCCGATTCCCGACGCTTCGGTGGATTGTGTGGTTAGCAACTGCGTCATCAACTTGGCGACGAATAAAGATGCCGTCTTCCGTGAAATCGCCCGCGTTCTCAAACCCGGCGGCAGACTCGCCGTCAGTGACATCGCGCTTAAACAGCCGCTTCCGGCTGAAATCGCCGATGACGTGATGGCTTACGTCGGCTGTATTTCCGGCGCGTTGTTAGTTGATGAGTTTCGTGAAGGGCTTCGGGCGGCGGGATTTTCAAGCATCGAAATCGTTGATAGCGGAGCAGACCTCAATGCTTACGCGGCGGTCGAAGGTCAGGCGGGTTGCTGTTCTCCGGCGATGAACGATTCAACCGATGCCCCAATCAGCGACACGAAAAGTTTGCCGCTCGCGGCGACGGCATGTTGTTCACCCGCACCGTTGACGAACATCACAACCGATGCTCACAGCGATTTGAGCGAGATACTACGTCGCTATGACGTTAATGATTACGCGGCGAGTTTTAAGATTTTTGCGTTGAAGGAAGAGGCTTGATGTCGGATGGAAAAATTTGATTTTGAAGTTTGAGATGTTGAGTTTCAAACTTCAAGAGGACAATCGAAATGCGGGCGTTGAAGTGATTCAAGGACGCCCGCAAACAATTTACATCAGGAGAATATCATCGTCTTTTTAACGACTTGCGCGACGCGGACGGAATGAGCGGCGGCTTGAACTGCTTCCGGTGCGCGAGAGTGAAGCACGGCTGGATGCGGCGGTCGCCGGAGCAGCACCGCCGAAAGCGGGAAGCAGGATGCGTTCAACATCGCGTCCGGTCAGGCGTTCGATTGAACGCATCGAAGGTTCATCAATCGGAGCGACAAGCGTGATTGCCTGTCCCGCGCGTCCGGCTCTGCCTGTGCGCCCGATACGGTGGATGTAATCTTCCGGGGCGGCGGGTACGTCGTAATTGATGACGTGTGAAATCGAATCAACGTCAATGCCGCGCGCCGCGATGTCGGTGGCGACGAGGACGCGGGCTTGCCCGTTTTTGAATTGACGCAAAGCGGCTTCGCGTTGCGGCTGCGAACGGTCGGCGTGAATGCGATTGACTTTGTGTTCGCGGGCTTCGAGGATGTGCGCGATTCTCTCGGCATCACGGCGCGTGCGCGTAAAGACCAGCACACGATCCGATTCGATGTGTTCGCGTTCAAGCAGATCGAGCAGCAAAGCGGTTTTAGAGTTTGAGGCGACGGGGTAGGCTTTTTGTTCGACGGTCGCCGCCGCGTTACCGCGTGGGCTGACTTCGACGAACTTGGGTTCACGCATCGTCGTGCGGGCAATTTTTTCGATTTCCTTCGACATCGTGGCGGAGAAAAGCAGAGTTTGCCGCGACTTGGGAACTAACGCGAGGACGCGATTTATCGCCGGAAGAAAGCCCATATCAAGCATCCGGTCGGCTTCGTCGAGAACTAAAACTTCGACGTTTGAAAGGCTGATGGTGCGACGTTCGAGATGGTCGAGCAGTCTGCCGGGTGTGGCGATGCAGACGCCCGCCCCGCGACGTAAGCCGTCAAGCTGTTTGGCGAAACCAGCCCCGCCGATAAGAGCCACGCATCGCGGAGCGCGCTTGGGTGCGAGTTCGTGATAATTGGTTTCGATTTGCAAAGCGAGTTCGCGCGTCGGTGCGAGAATGAGAACGCGCACGGGCGAGGCTTCACGGGCGGCGGTTTTTTCAAATAATCTTTGGATTGTAGGAAGCAGAAAAGCCGCAGTTTTTCCGGTTCCGGTTTCGGCGCAACCGATGAGGTCGGAGCCGGTTAAAATTACGGGTATCGCTTGTTGTTGAATTGGTGTCGGTTCTGTATATCCGAGTTGGTCGCAACGTTGCGTCAGGGCAGGTTGCAATCCGAGTTCTGTAAAATTCATTAAATCCTTTTGGTGTCGCCTTTGCACAATGCGCGGGCATTATTTTGTTTGTAAGTTCATTAAGGGCGAAGCCTCCGACAGTTAGTGCGTGCCGGAGGCTTCGTTACCATCTAACTATTTCGAGCAATCAGCAAAAGCTAATTACCAGCGTGATTCACGGTTGCCGCCGCCGTTGCCGCCGCCGCCGTAGCCGCCGCGACCACCGCCGCCACCACGATTG
>JBGTMR010000214.1:0-6895 GCA_041743485.1 Pyrinomonadaceae bacterium
CGCGCAAGACCTCGACGAAGCCACGTTCCAAGGTCGCGTCACCGACCCGAACGGCGCACCCGTTCCCGGCGCGACCGTCACCGCGCGCCTCACCACGACCGGCGCGGAACGCACCGCGACGACGGGCGATGACGGACGCTATCGTCTCATCGAATTGAAACCGGGAACGTATCAAGTGCGCGTCGCGGCAACCGGCTTCGCCGACACCGTGCAAACCTTTGAAGACCTCATATCCGGGCAAACCGTCCGCAACGATGTCGAACTCACCATCGGCATCGCGGATAACGTCGAAGTCTCGACCGAACCGCCGCCCGTTGACACCACGCGCACCGTCGTCGGCGGCACGATTACCACCGAAGAACTCGAATCCTTACCGAACATCTCGCGTCAGGCACTCGACCTCGTTTTCACCTTGCCCGGTGTCACCGAACAACCGTTCTCGTTGATGGATGTCGCCGAAGACCGCAACAGCAATCTGAACAACATCAATTCGGAAACCAATCCCGGCTCGATTGAAGGCGGCACTTTCGCCCTCTCCGGCGGTCCCGCCTACTCGAATAACATCACCATTGACGGACTCGACAACAACGACGACCGCGTGGCGTCCGAGCGTTTTCAGCCGTCCATTGAAGCCATCGCGGAAGTGCAAATCATCACGAGTCAATTCGCCGCCGAATACGGGCGCGCGAGCGGCGGGCGCGTCAACATTCGCACGCGCGCCGGAACGAATCGCTTTCGCGGGCGCGGCTTCTATTTTTTCCGCGACGAAGCCTTAAACGCCAACACTTACCGCAACAACCTGCGCGGCTTCACGCGCGTTCCGCTTCAACAACACAACCCCGGCTTCAACTTCAGCGGACCGCTCTACCTGCCGCGCTTCGGTGAGGGCGGCGAACCGTTTTATTCTGGACGCGACCGCACCTTCTTCTTCGCCAATTATGAAAACGACACGGTGAACGCCGTGCAACGCATTGACACACTTGTCCCGGTCGGCGTGAGTTCGATTATTCCCTTGCCCGTCCCGACTTCGCTTGTGAGAGTGCGCCCGGAACGCATCGTTGACTTAACGCCCGGCGTGACACCCGCGCAAATCGCCGCCTTCACGGATGAGTTCGCAACTCCGAACACTAATCAGCGCATTTCGGGGCGCATTGACCATCGCTTCACCGACAAGCACAACATCTTCGGTTCGGTGCAAATCGGGCGCACGAATAATCGCCGTCAATTCGGCGGCAACAACCGTCTCGAAGATGCCTTGCTCGCCACCCTTCGCAACAGCGCGGCGATTGCCATCACGGATAACTATGTCTTCTCGTCGAACATCGTCAATCAACTGCGCGCCCAAGTCTCCCGTCTTGAACCCGCGATCATCGCCCAACGCGATGAAAACGTCGTGCTGATTTCCGTGCGCGATTCGCTGCCGACGACCGACCCTGATTTTCGCGGAACCACGACCGGCGGACCCTTCACCCTTATCACCAACAATTCGTCAAGCAACTTCGCCAACAATCGCCGCGAAGAACGCCTTCAAGTGCAAGATTCGCTCTCCATCGTGCGCGGCAAACACACTATTAAACTTGGCGGCGACATTCAATATATCAACTCCGAAATCGCCGACTTAGCCGACGCGACCGGCACGTTTAACTTCAACAGCGTCGCCGATTTTCTCGCCAATCGTCCCAACCGCTTTCGTCAAAACTTCGGCGGCAACTCGTCCATCAGTAACACCTACACCGCCATCTTCGCGCAAGACGAATATCAGATACGCCCGAACCTGACGTTCTCCTACGGACTACGCTTTGAAAACGAAACCGTGTTGCGCGACCGCAACAACTTCGGTCCGCGTCTCGGTCTCGCCTACGACCCGTTTGGGACAGGTAAAACCGTGATTCGCGCGGGCGGCGGCATCTTCTATAATCGTCCAATCTTACGCACGATTGACGACGCCACCATCACCGAATCTCGCATCGCATACGACACAGACAGCGTACTCGTCAACCAAACACGCGACGCGAACGGCAACATCATTCCGGGCACGGGCGTGCGGCTCGCCACCCGTCCGCTCGTCGAACGCCAAAACTACATCCTCAACAACATCGGCTTTCCCGGTAATCTCACGGTTGATAACCCGATTGTCCCGCTGGGCATTCGCACGATTACGGGCGGTGTCGGACGCATCGAACCGCGCCGCCTCGACCCGACGATTCGCATTCCCGAAAGCTATCAGGCAAACGTCGGCTTCGAGCGCGACATCGGCGGACGCTTCGTCGTCGAAACAAATTACACGTTCAATCGCGGGCTGCACTTGCTCCGCGAGTTCAACGCCAACGCCCCGCAAATACCCGCCGAGTTCCCCGACTACGCCGCGTTTCTCTTGTCGCGCGAATTTTCAAACACGCCGCCCGCCGGCTCGACCACTCGCCCGATTAACGGCGCGACCGGCGACGCCGTGCGCTTCGCCGTCGCTCCCGCCGGAGTCAACTCGAACGCCATCGTCAATCCGACGGCGGGGCAACCATCCGTCAGCACCATCTACTTAAACGCGACGAGCACATCGTCGAACGCCTTGCCGCGCCTTGCCGCTCTCACCGTCCTCGACCGCTTCGCCCCGATTCCACAAGCCGATGCAATCGAGCAAGTCGCGTCCATCGGCAACTCTCGTTATCACGGCTTGACCATCGAATTGCGCCGCCGCTTCACGCGCATCGGTGAGAGCGGCTTGGGATTTTCGGCGCGCGGCGGCTATACGCTTTCGAGTCTCAAAGACGACGGCATCGTCAATACTTCCAACGCGACTTTTCCCGGCGACTTCGCAAGCGAGTTTTCGCGTAGCCGACTCGACCGCCGCCACCGCTTCGTCTTCTCCGGTGCCTTCGACACGCCGCGCTACTTGGGCGGTATACGCTTCTCACCGATTTTGCGCCTCGCTTCCGGCGCACCGTTCAACATCGGCAGTGGCATTGACCGCAATCTCGATTCGACCACCACCGACCGCCCGAACTTCAGCGGCGATTTGGCATCTTTACGTTCACGCGAACCCGGTGAACCGTTGCCCGCGAATGTGCTGCCGCAATTCAGCTTGCCGCTTATCGGGCAAGTCGGAAATCTGCCGCGCAACGCCGGAATCGGACCCGCTCTCTTCGTCTTCGACATCACCGCGCAACGCGATTTTCGCATTTCCGAAAGAGTCCGCATTCGCCCGTTCATCGAGGCTGGCAACGTGCTTAACAAAACCGTCTTCACCTTCGCCAACGAGTTCATTGACTTTGAGGCGCAAAACACCAACCAACCCGCGTTCCTTAGCGGCTTCTTAGTTCCATCGCGCACCCTTCGCCAGCGACAAATCAGAGTCGGCTTACGCTTCGACTTTTGAGTAATGCGGAAAAGCGAAAATGTCACCCAACCTGTTCGGGTTGGGTGACACTCTTGAACAACGGCAGGTGCTTTAACGGGCTTCCCAAACAACGGTTGCCACCAATCCGGTTACGGGCAAATCAAGTTAAATTTTTGTGACGTTTGGAATCTCACCGTAACTCGCCCCGGTTGCTCGTCTGAAACTTAAAGCCGCGTCGTGGTTAACCACGACGCGGCTTTAAGTTTGTTCCGAAGAATCATGGAAGGCTGACGCGGAAGTGACTTCAGCGATTATCAATCGGGTCTTTCTTGATTTCGATTTTCTCCCTTATTTGCTCGCGTGGCGATGATGGTTCGGGGCGCGATTCTCTGACCGGCGCGGGTGCGGACGGGCGCGGTTGCTCGTCGCGCGACGGTCTTTCGTTTTGTGGTTGTTCATTGCGTGAAGGTCTTTCGCTTTGAGGCTGCTCATTGCGTCGGGGCTGTTCGTTGCGCGTGGGTTGCTCCTCGCGCGGCGGGCGTTCGTTTCGGGCGGGTCTTTCGCTTCGTGATGGAGCGTCGTCGCGTTCACGCTCACGTGCGCGCGGGCGGCGTTCTTCGTTGTTGTCGAAGCGCGGACTTTCGCCGGAAGACGGTGGGGGTGCGGCGGGAGCATTGTTCACGTTCGGCGGCGGCGTGATGACGATGGGCGCGCGCACGGGGCGTTCGATGTTTTCCCGCGTGCGGTTGCGGAAACGGGCGCGGCGTTCTTCGCGTTCAGCGTCTTTCGAGGACGGGTTGTTGTTGTCGGCGTCGGGAGTGACGGGATTGTTCGGCGTCGGCGTCACCGTCCCGCCGCCTGTGTTCGTGGTGTCACCGATGTTACGCGGTGAACGCGGGCGACGCGGCACGTTTGGGCGCACCATAACTCCCGTGTTCGGTGTGTTGACAGTCCCGTCATTCGGATTGCCGATTTGATTCGGATTGACGGACGGGTTAATCACAGGAGCGGCGTTGGGATTGTTGTTATTGTTAGGCGTTATGTCGGGGCGTTCATCAACACCACGCGAAACGGGACGCACATCGCGCCCGCGAAACATGCGTCGGCGACGCAGTTCGGCATCGAGCGGTTGACCGTCAACGCGCGGGGCGGCTCCGATTGTCGGCAATGCGACGGCGGGGTTTCCGTTATTATTTACACCATTGTTTCTATCATTGTTTCTATCATTATTTCTGCCATTGCCCCGACCGAAATCTCTGCCGCGCGGTCGTGTCTCGTTCGTCGCGGGCGGAGTTTGATTGTTCGGCGCGCTGTTCGGCGTCGCGTTTGGAATCCCGTTGACGGGTGTGATAGGCAGGCGACCGCGCACGGGTTCGGAGTTCAACGCGATGTCGGCTTGTGCGGGTGTCGCGGGGCGGAACGAACGGCGACCTTTGCCGAAATCCGCGACCGGCTGCGTCGTCAACGCGCGGCGCAACGCGGGGTCACGCACGGCGCGTAAATCTTGCGGCGATGCTCCGGCGGATGGTGACGACGGATTACGCGGGCGACGGTCGCGGGCATCACGTCGGGCGCCGCGTCCATCATCACGCCCGTCGCCGTACCCTTGACGATAACCGCGCCTGAAACCGCGTGTGTAATTGCGCGCGCGCGGGTCTCGCTCACCGTGTACGAGCGGACGCCAGCCGAGATGTTGATTGTTGCCGAAGTTAAACGAAAAGAAGACCACCAGCGCGGGACGCCAGTGTGACCACAAACGATAACGGCGGTTGGATGAAACATATTGATTGTACGGCGAAGCCGTCCAGCACCATGCGTTGCGGAAATAAACCCAACGCCCGTGATGATACGTCGTCCAACCCCAAGGCTCGTCCGAAACCCAAGTCCAACCGTAAGGCGCGCTCCATTGCCAACGTCCGTAACGATACGGCGACCAGTTCGTATAGATACTCGTTGCCGACGAAGACGGACGCCACACGCGACCGTATTCCGACGTATCAATCCAGTCGCCGTAGTCGCCCAACTCGTCCGCGCCCCACACGTTCGCGTGGTAATTGTCGCGTCCCGCTTCGCGTTCACGGCGACGGCGGGCGATTTCCGCATCGCGCTTATCGCTCCATTCGTCCCAGTAATCCCTCGACAGGGCGGCGATTAAGTTCCAATCTTCAAAGCGCGTTCCGGTGAAAAACCTCTCCGCCGTGCGGTCTGAACGAACCGTGAAACCGTCGCTTTCGGAATACAAACGGGCTTCGCCGCCGTCGCGCACGGTTAGACGTTGATAACCTTCCGGCTCGACTTCGAGACGGTACAAACCCTTTCGCTCAAGCGCGACGGTGATGTTCGGAGCGTCAATCTCAAAGTAACCGCGACTCGCATCGAAGCCGTCAAGCCGCACCTGAAGCCCGCCCGCGTCAAGGCTCAACACGATTCCTTCGTCGCGCAACGTCCTCAACCGCACAATCGTATTGCCGCGCAAACGCACGAAGTTCGATTCGTCAAGCTGAATCTCGACGCGGGCTTCACTGCCCGATGTTTGAATTACATCGCCTTCGACGAGCGACAAATTTCTGGTAACTCTTTCGTTTAGGTCTCCGACTTCACCCGCGCCCTTGCGCCGCAAATCGGCGATGCCTTCGACGTGTGTGACGCGCGCGACACGCGCCGTTTCATCGTAAGCGTCAACCTCGACTTCATCATCGGAGGCGCGCGCATCGGCGGTGAAAAGCAGACTGACGCAACAACAGACGGCGAGGAGAAACAAGCAGAAACGTGTGACGGGCGCAACGTGTGTGATGACGGGCGACATGGCGGCAAACTCCTTTTTGTATAAGACGATGCAAAACTCGACCGGACAAACGAGCGGGCGGTAAATCACGGCGAAATCGGGATTCAAAACTACTCTTACGAACAAGCATAGCTTTGAAGGCGGGTCATAACTGATGTTCAATCGCGGGGAAGCAACGGGCGTGCCGACGTGTTGATTTCGCCGTAATACTTGAAAGTGCAAACGGCGCGTACCGACAGAATGGTATAAGACGAATACGATTTGGTGCGAAAGGTCAGAGAAGATTCAACAGGCTAAGTTCGGCGTGACAGCGGCGTGAGGTTGAAATCAAGCGACGTGTTCGCTTGCCGCTCAAGATGCGGGACGTGTCGCGGTGCGCGTGAACACGTCGCGGCGGTCAACATCACCACGCTAATCCAAAGCATATCGGCAAGGAATAGATGTACAATCTGCATCCACACCGGAGCGAGCAGGAGAACATTGACGATGCCCGCTGCGACTTCCGCGCAGAGTATCGAGACGACTATCCACGCCAACTTTTTCGCGTGCGGGTTGTCGCTCACTCCGCGCTTAATCGTCCACCACGCCGCGACGCTCAACATCACCGTCACCAAACCCGCGATGACGGGATGCAAAACGCGCAGTTGAACGAGGTAATGTCCCGCTCCCGTCAAATCGTTTTGCAAACCTTCCGCGAGTGATTTGACCGGAAACAACGTATCGCCGAGAGCCGTCACCGCTCCGCTTGCGCCGAGCAACAGCGTCAATCCGAGACA
>JBGTMR010000215.1:0-3001 GCA_041743485.1 Pyrinomonadaceae bacterium
TTGCGATACGACGCGGCGCACAAATTCGGTTGTTTCTTCGTTCGATGAAGATAAGCCCGAACCGATACAGATGACGGTCGCGCGTTCGGACAACACGGCGACACGCGGAAGGGCAAGCGTGTTGATTGCGCCGTCGCTCGAATCTTCAAGCGCGGCAACCATCACTTCGGCGTGAACGCGGGAACTCACCGCCGCGTGCGCGCTGTGCGGGGTGGCGACGGTGACGAGTCCCGCTCCGGCATTGTGCGCGGCATCGGCACACAATACGGGCGCGCCGTTCATGTCGCGCGAACCGGCGACGATGAGCGCGTGACCGTGCGAGTTTTTATATGAACCGGGAACGTATCGCGTAGATTTAAGCCAAGCCTGAACGTCGTGTGCTTCGGTGACGAATGTTTGCGAATCGGCGGACGCGAGCAGGGCATCGGGTGTGCCGACACTAACGGTCAGGAGTTCGCCGTTGAAGCGTGCGGCGGGCGGTAAGACGTTGGCGAGTTTCGGTGCGGTGAACGTCACGGTCAAATCGGCACGAACGCACGCCCCCGAAAGCGCGGCATCATCGGCAATCAAACCGGACGGCAAATCGAGGGCGACGATGAGCGCGGGACGAATCGCAAAGTGCGCGGCGGGTGAATCATGTCGGCGTTCGTCACGCAGGCGTGATTGGTCATTGATGAGGTTGATGACATGGTGATGAATGCCGGACACAGGGCGCGATAGTCCCGTTCCGAAAAGCGCATCAACGATAACATCGTGATTGATAAACAAATCTTCGGTTAAGCCGGTTTCGTCTTCGTCGGTAAATTCGCGGAAGGCGACGCGGGCATCCGGCTTGGCGAGTTTTTGAACGATTTCAAAGTTGATGCGCGCGTCGCCGCCTGTGCGCTCAATGCTTCCAAGTAACACAACATCAACGCGGCGCGCTCCGCGTCGCATCAATGCGCGGGCGAGTCCCGCACCGTCGCCGCCATTATTGCCCGCCCCGCAAAAGATAAGAAAACTCGTATCGGCGACATCGGCGTTAAGATTTTTGACGATAACGTCCAGCGCGCCGCTTGCGGCGGCTTCCATTAAAAGCATGGAAGGCGTGGCGCAATCTTCGACGGTCAGGCGGTCGAGTTCGCGCATCGCTTCGGCGGAAATGATTTTTTGCATGGAGCGGATGATAGAAAGACTTCGCGCGTCGGGTCAATAACCGTCTCAATGTGAGTTCGATAAAAAAAGATGCGCGCACAAAGAAAACGTCTGCGGGGGGAGCCGCAGACGTTTTCTAGTGGTAGTTGAAATTTAGGAAGCGCGTTAGCTGATTGAAGCAGCGTTCGCGTTTTTGCGGCGTTTGCGAATGCGCGCGGCAACGCCGGTTAAGCCCGTGCCAAGGAGAATCAATGTCGCCGGTTCGGGAATTGTGTTCGCTTGCGCGCCCGTAATGTTGCCCGAAACAGCAATCGAGTTGCCTCCGTCAAGGGAAACATTGTTGACGGTCAATGAAAACGAACCGGCAGTTGTGCCGTTGTTGAATGTGACGAGTACTGGAACATCGTCAAAGTCAATGAACACGCCGCCAGCAGTGGCTTCAACCGTACCCGTTAAGGTCGCAGAAACCATAGCCGGATTGCCCATTGTAATGCCAGCCGGAGCCGTGAAAGTTACCGTTAGTGTGAACGTTTGACCGGTGTACGAAGCCGGGGTGTTATTGAGCGTAAATGTGCCGAGATTGTTTGTAGAGCCAGCACTAGCACCGATGGCAGCGAAGCCGCCGACGGTTGTGACATTGAAGCTGCCGTTTGTGAAAGTGAGTCCGTTCAGCGTGTTCGTTCCTGTGGAAGTGAACGTGCCGGAGGTACTCCCTTGTACATTGACTTGATCCGCGCGCACTTCGACTTGCGTAAGCGTTAAGCAGACAAGAGCGACAAAGCAAAGAGCAAGAGTTTTGATTGTGCCTGAGATGAGGGTCGTCATTGTGTTCTCCCGTTTCAAAACTGTCAAAGCAATCTGCACCGAAATTGAGGGTGGCGACATGCTTTACAGAGTTCGTGTTGCGTTAATTATTGTTGAGGTGTCAAATTCCGAAAGGTAACGCGCTGCACTTCTTTACCGACACCGTGACAACTGTTTATACCGATTGTGGAAGGTAGAAAGTATCAATCGCCAACGGCTTCCAGAAAAAGTGACGCCGGGTGTCGAAAAATTTTAGGAGTTACGCATCTGAAACACCCTTTAATATCGGTTTGTTGAAAACAAACGGCTTACAGCGAAGTGTTTCGGGAGAAGTTTCGTGAGTTGTCGAAAATCACCTCAACTGCGTAACTCCTAAAATTTATAAAACCGACTTGGCAAGTCGGTAGGCAAAGAGTGAGCAGATAATAGGGAAGTAACCGGTGGCGGTCAACATAAAGTCGCACACATCGTGTTACACAAGTTTGAAATTTTCAATTACTACCTCGTGTTCATCTAACAAGTGTCCCTGTTTGCAAAAAAGGACGCAAAAAGAGGGCGGTTGCCCGTCCTCTTTACCACTTCTTCCTTCGGAGCCTGCCGCTGCTGTACCAACAATAATCCGCTTTTCTTTCGGTGTTTTAAGTAAAGGTATAAGCCATTCGTTCTTCCAAAAAAACGCGAAAAGTTTTTTGTAAAATTATCGCAACCGCAAGATACGCAATACGCGATTCATAACTTGCCGTGATTCAGGCAATCGAAGCGCGGCGGTGATGATGAAATAAGTGACTCCATAAGAGCCAAGCACGAAGGCAGCGGCGAGAACCGGATGCATCGGCTCACACAAAATCTTGAGTCCGTAGCCGAGCGTGGCGGCGGCGAGTGCGGCAAACCACAGTCTCACGGTGAAACCGAAAGCAAGTCCGGTGTGACCGATGCGGCGATTAAGCGTGCGGCGCAAAAGGTAAAACTCAACCCATCCGGCTAAACCCGACGCGGCGGTCAGTCCGGCGACTCCCCACGAAGGACTAACATTGAGAAGCGCAGGAAGGCGAAGCGCGGCGAG
>JBGTMR010000216.1:0-6753 GCA_041743485.1 Pyrinomonadaceae bacterium
GGCAAGTCGGTAGCCCACAGTGAAGGCGAAGCCGTAACTGTGGGTTTAAGCGATACCAAGATTTTTAGCTGCGGTAGCAGCGTAAGATAGCCGGGATGCGAATCGCTTGTTGATTTCTGTCGCTACTACCGTAGCTTGAAACCTCTCTCTGATTCATTCCCACAGTTACGCTATCGCTTCACTGTGGGCTACCGACTTTCGCTGCTGCCGCAGCTTAAAGACAGAAGCATACTTAACCCTTGATTCGCATGAACAGATGCGCCACGCGAAGCGTGCCGTCGGAAGATGTATTCAAAAAGAGCAGCACGCGCTCACCAGCGTTGAACTCCGGCGCACCCGAAACAAATCTTCGCTTATTGCCGACGGTGCCTCCGATTTGCTTTAAGACGACTCTACTTTTTTTAAGTTGCCCTTTGATTAGCTCAAGTACATTGACTTCAACGTATGTGTAAATGCCTTTATTTACCGGATCACGTCTATATTTGACGGACTGAACTTCTCCGACAACGATGACGCGAGAACTAACAATCAATTAGTCATCGGTTAGCATTATGGCGGTTGTTGCCATGCTTGGCTGAATCACGAGTAGTGAGAATGCAATACAGGCGATGGCTACAAGTGTAGCTTTGGAGGGTTTGGTTTTCATAGGACGAGGTTCCCTAAATGAACTGCAATATTGAGATGTGAGTTGAGGGCGGTGAGAATCTCGCAAACGATGAAGGCAGCTTATTTCAACATGGCAGCTTCGTCAAGGAAAATCCGTGTAATGTCATTTCCCTATGCGAACTGGCATTCAGTTGAATTTCATCGTCGCTGACAACGCGGGCAAAAGTAGGTCGAACGCCCGCCCTGTGTGCGCCGTTCAATCAACTTGGCGCACACGGCGCACGCTTCGCCTTCGCGGTCATAGACGCGCCAACTCGCTTCGTAGCCGCCGCCGTAATAACTGCCGTCAATGTTTTCCGGGTCAACATTCAAAGTCGAACCGTGCGCGACGGATTCGTTCAAGACCTCGATAATCGCCTTGTGAAGCGATGCGACGCGCCGTTGTTTAAGTTCGCTGGCGATTTGAAACGGATTGATTTTCGAGATGAACAACGCTTCCGCCGCGTAGATATTGCCCAAGCCCGTGACCTTCGTTTGGTCGAGCAATGTTTCTTTCAACGTGCGTTTTGAACGGCTCAAAACCTCCGCGAGATACGCGGGCGTGAAGTCTTCGGAGAAGGGTTCGGGAGCGAGTCCTTTCAATTCTTTTGCCGTCAATAAATCTTCCTTCCCGACGATTCGCATAAAACCGAAATGGCGTTGGTCGGAGAAAATCAAACGCCGCTCGTCGTCAAGATAAAATATCGCGTGCGTGAACTTCGGAAGTCCCGCTTCCAAAGGCAACAATAAAAACCTGCCCGACATACGCAGGTGAACCATCAACACACAGGCATTATCGAGATGAATCAGAATGTGCTTCCCGCGCCGCGCAACATGCGTCACCGTCGCCCCACGCAACCGCGCCGCGAAATCTTCCGGCGTGTGCGCGGGCGCAAGCCTTTGACGCAAAAGTTCGGCTTCGACGATGCGCCGTCCGGTTACGAGTTGATGTAGTGAACGGGCGACGAGTTCGACTTCGGGAAGTTCGGGCATGAGAGCAATAAAACTTGTACAAGAGTCAGATTTTCACGGCACTGTAAAAAGCGCGATGCCGTGAGCTAAGTTAAAAATAAGGATTGCAAAGCAACAAAGCAACAGGCACAAATCTTGCGCTAAGACTTTG
This sequence comes from Pyrinomonadaceae bacterium, assembly GCA_041743485.1. Classification (GTDB taxonomy): domain Bacteria; phylum Acidobacteriota; class Blastocatellia; order Pyrinomonadales; family Pyrinomonadaceae; genus JANDLT01. Next base: position 1,769 of record JBGTMR010000216.1, read on the forward strand.
GTCAAGTCGGCTATAAAAACAAATTACAGAAAAGAGATACCAGATGAAATCACTTATCGCGCTCTCATTGGCTTGGTGCTTATTGCTTGTGTCGCCGCCCGTCGCATTTGCTCAACAAAGCGGCATGACAGCCGCGCAAAAGTCCGTCGCCAAGATTAAGCAGAAGGTCGAGAAAATCGGCAATAACAATAATGTCACGGTGAAATTGGCAAACGGCGCATACATTCACGGCACGATTAAGAACATCGAAAGTGACCGCTTCTTCGTCGCCGAAGTTGACCGCGTGAACATTGCTGAAATCAATTACGGTGACGCGACCAAAATTCAAAAAGGTTACGGCAACGTCAACCGCATCACCGGAAAGCGAAACAATGCACGCACGCAAAGAGTCTTTGGCATTGTCGGAGCAGTCGCCGTCGCCGCATTGTTAATCATTCCCATCGCAATTTTTGCAAATTCAAAAGGAACTTGAAAAAAGCAAAACTTTATCGTGCGATGATTTACATGAAGCCTATGCATAAATCGTCGCGTAGCGATGTAATGACTTTAGCCGTGCGTTTCAACGCACGGAAAAGCCGAAATCGAATTATCGTCGCGTCAGCGACGGTTGAATAAACAGTCTCAATCGTCGCTGACGCGACGACGGTATTTTCATCCTCTCTCCCGTGCGTTGAAACGCACGGCTAAAGTCACGCCCACCGCTAACGCGGTGAAAACACAGCTACTTTAATTTGCACAGGCTTCACTTACATGGTCATCGCGCGTCCGGCTTCAAGCAGTTCGTGCATCTTCTGTTTTGAAGTCGCTTCCGCATAAACGCGCAAGGCGGGTTCAGTTCCCGACTGACGAAACAAGAGCCACGATTCATCGTCGAAAATGAGTTTTGTGCCGTCCATCGTCGAGACCTCAATGACTTTATAACCGGCGGTTTGTGCGGGAGTTTGTTCGGACAAATGTTTGACTAAGGCTTGCCCGCGTGCGACTTCAAAGTGCAAATCAATTCTGCCGAAATAAAACTCGCCGAACTCTCTGTGCATGTCTTTGACCATCTCGGACGGCGGCTTTCCGGCGTAGGCGATGGCTTCGAGAAAGAGCAGGGAATTGAGTATGCCGTCGCGTTCGGGGATGTGGTTTTTGACGCCGATGCCGCCGGATTCTTCCGCCCCGATGAGGATGTCGTCGCGCATCATCAAGTCCGCGATGTACTTGAAGCCGATGGGCGTGTCGTAGAGTTTGAGATTCAGTTTTTTGGCGAGTCGCGTCATCAAAACGGATTGCGAAAACGTGCGAACCACACCGCCCGTCATCCGGCGATTACGCGCGAGATGAAGCAGGATAAGCGGCACGACTTCGTGCATCGTCATCGTTTCGCCCAATTCGTTGACCGCACCGACTCTATCGGCATCACCGTCGGTGAGAAGTGCGACGAGAGCCTGTGAGTTGATGACCGCATCTTTCGCGGGGCGAATGTTCCGGTCAATCGGTTCGGGATTGACGCCGCCGAAAAGCGGGTCGCGGGTGGCGCGTATGGTTTCGGTTTGCAACGTGCCGCCGTGTAAAAACGATTCAACCCAACGCCCGCCGCTGCCGTGCATCGGGTCAATCACGATGCGCGCGTCCATTGCTTTTAAGCGTTCGAGGTCAACGTAGTTTTCAATCGCCCGACGATAAGTTTGCGTCGCTCCGGCAAGTTGCGATTCATCTTTTCCGAACTCCGGTTGCGGGAAATCACGGCGGCGAATCTCGCTTTTATCAAGCAAAGCCTCAACCGCCCGCGTCGTTTCCGGCGGTGCGCTGCCGCCGAACGCGGCTTTGATTTTGAAGCCGTTAAAGTGCGGCGGATTGTGCGATGCGGTAATCATCACACCGCCCGCCGCGCAGAGTTCTTTCACCGCCCATGAAACAAGCGGCGTCGGCACATCGGTTGAAAAAAGATGCGTCGTGATGTCGTTACCGTGCATGACGTTTGCGACGCGACGGGCGAAATCCTCCGACATGAAACGGCGGTCATAACCGATGACGACTGATTGATTTGCGCTTGATTCACGTTTGATGAAAGCGGCATAAGCCTGCGCGACACGTTCGAGATTCGCAAAAGTGTATTCGCTGGCGATGACGGCACGCCAACCGTCCGTACCGAATTTAATGGTGGTGTTCGATGTCATATTGTGTTCAAGATTTAGCTTTCGGTGTGGATGTTTGAACGCTTTTCCGTCCCGTCAGGGACGATTGGTAATAGCCCAGCGATTTATCGCTGGGTGCGATAGTGCCAGTCTTTGCAGTCCCGTAGGGACGGCTGAATCTTCGCCGTTAGTTTCAGCCGTCCCTACGGGACTGCGAAAATAATTATCAAGTCGCCCCAGCGATGAATCGCTGGGCTATTGTCGCAAGTCCCTATGGGACAATAAGAAATGTCCCGACCTCAAGATTCGATGCTAAGGCTCGGTTTCTAAAATATTGAACTTTGAACATTGAACTCTTAACTGGTTCGCGTGTAATCGGTGATGGATGTTTTGTCGCCAAGCACCGCCCCCGCTCCGATTTGGGCGTGATGACCGATGATGCAAGTGCGTCCGATGACGGCGTTTGAGATGTTGGTGTGTGTGCCGATGTTGGAATGCGACCAGATAACGGAATCTTTAATCTGCGCGTTCTCTTCGATGTGGCAGCCTTCGCCGACAACCGAATTGATGATGCTTGCTCCGGCTTTGATGGTGCAGCCTTCACCGATAATCGAAGCCTCGTCAATCTGCGCGTCGTGTCCGGTGTGTGCACCGCGCCCGCGCTCTTCTTCACTAAAGCGTATGCGCCCAACGCGGTCGGCGAGCAGGTCGTGATGGGCTTGAAGGTATCTTTCGGGCGTGCCTAAATCAATCCAGTAACTAAGCTGCGGGACGTGCGCGAAAAACTTCTCGCCGCGTTCGAGCAATTTCGGGAAGACTCCGTATTCAAACGAAAAATTTTCGCCGTCGGGAATGATGTCGAGAACATCTGGCTCTAAGATATACGTTCCGGCATTGATGGTGTTGGACGTGGTTTCGTCGGGGTTCGGCTTTTCGAGAAAGCGAAGCACGCGCCCGTCATCCGTCGTTTCGACGACGCCGTAAGCACTGACATCTTCGACGGGAGTTAAAACAATCGTCGCGGTCGCGGCGCGTTCGCGGTGTTCGCGTATCACGGCGTCGAGGTCGAGGTCGGTCAGAATGTCGCCGTTAAAAACGACGGTGGTTTCGCGTATGTGTTCGGCGGCGAACTTGTACGCTCCTGCCGTTCCCATAGGGTTCGGTTCGACGGTGTAACGAAGTCTGACGCCGTATCGTGAGCCGCCGCCAAGCAGTTGTTCGATTTTCTGCGGTTGATAACTAAGCGACAAAGTGATGTCGGTTATCCCTGCGCGCTTCAGGGTTTCGATTTGATAAAGCAGAAACGGGCGGTTGCAAATCGGGACAATCGGCTTCGGCGTATAAACCGTTAAGGGGCGCAGGCGCGTGCCTTTGCCACCGGCTAAGATGAGTGCTTGCATCGTAAATTGACTCGCTTACATCAATGGATAATTGGGGCTGGAATTAACACGGGCGGTGAGTCTAGCATCGTCGCGTAAGAGGCATCAAACGATGGTTTTACAAAGATGAAACTCGAACGCCGATGCTCTCAGCCTGACATTAGCTTGAGAAGTGAGTTGTTTGACAGCGATGAGAAGCGAACGCGATAATCGAAATCGTTAATCTCAAAACAAGATACTGCATATCGTTTAGGCTTCGCATGGAAGCGTCGAAAATTATTCAATCGAATTTAATAACATTAAGGATTTGAAGCATTATGAGTGAACAAACGGAAGCCGTGATTATCAGTTCGGTGCGAACACCGACCGGCAAGTTTTTAGGCACGTTAAAAGATTTCAAAGCGACGGAATTGGGTGCGATGGTGGTGCGCGAAGCCGTGCGCCGCGCCGGTATCGAACCGGAAAAAGTTGATGAAGTGATTATGGGTTGCGTCGTGCAAGCCGGAGTCGGGCAGAACCCCGCGCGTCAGGCTGCACTCAAAGCGGGCATCCCGTTCGGCGTCTCGGCGTTGACGATAAACAAGGTGTGCGGTTCGGGTTTGAAGTCGGTGATGCTCGCCGCGAACGAAGTCAAATTAGGTGAAGCGACGTTCGTTGTCGCGGGCGGCATGGAGTCAATGTCAAACGCGCCTTACCTTTTGACCGGAGCGCGCGAAGGTTATCGTATGGGCGACCAGAAGGTTGTGGATTCGATGGTGCATGACGGTTTGTGGTGCGCGTTCGAGAATTTCCATATGGGCAACACAGGGGAAATCGTCGCCGACAAATACACCGTATCGCGTGAGGAGCAGGATGAGTACGCCGCGAACTCGCATCGCAAAGCCGCCGAAGCGATTAAAGCCGGACGCTTCAAAGACGAGATTTTAGCCATCGAGATAAAGCAGAAAAAAGGCGACCCCGTAATTTTCGATACCGATGAAACCGTGCGCGGCGAGACGACGAAAGAGGTTCTTGCGAAACTCAAACCCGCGTTCAAAGCTGAAGGCACGGTCACGGCGGGCAATGCGCCGCCGGTCAACGACGGAGCGTCGGCACTCGTCGTAACATCGCTCGCGCAAGCGAACAAGTTGGGCATCGAACCGATGGCGCGCATCGTCGCGCAAGCCACGTCGGGACTTGAACCGCGTATGCTGATGATGGCTCCGATTGACGCGATGAAAAAAACTCTGGCGAAAGCCGGATGGACGTTCGACGAAGTTGATTTAATCGAAATCAACGAAGCGTTTTCCGTGCAGGCGGTGGCGATTATCCGTGAACTGAAACTGAATCCTGAAATCGTCAACGTCAACGGCGGAGCAGTCGCGCTCGGTCACGCGATAGGTCAATCAGGTTCGCGCGTGCTGACGACGATGCTACATGAAATGAAACGTCGCAACGCGCGGCGCGGACTCGCGGCGTTGTGCTTGGGCGGCGGCAACGCGGT
>JBGTMR010000217.1:0-4656 GCA_041743485.1 Pyrinomonadaceae bacterium
TGACGGCGCGCTTTGTCGCCGGAGAAACTATTGAACAAGCCACCGATGCGATTCGTGAAATAAATGCGCGCGGTGCTTCCGCGTCGTTCGACCACTTGAATGAATCGGTGTCGCGTGTTTCGGAAACCGAAGAAGAAGTGCGTGAATACCTGCGCGTGTTGTCGCGCATAGACGACACCGGGATTCGCTCGAACGTCTCGATAAAACTCACGCAGTTCGGGCTTGGGATTGATTCCGAACTCGCGTATAAAAACGCCCGCGTCGTGGTTGAAGATGCGGCGCGGCGCGGTAATTTCGTGCGCGTTGATATGGAAGGCTCGGACGTGACGCAAATCACGATTGATATTTTCAAACGCCTTCACGCCGAATTCGGTGAAAGCACCGTCGGTATCGTGATGCAATCTTATTTGCGTCGGACGGTTGATGATGTCAAAGATATTTTGAAACTCCCCGCCCGCATACGCATCTGCAAAGGCGCATATAACGAACCCGCGAGCGTCGCGTTTCCCGACAAAAAAGATGTGGATGATAACTACGTTCGCGTCATGCAAATGCTTCTTTCGAGCGGCACCTATCACGGCATCGCCACTCATGACGACAAGATGATTGAAGCCACTGTTTCTTACGCCGCGAAGAACAACATCGGCAAAGAGGCGTTCGAGTTTCAGATGCTTTACGGCGTGCGGCGCGACCTTCAACAACAACTCGCCCGCGACGGTTACAACATGCGCGTCTACGTGCCTTACGGGGCGGCGTGGTATCCGTATTTTATGCGCCGCCTCGCGGAGCGTCCGGCAAACGTCTGGTTTATCGCCAAAAACCTGTTCCGTCCATAAAGGTCAAGCATGAGCGAACTCGTCGCTATTCTCTGGACGGTACTGGGCATCATCCTTATCGTCGCGGAAATCTTTACCCTCGGCTTCGTGCTGTTGTGGTTCGGAGTCGGCGCGCTCGTCGCCGCGTTCGCCGCGATACTCGGCTTCGGCTACCCGTTTCAGTTTCTACTTTTCTTTCTCGTCTCAATCGCCTTGACCGTTATGTCGCGCACGATTTTCAACAAATACTTCGCGCATCACTCCGACGCCGCGCTTAAAAGCGGTGCTGATTCCTTACCCGGACAAATCGGTGTCGTCGTCGAACCGAGTGCCGGAGCATTGAAGGAAGCGGCGGTCAAAGTCTATGGCTCAATCTGGAAAGCGTACCCTGTGGAAGGCGAAGACGCGCTCGAACTCGGTGAGCGCGTCGCGGTTGAAAGCGTGCGCGGCTCATCGGTTTATGTCAGACGCGCGGAAGTTTTACCTCCCGCATGGCGTTCGGCAATAGCTCCGGTTGACGAATCGTAGAAATAGATGGCGAACCGAAACTCGAATGCTGAAAATAAAGCTTGCCGGATGACGGTTCGTACTCTATATTGTCTGCGCCTGCCCACCACAATCTCACTCAATGACAATTTAACTCAACTTAGACAAGTCAACTCAAACCTAATTTCGGGTGCTTTATGATTGAACGTGCTTACCCATTGCGTTTGACGGAAGTGTCGCCTTCGACCTGCTCCGCGTTTCTTAAATCGTGTGCTGTAAAAAAACTTCCGCTTATCTGCTTTCTGCTGTGCGCTTTAGGTTATGCGGCGCAGGCACAGACAAGCGACGCTCCCGTATTGTTGAGCCGCGAAAACTCTACGCGCGCGGTGGCGATTGACTATGCGAGCGGACGTAGCGAACCTTTCGGCGTGACGGCGCGCACCAAGACGCGCGATTTCCGCAATCGTGGAGCAATCGCCGCTAAATCGAGCGAACCCCGCATCGTCTTGTACGCGATGAACGTGCGGCGGTTTCCAGATGAAAACGCTTCCGCTTTCACCGCTCATGCCGAAGCAAACACCAACGACGGCACGCGGCGTCAGTATCGTTTGCGTGTGGTGCAGGTCAATCAAGTCGCGGGCAAAGAATGGATGACGGGCATCGTCGTCGTGGTGCCGAGTGAGTTGGCGAATGTCGGTGACGCGCTAATTCAAATCGCGTTTCGCGGAGTCGGGAGTAATCGCGTGCGCGTCGGTTTTGGGCGCATCGGCGGCGGTTTGCCCGACGATGCGGGAGCGCGTCCGACGCCCGTTCCCGCGACGCCGCCCGTCGTAGTGCCGCCCACCGTCAACCCGTACACCGGAGCGCAACCCGTCGCCGACACCGTGCGCTTTCTCGAACAAACGACCTTCGGGGCAACGCCGGAACTCATCGCGCGCGTTTCGGCAAACGGCTTTCGCGCGTATCTCGATGAACAATTTAACGTCGCTTCATCCGATTATCCGGCGTTAGAACCGCGTCCCCTAAACTCTGCGGATTACTGTACGACCGCCGCCGCGATTCCGAATTGTAACCGCGATAATTACACGATGTTCCCGATGCAGGTGCGCTTCTTTCAGAACGCTCTAAGTGGTGAAGACCAACTTCGGCAACGTGTCGCATTCGCGCTAAGTCAAATCTTCGTCGTCAGTGGCGTGGACATCCAACAGCCGAGTTCTATGTCGCCGTTTGCGCGCGTTCTGCTTCGCAATTCGTTCGGCAACTTTCGCACGCTAATGGAAGATGTGACGCTCAATCCGGCGATGGGGCGTTACCTCGACATGGTGAACAACGACAAGCCGAACCCGGCGCGCGGCATCGAACCGAACGAGAATTATGCCCGCGAACTGCTTCAACTTTTCACCATCGGCTTGTATCAATTAAACCTTGACGGCACGCTCAAACTCGATGCTTCGGGAAAAGCGATTCCGACTTATGATCAGGAAACCGTCGAAGGCTTCGCCAATGTGTTCACCGGCTGGACGTTCCCGACTAAACCCGGCGCGACGCCCGTGACACGCAATCCGCAGTATTACCTTGAGCCGATGATTCCCGTCGCCTCGAATCATTCGACGAACGCGAAAGAATTGCTCGACGGTTTAGTGATTCCGGCGACCGCCGCGTCAGCCTCTAACCCGAACGCGGATTTGAGAATCGCGCTCGATAACATTTTCAATCATCCGAACGTCGCGCCGTTCACCGCCAACCACCTGATTCAAAAACTCGTCACCAGCAACCCGACTCCGGCTTATGTCGCGCGTGTCGCATCGGCATTCAACGATAATGGCGCGGGCGTGCGCGGCGATATGAAATCCGTCATCACCGCGATTCTGTTTGACCCGGAAGCGCGCGGCGAAATCAAGAACGCGCCCGACTACGGCAAACTGCGCGAGCCGACATTGTTCGTCACAGGTATTTTGCGTTTGTTCAATGCGACGAGCGACGGCATAGGCTTGGTTGACCAGACGGGCGGCATGGGACAGCGCGTGTTTCAATCGCCGTCGGTCTTTAATTTCTTTTCGCCGTTCTACAAGATTCCCGGAACTGATTTAACCGCACCGGAGTTCGGCATACACAACACCAACACCACGCTGTACCGCGCGAACTTCATCCACACGATGACCTACGACCGCATCCGCCCATCAACCGTTGACGCGGGTGCGACCGGAACAATCATCAACTTCGCCCCGTGGGAATCGCTTGCCGCCAATCCCGTGAACTTAGTCAACGAACTCGACCGCACGATGCTTCACAGCAGCATGACACCCGCGATGCGCGACCTCATCACGCGCACCGTCGCCGACATGACGACGACCACCGCATCGGCACGCGCCAAGACCGCCATCTATCTCGTCGCCGCTTCACCGCACTACGCGATACAAAGGTAATTATGAGCGATGAATGATGAGTGATGAGTTAAAGCACATTCCTACATTCATCACTCATCATTCATCACTACCCTTCACGGAGTAAGAAATTATGGGACACCATTCACGCAGAGAGTTTATGCGCCACAGTTTGTACGGCGCGCTAACTTCCGCCGCCGTCATGTCGGGATTCGGTCGCTTCGCTTCGGTCAGCGCGTTGGCGCAATCGTCGGGGGCGGCGAACGACTACCGCGCCCTCGTCGGTATCTTTTTGTTCGGCGGCAATGACGGCAATAACACCATCATGCCGGTTGACGGCGCGGGATACACACAGTATTCGACGGTTCGCGGCGCGTTGGCGATTCCGCAAACCGACATTTTACCCGTCAGCGTCGGCGGGGCGAGTGACCGTTTCGGTCTGCATCCCGCGATGCCGGAACTTCAGGCTTTGTGGACGCGAGGCAAAGTCGCGGCGGTCGCCAACGTCGGGACTCTGCTTGAACCCTTGACGCGCGACCAGTACCGCAACGGCACGCGCAAGCCCGAACAACTCTTTTCACATTCCGACCAGCAACTTCAATGGCAAGCCGCCGTCTCGGAAGGCGCGTCGGCGACGGGTTGGGGCGGGCGCACCGCCGACCGCACGCGACACTTGAACGGCGCGGCGACGTTCCCGATGATTATCTCCATCGCCGGAACGAATCTTTTCGTTACCGGCATTGACGCGCAACCCGTCGCCATCGCGTCGAACGCTTCGACCGATCCAAACTCCGGCAACTACTTCGGATTGCGCGGCTTCAATTCAACCCCCGATTCGCAAGCCCGGATGAACGCGATGCAAGGCTTGCTTGCGATTGATGCCGACATGACGATTGTGCGAAGTGCCGCCGAAATGCAACAACGCTCCGTCGCCAATGCCGCCGCCCTCAACACCGCCATCACGAGCGGAC
>JBGTMR010000218.1:0-1626 GCA_041743485.1 Pyrinomonadaceae bacterium
GCCGCTTTGTTGGTCGCGTCTTCAAGCGTGACGTAACCGCCGATTGACGCTCCGGCGTGCATCTTGACTTCAAGGTTTTTAACATCGGCATCTTTGATTTCAAACGTCGTCAAGTCGCCGTACTGTTCGTTCGTACCTTCAGAGCCGCCCGCGAAAACCGCGTACTCATTCGCCGCTAAATTCTCAAGCCGGAACTCGCCGCGCGCATTCGTGCGTGAGCCGTTGTAGCCGTAGCCGCCCATATAACGATTGTTGGCTTGCCCTTGAATTGTGCCGTAGCCGTAGGCGAGATTGGGGGCGGGTTCGTTCGTGTCGGCATCAATGATGCGCCCGGTCGCGGTGAACGTGCGTCCGGTATTCTTGAGCGTGATGTTGATGTCGGTCGCTTCGCTCTCCGCCGTGACTTCAATCGCGGCGGCTTTCGTCTGGTCGCCTGTTTCAGGGTGAAAGGTGCGCGTGTAAAAACGATTACCGCCGCCAAAGCGGAAGCTGTTTTCACCGCGTCCGGCACCGACGAGATAACGTCCGGCGGGAATCCCGTAGATGCGATAAATGCCTCTGTCATCGCTCGAAGCAAACGGCGTGTTGAAGCTGCTCTGAAGCGGTTGATTCTTTTCGTCAACCGGAGTCAGCGAAACGATTTCGCTGATGATGGGTGCGCCTTCCGCGTCAATGATGCGCCCGGTGATGACGCCGCCGCGCTCAAGTTCAAAACCCACGTTGTCGATGTTTTCGTTCGCATCAAGCGTCACCGCTTTGCCGCCCTCGAAACCGAACCTGCGTTCACCGACAAATGCCGGAGCGTGCGACGTGACGTTATAGGCTCCGGCGGCGACGTTCGTAAAACGAAAACGCCCGTCCGCATCGGTGCGCGTGCGGGCGAGCGGTTTTTCATTTGAGAAACGCCGCGACCCGGCTTTTTCAAGCGTCACGGTGATATTCGCGGCGGGCGCGCCGTCATGTGTGGCGCGCCCGGCGATTGTTCCGGTGTCCTTCTTAGGTGTGGTGTCGATTGCCCCATTGGTTGCCGTAGCGCGACGCGCGGCGGGACGTTGGGCGTTGAGCGGCGCACACGTTGCAGTGAGCAACGCGAACAAAACGAAAAACTTGAAGTGAATTGAGGTCAAGCGCATGGTTCGTTCCTCTTTATAAAACGTCGGTCGAGTGCGACGATTTTAACAGCGAACGATGAGAGCGGGAAACAATACGGACGAGAAATTAAGGTGAGTTCGACGTAAGACGTGAAAGAATTTATCCACGAAACGGCACGAAGCGACACGAAATAAGAATACGGGAGCATCGCTTTGTTTCGTGTTCTTACTTCATGTCGCTTCGTGGATAAACCTCTCACCGCCCTCGCGTGATTACTCGACGGTCACGCTTTTCGCAAGGTTGCGCGGTTGATCAACGTCACAGCCGCGCCGGACGGCGATGTGATAGGCGAGCAGTTGAAGCGGGATGACGGAGAGTATCGGGGCGAGTAAATCGGATGCTTCCGGTATTTCGATGACGTGCGTTGATTCGTTCGCGCTCATCTCGTCGCCTTCGGTAACGAGGGTTAGGATGACGCCTTCGCGCGCCTTTACTTCGACGATGTTCGAGTGGGTTTTCTCGTAACGAAGTTCG
>JBGTMR010000219.1:0-7196 GCA_041743485.1 Pyrinomonadaceae bacterium
TTGGCTGAACGCGCGGTGCGTTTGCGCGAAACCGCCCTCAACCCGGAGCATCATTTGGTGGCGGCGGCTCTTTATAACGTGATGATGATACAAATCGAGCGCGGTAAAATAAGCGAAGCCAAGAAACTGGGGCGACGGTCTTTGGACATTCTCGAAAAGAATTACGGTGCGGAAGACGGTAAACTCATTCCGGTTCTGGATGTTATCGCACGGCTCGCCCAAAAAGAACGCGAGTACGGAGCGGCGGAAGATACGTTCAAAAGAGTTTTGGCGATTCGTCAAAAATCAAGCGGAGCGGAGAGCCTCGAAACAGCCGAAGCATTGTTGAACCTCGCGCGCCTTTATCACTCGAAAGGCGGCAGTAACGACAAAGCGGAAAAGCTTTACCAGCAAACATTGGCGATACAGGAAAAGACGCTAGGACAAAACGACAAGCGCATCGCGGCGACGCTTAAAGATTACGCCTTGTTGTTGTTTTTGCTGAATCGCCCGGAAGAAGCGACAAAGTTGGAAGACCGCAGTATTGCGATAGCAAATGGTGGGCAACCCAATTCTACATCAGCCCCGATTCAGGGCGGTGTGCTTAACGGAAAAGCACTTCTCAAAGCTGCTCCCGCTTACCCTGCGGAAGCCAAGCAACAACGCGCACAAGGAACCGTCGTCGTCCAAATCCTCGTCAATGAACTCGGTCGCGTCATCAGCGCACGCGCTATCAGTGGCGCACAGTCGTTGAGAGAAGTGTCAGAGAATGCCGCGCTCCGCAGCCGGTTTTCACCGACGCGATTGGAAGGTGTTCCGGTCAAAGTTAATGGAACAATCACATATAACTTTCGATTGGAATAAGTATCAACATGCGAGCGGTTTTGCAGCGTGTGACACATGCTTCGGTTGCGGCTGAAGATAAAACCGTTGGAAGCATAGGTGGCGGATTGCTCGTGCTGCTTGGCGTGAAAGACGATGATACGCCGATAGATATCGCTTATCTCATCGAAAAGATTGTGAACCTTCGCATCTTCAATGATGACGAAGGGCGCATGAACAAGTCGCTTTCAAAGACGCGCGGCGATTTACTTGTCGTGTCGCAGTTCACGCTTTACGGCGATGTGCGGCGCGGGCGCAGACCGTCATGGAGTGAAGCCGCCGCCCCGGAAGTCGCCGAAGCGTTATATGAATTATTTGTGGATGAAGCGCGCGGTATAATCGAAAGTTATGGCGGGCGCGTCGCTACCGGAAAGTTTGGGGCGAAGATGAAAGTGGAACTTGTGAATGACGGTCCGGTGACGTTATTGATTGACAGTCGAAAGCTATTTTAATCGTTTGAGATTGAGGAAGAAAAACATTGTGGATTGTATGAATGTGGATAACATGAAGACTACGAAAGAGGCGCGTCATCGGAAAGCGATGAGCAAGCCTCGACGCGCGATTTGGTTGATGACGTTGTGTTTGGCGATGAGTATGGGCGCGGCGTGCGACGCGGCGAACAATGCGACGAATAATGCGGATACAAGTCAAACGGCGAATCTTAAAACCAACGTCAAGCCCGAACCGGACGCGGAAGTCGCGGTTATCGAAATGGAAAACTCGCAGGCTTACGGGCGCATCGTCGTCGAACTTTACCCGAACATTGCTCCGAAGATGGTTGAGCAGTTTAAGACTTTAATTCGTCAGGGCGTTTATGACGGAACGGCGTTTCACCGTACAAGCAAAGGGTTGAGTATTATTCAGGGCGGCGACCCTAATTCAAAGGACAACGACCCAACGAACGACGGGGCGGGCAATTCAGATTTGCCGAACGTGCCGGATGAGTTTAGCGATTTGCCTTTCAAGCGCGGCACACTCGGAGCCGCTAATTCGGATAGCCCGCAACGCCCGAACCCGAACTCGCAGAACAGTCAATTCTTCATCACGCTTGATGAAGTACCCGGCTTCGATGAACGCTATACAATCTTCGGGCAGGTCGTCGAAGGCATCGGCAACGCGGAAATAATTATGAACGCTCCGACAGACCCTGATGCCCCACCCGAAAGCGACGGCTCGACAAGTCGCCCGCTTGAACCTGTAAAAGTTAAGCGCGTCACGCTTCAACCACGCGCAAACTTTGCGAAGTAGAAAAGAATTGTCCTACTGATGCATCGGCTCACTGGTTCAATTTTCGGCAATGAATCAATGAACCGATTCTTAAATCGAATTGTCTTCCGTCTTTGAAGCCGGGTCTAACTCAAAACGGTCGCGGTCGCGGCGGTCAATCGTATCTATAAATTCGAGTTCCTGATTGTCTTCAAAATTGACTCCGGCGGCGCGTGCGTTTTCCCCTGTGTCGTTGGCGTCGGGCGAAGGATTATCGCCCATGAAGCTATCCGTGCCGGTTGAAGCGAGGTCAGCCATATCAGCGTCGGGGTCGCCGCCCGCATCACCGAGCGAGGCGTGTGTGTTTTCGCGCAGACGGTCGGCAAGGTTGTCGGGGTCTTTCGGGGCGCGTGAGATTTCCTCTTCCATAAATGATTCGATTTCCGGGTCGGGCGCGTAATCGGGGTTGTTACTTAAATACTGAAAATCTTCGGGTTGTTTGCTCGGCATCGGTGTCGCTCCTGTGGTGAAAATAATTGTTCGAGTTTCAAAAGTTATAACTTCAGCATACTGTCTTCAGCAAAGAACCTTGAAGGGTTCACTGTCTTGTTGTGTGTTTTCGGGTGAGAGCGAATATAACAATGAATAGTGGATAGTGGATAGTTAAAAACTGTTCTTGCCTTTCACTTTCCACTATCCACTATCCACTATCCACTGTGTTGACCAACCTGTGAGGCGAAACTAAAATCATGGCATTGAATCCTAATTTGTAACCGACCCGTTCGATTGTGGCGACGCGGTGTTTCACCTTTTCGCTTGCCGCAATCAACCAGCCGACAATCGCCATCTTGTCGTTACGGTATGATGAGCAAAACCTTAAAAACCATGACCCATAATCTATTCGATACATACCAAAGCTTCGACACCGGAACGGGCGCGACCGCGCATTATTATTCGTTGCCGCAATTAGAGAAAGCCGGAATCGGCAATATCTCGCGCTTGCCCGTCAGCATCCGCGTCGTACTGGAATCGGTTCTTAGAAACTACGATGAGAAAAAAGTGAGCGAAGCCAACATCCGCGCCCTCGCGGGTTGGCAGGCAAACGGTCAACGCACGGAGGAAATCCCTTTTGTCGTCGCGCGTGTTCTGCTTCAAGATTTTACGGGCGTGCCACTGCTTGTTGACCTCGCGGCGATGCGTTCGGCGGTCGCGCGTTTAGGCAAAGACACGTCAATCATCGAACCGTTAGTTCCGGTTGATTTGGTGATTGACCACTCGGTGCAGGTTGATTACGCGAGTACGAACGATGCGTTTCAGAAAAACATGGAGATGGAATTTAAGCGCAATCGGTCGCGCTATCAATTCTTAAAGTGGGGACAGCAAGCCTTCAACGGCTTCGCGGTCATCCCGCCGGGCATCGGCATCTGTCACCAAGTCAATCTCGAATTTCTAGCGAAAGGCGTTCTGTCGAAAAAGAATCATGATGAGAGTGAAGAAATTTATTACCCCGACACGCTTGTCGGAACGGATTCGCACACGACGATGATTAACGGTTTGGGCATCGTCGGTTGGGGCGTCGGCGGGATTGAAGCCGAAGCCGGAATGCTCGGACAGCCCGTTTATTTCCTGACGCCGGATGTCGTCGGCGTCAATCTCGTCGGTACGCTGAAAGAAGGCGTGACGGCGACCGATCTCGTTCTGCGTGTGACGGAAATGTTGCGACAGGCGAAAGTTGTCGGCAAGTTCGTCGAGTTTTTCGGTGAAGGAGCGCGGTCTTTATCCGTGCCTGACCGCGCGACGATTGGCAATATGTCGCCTGAATACGGTGCGACTATGGGGTTCTTTCCGGTTGATGAAAAAACCTGCGAGTACATGACGCAGACCGGACGCAACGCCGGGCAGGTCGAAATCGTGCGCCGCTATTACACGGCGCAAGGCATGTTCGGCATTCCGCAAGCGGGCGAATGCGATTACACGACGACGCATGAACTCGACCTTGCGACGGTTGAACCGAGCGTCGCCGGACCCAAGCGTCCGCAAGACCGCATACGGCTTGACGACATCAAAGAACGCTTTAACGAACTGTTGCGTAACCCCGCGAACATGAGCGGTTATGCCAAATCTGAATCCGACATTGAACGTCGTTTCAAAGTCCGTATCGGCGACTCTAACGGCAATTCACAATCCATTACCGGCGGCGGGGCGCAAGCCATTGAGAGTGCGCCCGAAATCGTCGAAACGAATACGGTCAGCGGTCTCGGTTCGACCAGCGAAAAGGATACCAACGCGCTTACCGAAATCGAGATGATGAATAACCGCCCGACGCCGAGCCGTGTTGACGATGCACCCGCCGAACAATTCCCGCACGCCACCGTTTCGCTTGGCAACGGCGATGTCGTCATCGCGGCGATTACGTCATGCACGAACACATCGAATCCGAGCGTGATGCTTGCCGCCGGAATCCTCGCCAAGAAAGCCGTTGAGCGCGGGCTTAAAGTCAATCCGGCGGTCAAGGCTTCGCTCGCTCCCGGTTCGCGCGTCGTCACCGAATACTTGGAGAGGACGGGCTTGCAAACCTACCTCGATCAACTCGGCTTTAACACCGTCGGCTACGGCTGCACGACGTGCATCGGCAATTCGGGTCCGCTTGAGCCGCACATCGAAGACGCGATAAACACGCATGACTTAATCGCGGCGAGTGTGCTT
Source organism: Pyrinomonadaceae bacterium (assembly GCA_041743485.1). Taxonomy (GTDB): domain Bacteria; phylum Acidobacteriota; class Blastocatellia; order Pyrinomonadales; family Pyrinomonadaceae; genus JANDLT01. Next base: position 4,774 of record JBGTMR010000219.1, read on the forward strand.
TCGGGCAATCGCAATTTTGAAGCCCGCGTGCATCAATCGGTGAAAGCGAACTTCCTGATGTCGCCGCCGCTCGTCGTCGCGTTCGCGCTTGCGGGGCGCGTCTCGATTGATTTCCATAACGAACCGCTTGGCTTAGACAAGGACGGCAAAGGTGTTTTCCTGCGCGACATCTGGGCGTCGCTCGATGACGTGAGCGCGCTTATGCAACAGGCTTTCGACCCCGAAGCATATCGAAACTTGTACGGTGAATTTGAACATCAGAACCCGCTCTGGAACGAGATTCCGTCGGTTGAAGGGTCTGTTTATGAGTGGGAAGAACTTTCAACCTACATTCAAGAGCCCCCCTACTTCGAGAAGTTTTCGATGAAGCCGGGAACGCTTTCGGAAGTCAAAGCCGCGCGCGCCCTCGCCATTTTCGGCGACTCCGTGACGACCGACCACATCTCGCCCGCCGGAGCGATTAAGGCGAAGTCACCTGCCGGACGCTACCTTCAACTGCGCGGCGTCGGCGTCGAAGACTTCAATTCTTACGGTTCGCGGCGCGGCAATCATCAAGTCATGGTGCGCGGCACGTTCGCCAACGTCCGCATTAAAAACCTGATGGTTCCCGGTACGGAAGGCGGCTTCACCTGTCTCGAACCCGTCGGCGAACAGATGAGCATTTACGATGCGAGCGTCAATTATCAGGCGGCGGGCATCCCGCTCGTCGTCATCGCCGGACAGGAATACGGCACGGGTTCATCGCGCGATTGGGCGGCGAAAGGGACACGTCTCTTAGGCGTGCGCGCCGTCGTCGCACAGAGTTTCGAGCGCATACATCGCTCCAATCTCGTCGGTATGGGCGTGCTTCCGCTTCAATTCATGGAAGGCACGAACGCGCAAACGCTCGACCTCGACGGCTCGGAAATCTATGACATCACGGGCATCGAAGACGGCATCAGCCCGCGCGAAGAACTTAACCTGAGAATCACACGCACCAACGGAAACGAGGAAAACGTCCCCGTCATGCTCCGCATAGACACGCCGATTGAAGTCGAATACTACCGTCACGGCGGCATTCTGCCTTACGTCCTGCGCCAACTCATCGCGCAATCGGAAAACGCACCGGACTCGGAAGTGCAGTTGTACTGAACACGCGAATGACAATCGTTTTAATCATGTTGCAAATAAGCACGACATGAAACCAAATCGGGCGCGGGGTAAATTTACCCCGCGCCCTTACATGCTTTCAGAGTTAAGGGTCGAACACTTAACTCTGGAACTGGGGGCGGCGCACACAGTGCGGTAAGCAACAATTCTCGCGGATGAAAGCCGCGCTATTCGCCGTTTCCTGCAACTCGTTGTTTGGGGGTGGATAAGAAGCAATCATGTTGTAACGCCCTAAGTGCAAAGTAGTTGGGTGTAACTATTTTCTAAGTCGCAAATACTCAGTTCGGCTAAGGCACGCACGCTGGTGATAGCTGTTGCATTTTAGTCGGGTCGTAACTCGCCTTTTTTTGTTTGTAAGCAGACATTTTCTCGCTCAATGAAGCACTAGGGTGAATGCCAAGTACCACATGAGGTGGTTGCAATTTAAACTCCTCAAGACAACACGTGTAATTACTCGCATCCAAAACATTCGCAACGGCGTATGCTCGCTTAAGCAACACAAATTGTGTGCTGCCGTGACCAAGATAAGCGTCAGTCACAGCAATTAAACCAATTTTCTCTAACTCACTAATTAAGCGCACAGCATCCTCTAGACTTACGTTTAAGTCACGTTGCAAAACGCGCATTGAGACGTTTCCTTCACGCACAAAGACCTTTAACGCATCAACCAACGCTTTCTCTGGATTGTCGTCTAATTTTATAGGAATTGCAGTTACAGTTTGCTTTTGCACTGCTTCTGTTGGAGTAGTTTCTACTTTATTAAAGAAAGAGAGAATTGCGCCGAATGCTGTAATAGCAGCTAGAAAAACTGCTATTACAGCTAGGGAAACTGCTAATACAGGGGAGAATAATGCGACCACACCAATAAATACGAAAACCAACGGTACAAAAACAAACAGAGTGATAATTACGACAGTAGTTACGTGTGCATGTGTCCCTCCTTTATCTAAACGCTTTCGAAGATACAGACCATTTGTCCCGGCATTTAAATATGTACCGCGCGATCCTGTTGAAACACGAAAACCTTTGACGCCGCCGGACACCCCGACGCCTGATTTTGATAAGTTAAGTCGCACTGGACCAAACTTGACACTTTTCCTGAAATAGAAGCCCATCAGTTACACCCCTGTTCCAACTTCATTCATCTGAAGACTTTGACCAAAGAAAAGCCACACAGCTATTGTACAGATGCGATCACTCCGCACAACGTCGAAAATCGGCGTAATATGCAAAATCATTCCGCATAATACTCTTATCTGAATAATTCGTATAGA
>JBGTMR010000220.1:0-11777 GCA_041743485.1 Pyrinomonadaceae bacterium
GGTGTGCGTGTAATGGTCGCGCGTCGCTTAAACGACATGGTGAAAGTCGCTGCCGGATACAGTTTCGGGCAGGGGCAAAGTTTGGATTTAAGCCTGATTGACGATTTTCAGAACGGCGATGCGGTCGGTGCTTTTCGCAACGAGATGTTTCAGGTTGCCGCCGCGCAGGTCGAAGCCGACGTGACGGACAGCACGAACGTGCAAGCCGTAGTGCGGTTCTCACCGCGTGCCACAGTGTTTGCGATTGATCCGTTCGCGGGTGGGTTGGCGGTTTATGACCCGTCGTTAAGTCTTCTCGTGACGCAGGAACTGCCGACTTTCGGTTTGCCCTTACGCGCCCGTGCGATTGTTGACGCGCGCAATCTGTTCGATGTCACGATGTCCGCCGATGACGGTGGAAGTCCGGTGTTTGTCGGCGCGATGCGGCGTTCGGTGCGTGGCGGTATCGCGGTGCGTTTCTAAAATCATTCGAGTGAAACACAAAGCGCGCCCGTTCAGTGGAAACTGAACGGGCGCGCTTTTATTTGCTCTCACGCCCTACAAAATCCTGTATTTATTCAAAATGTCGGACGCCGCAAAGTTAAGGCGGTGTTAATTCACTGTTGGCAAATCACGCTTTGTGATGCTTCCGTAAAAATGCGTTTCAATTATGCCCGTGACAATGGCTTCCGACAGGTGCAGTTTTCGGGTTGAAACGGAAACTTGGGCTTTGTGTGCGGCGTAAGCTTTGTAGGCGAGATGGAACAACGCTTGCTACTTTGTACGGCTTGCCTGTTTTGAAGCCTGTGCGGATTTGTTGCCCCGACGCGAAGCCGTGGAAGTGAAACGAGAAAACGTGTGTTGCTGACGACGCGAACATGGATGTTGTTGATTGCCGCCGTGCTGCTTTTGGCGGCGGGCATCCTCAATCTGACACAACGCATTCAGAGCAAACCGCAGCCAAGCGACGGCGTTGAGTGGCGGCAATCGGGGGCGGGGCGCGTCGTCGCTCACACGGTTGCCCCCGCATCGGTTGCAGGGCGTGCCGGAATTGCGGCGGGCGACCGTCTCGTCGCGGTAAGTTTCACGGACGCTCCGGGAAGTTATGAACAGGTCGCGGATGCGCTCGATGTTTTGAAATACATCGAAGACGCGGGAGCGGGCGGCACGCTTCACTATCTGATTGAACGCCCGACGAACATGGAAGCGTCGCGGTTCAACTACGCCGATTTGTACGGGCTTGACGGTTTGCGCTCGACCTTGCCGCGCGATGTTTATCTTCATCTGATAGGGCTTGTGTATCTGTTCGTCGGCTTCTACGTTTTGTTTAAGCAGGGCGGACGCGCGCCTTATACTTTGCACTTCGCCGGTTTATGTCTCGCGGCGTTCGTGTTTCACTTTTACAAGTCGCTCGGTTCTTACGAAGATTTGGACGCGGCAATCGCCGTTCTCGATTCCGCCGCGTTCATTCTGTTCGCGCCGCTGTTTTTACATTTCTGCCTGATTTACCCTGTGCGCCGCCGCCTGTTTGCAAAGGCAAGCGGGGAATCTTTCGTGTCGCGGGAAAACCTGTTCACCGTCGGTTTATACGTTCCGGCTTTCATACTCATCTTCCTGACCGCGCTTGCGATGCTGATGCCGGGCGGCACACGGCTCGACGCATGGCTGACCGCCGAGTTTGTCGGCAGTCTTTACCGTGCTTCATTTCTTCATTTCGTGTTCGCCCTCGTCAGTGGTTCGGGCATTCTCATCTATCGTTTCTTCCGCAGCGGCAACGCCGTCATACGCCAGCAGTTGAAGTGGGTCGTGTGGGGTTCAATCCTCGCCGTTCTACCGTTCACGCTGCTTTACGCGGTCGGATACTTGACCGGGGCGGCGGCAAACATGACGACGCTCGCGGGCGCGAATCGTTTGACGGACATCGCGGTTTTGCCGCTCGTTTTGATTCCTTTGACGTTCGGAAACTCCGTTGTGCGTTATCGTTTGATGGATGTGGATGTCGTCGTGCGCCGCGCCGCCGTTTATGCTTTGACGACGCTCGCCATTGCCGTGATGATCGGCACGGTCGTTTATCTCGCCGGACTTTACGCCCTTCAGGGCGACGGTGCGACGACGCTGTTCGTCGCACCGACTTTTAATTCTCTTCGAGTCATCATCGCTATCTTTGCGATGGCGGCAATCGTGATGACCGCCGCCCCGCTCAAGAATTTCTTACAAGAACGCACGAACCGATTGTTCTACGGCGAACGCTACGACTTGCGAAACGGCTTGATGGATTTCGGGCGCACGCTGTCCGCGACGACCGCCCTCGACCCGCTTTTGGACGCTCTCACAGCGCGTCTTCAACAAGTCTTAAACGTCGAACGCATCGCCATCTTTATCGAGGATTCGCGCGCGCCGGGACGCTACATCACGGCGCGCACCGTTCGATTGTCGCGCGAACTCATCGTGCCGCCCGACTTTCAAGAGATGATTGCGCGGCGTATGGGAAGCGACGGCATCGTGCGCGCGGATGATTTGGAACTCGCCCCGGAAACGCGGATGAACGACGCGATGCCCGCGAGTTTCGTGCGGCGCGCCCTTCATTATTATGTGCCGTGCGTGGTGCGCGGGCGGATGGTCGCGGTCATCGGCTTGGGACGCTCGGCGGAAGGTGCTTTGCTGTCGTCGGAGGATTTGGAAATCCTTCGCACGGTGTCGGGCTATGTCGCGGTGGCGATTGAAAACAGTCTGCTGTATCAAGAGCAACGCGCACGCGCCGCCGAACTCGAACAACTCAAAGAGTTCAACGAATCCATTATCGAATCCATTAACGTCGGACTCGTCGCGGTTGACTTGCAAGGACGTGTCACGCGGTGCAATTCCGCGCTCGAAGAGATGCTCGGCATCGAACGCGACGCGGCACTCAATCGTTCAATCGAAGATTTGTTCGCTCCCGATTTCGCCGACACGCTTCATCACCTGCTCGGCAAATCCGATTGGCATATAGACCAACCGCGCTCGCTTTATAAAATTCACACCGCGACCCGTGACAATCACCCGCTCGTCGTAAATCTCGGCATCGCCCCACTTAAAAAAGAAGCCCACGACGAACGCAATCACGAAGACGACGAACCGCACGAAGCGATGAACAAAGATGCGATTGCGCCGAACGCTTTGACATCGGGCGCGCTCGTCGTGATTGAAGATGTGACCGAACGCGCGCGACTTGAAGAACAACTCCAACAGCGCGAAAAACTATCGAGTATCGGATTACTCGCGGCGGGCGTCGCGCATGAAATCAACACGCCCTTGACCGGAGTTTCCAGCTATACGCAAATGCTTTTGGGGATGCTTCCCGAAACCGACCCGAAGCACGCCTTGTTGGAAAAAGTTCAACGTCAGACAGACCGCGCCGCACGCATCGTCGGCAATCTCCTCAACTTTTCGCGCACCGGCGTCGGCGTCGAATTTACCGCGACCGACATCAACCGCGTGCTTGATGAAACCTTGCAACTTTTAGAACCGCAACTGCGCGGGGCGAACATCGAAGTCAAACGCGATTATGCGACCACGCTTCCGACCGCGTTTGCCGATGCGGGCAAGCTTCAACAAATCTTCACCAACCTTGTTCTGAACGCCCGCGACGCGATTATCGAATCCGGCGCGATAACCTTACGCACGCGCGCCGACGACGAAGGCGAACGGCTTATCGTCGAAGTCACGGACACGGGTACGGGCATTCCTTCCGAAAACTTAAACCGAATCTTCGACCCGTTCTTCACCACCAAAGGCGTCGGACGCGGCACGGGTTTGGGGCTTGCCGTGACCTACGGAATCGTCCAAGAACACTCCGGCACAATCACCGTTCAAAGCACGCACGAAACCCTATCTTCCGCCGCGCACGGCACGACCTTCCGCATCACGCTTCCGACCGCCGCCGCACGCCGCCGCAAACTTCAAATAGCAAGCGATTGAAAAGCAGTGACAAGTGACGAGTGACGAGTGACAAGTGTAAAATCTGTAATCAACTTCTTGTCACTCATCACTTGTTGCTTGTCACCGTTTTACTATGGCTAAAAAAGGTTCTGTACTCGTCGTTGACGACGAGGAAATCATGCGCGACGTTTTAGAGACGTTGCTTTCAAGCGCGGGCTACCGCGTTGACCTCGCGCGCACAGGCGAGGAAGGCATCGAAGCTTACTCAAAGAAGACTTACGATGTCGTACTGCTCGATGTCTCGATGCCGGGCATGGGCGGGCTTTCGGCGTTGGGCGAGATTTTGAAACATGATGTTGAAGCCGTCGTCGTGATGATTACGGCTTACGCGACTTTCGACACGGCGGTGTCGGCATGGGAGCGCGGGGCGTTTGGTTGCATACGCAAACCTTTCAGCAACGAACAGGTTTTAAGCACCATCGCGGCGGGGATTTCAAAGCGGCGCAAAGAAGAGGAACGCCTTGTTTTGCGGCGCGCGATGCGGGCGAGCGTCAATCGTGAAGGCATCATCGGGCGCAGCGAGAACATGCAAAGCATATTTGCACTTGTTGACCAAGTTGCGCCCGCGCGTTCGACCGTGTTGATAACGGGTGAATCGGGAACGGGCAAGGAACTCATCGCCCGCGCGATTCACGAAGGCAGCCCGCGCAATCAAAAGCCGTTCGTCACCGTCAACTCGTCGAACATTCCGAGCGAACTTTTAGAGAGTGAACTTTTCGGACACACACGCGGGGCGTTCACCGGAGCGGTCGCGGCGAAGAAAGGTTTGTTCGATGTCGCGGACGGCGGTTCAATCTTTCTCGATGAAATCGGCGAACTGCCGTTTGAGACGCAGGCCCGTCTGCTTCGCGTGATTCAGGAACGCGAGTTCACTCCGCTTGGCGACACCACGCCGCACAAGGTTGACGTGCGAATCATCGCCGCGACGAATCGTGATTTGCGCGAAGCCGTCAGACAAAATCAGTTCCGCGAAGATTTGTATTATCGCCTCGCTGTCATCTCGATTGAACTGCCGCCGTTGCGCGAACGTCGTCAAGACATACTCGCCCTCGCGCAGCATTTCATACGCAAGTACAACGCGGAAAACAATCGCCACATCAGCGAACAGATTAACGCCGACACGCTCGCCCTGCTCGAAGCCTATCCGTTTCCCGGCAACGTCCGCGAACTGGAGAACGTAATCGAACGCGCGGTCGTTATCGCACCCGGCATGGAGATTCAAGCTGAACACTTGCCGCCCGACATCATCAATCCAACCGCGTGGCGCGCATCATCATCGGGCGACTCGGCAAACGCCGCGATAGACATCACACGCGGCATCAACTTTTACGACGAAGTGCGCCGCTTCGAGATTGACATCATTCGCCAAGCACTCGCCTACACCAACAACCATCAATCACGCGCCGCGCGGCTCATCGGCATGAACGCGACGACGCTCAACTCGAAGATTAAGAGCTATAATATTTCGTGAGAAGTCAGGAGACAGAAGCCGGAAGCCAGAATAAAACGTATGTTCAAAGTTTAATGTTCAAAGTCAGGCATTGAGCGTTGAACTTGAAACCTTGAACCACCTTCCTGTCTTCATTCTGACTCCTGACTCCTGACTCCTGACTCCTGCTTTTATGCACCACATCATTTTTCTAGACGCGACAACGGTACAAAGCGATTTGCCCGCATTTAGTTTTCCGCACGATTTTCGCGCTTATGATGAAACGAAGGCATCGGATGTCGTCGCGCGTTTGCAAGGTGCGACAATTGCGATTACGAATAAGGTCGTGCTTGGAGCGGATGAGTTCGCACAACTTCCCGCGCTTAAATTCGTCGCGGTCGCGGCAACCGGATACAACAACATTGATACCCGTGCGGCGCATGAACACGGTGTGAAAGTTGCGAACGTGCCGAACTATTCAAACGATTCCGTTCCCGAACATGTGCTGATGATGGCTCTCGCGTTGCGCCGTAATTTATTGAATTATCGCCGTAGTGTGCGCGACGGAGCGTGGGAGCAAAGTCCGCATTTCTGCCTGCTCGACCATCCGATTTTGGACATCAAAGGTTCGACCTTTGGCATCGTCGGCTTCGGGGCGTTGGGTCAAGCAACCGCGCGTCTGGCGCAATGCTTCGGTGCGAATGTGGTTGTCGCGGAACGGCGCGGGGCGAGGCGTGTGCGTGAAGGGCGCGAGGAATTTCAGCAAGTCATAAGCACAAGCGACATCTTGAGTCTGCATTGTCCTTTGACCGCCGAGACGCGCGGGCTGATTGGAGCGGCGGAACTGAAATTGATGAAGCCGACGGTGGTCTTAATCAACTGCGCGCGCGGCGGCATCGTGGATGAAACGGCGTTGGTCGAAGCCTTACAAGCGAAGCGCATCATGGGTGCGGGCATTGATGTACTGTCACGCGAACCGCCGCCGGAAGACAGGGGAAATCCTTTGCTTAACGTGAAACTGTCAAACTTAATCGTGACGCCGCACAACGCATGGGCGAGCCAGAACGCGACGCAAGAATTAGCACAAGGAATCGTCGCCAACATCGAAGCTTTCGTCGCGGGAAAGTCGCAGAATTTAGTCGGCGGTGGGCAAAATAAGTGATGTGAGTTTGGCTTGAAAATGGAGAAAGAGGACGAGTGAATTTAATTCCTACTCGTCCTCTTTCTCTGTTAGTTTCAATTGCTGGCTGCCGCTTGCTGTTCGCCGCCCGCTTCCTCTTCCGGGTGGTCGGAGGTGTAGAGGCGCAAGATTTCTTGTCCCTGACGTGAACGCGGGTCAATCGTGCGAAGGTGTTTGCGCCCTTGCATTTCCCAGAGGGCGGTGACTTGACCGTCTTTTTCGACGGCGTGATAAGAAATTTCTTCCGTACTTTCTTCGGCAGGGGGTGCGGTTTCGGGTTCGGTGCTTGCGTCGGTATTCGATGGGTCTTGGGCTTCGGGTGCGTCGGTGGTTGTCGCTTCAGGTGTGACGGCGGTTGTTTCTTCGGTGGTGGTCGCGTTGGTCGTCGCGTCTTCGGTGGCGACGGTGTTTGGTTGGCTTTCTGAAATGTTTGCTTCGTTCTCTGACATGATTTGAAAAGTTTCCTTAAAAGTTTTGTTCCGTGTGTTGATTGAAATTGTGGCACACGCCGTTTCGACGTGTCTAGCCGCTCGTCGCGTACTCGATGTTTTCGGAGCGCAATGCTAAGGCGAACTCGGTTGCTTTGCGTGCCGTGACGACGCCCCAGCCTTGACGGTCAACCTCTATGTTAGGCACGCGCTCCGCCGTGTCAATCAAAATCCGTTTGACCTGTTGCGGCGATAAATGCGGGTTGGCTTCGAGCATACACGCGATGATTGACGAGACAATCGGAGCCGCGAACGATGTGCCGTCAACGTATTTATAATCTTCGGTGATGACCGAACCTTCGTGCAGTTTGATAGTGATAAGTTGGCGCAAAAGCGGTGTGGGGAACTGGCGGGCGTTGAATAAATCGGCGTCCGTGTCGCGGTGCGCTTCGATGATGGATGCGAGGCTGTCATCGGGTGCGTGGTCAAGTGTGAAATAGAGTTCGGCTTCTTCGGCGGTCGGCGTGCGCGGCAGAATCGGGGCGGGAACCCAAATGCCGGGAGCGATGACTTCCGGCTTTTGCAAACCGTCGAAGGTCGGACCGTAAGACGAGCGATACATGCCGCGTCTGGCACGGTCAAGCGAGTTTTGATCGTCAAGCCCGCCGACCGCGATGCACGACGGCGCACTCGCCGGAGGAAGCACCGGATGACCGGGCGCGAGTCCGGCATTGCCGACCGCGCACACCACGATTAAGCCTTCACGCACGGCGCGTTCGACCGTGCGCGCGAGTTTGTTTTTGAGATATGAGGATTCGCCGTCGCCGCCCGCCGAGATGTTGACGATGCGAATGTTGTAATCATCTTTGTGACCCAAAACCCATTCCAGCCCGCGCGTGATGGATTGTTCGGGGATGCGCCCGGAATCGCTGAGTTTGACCAGTACGACGTTCGCGTCGTGGGCAATGCCGCGATAAAAACCTTCGGACAGCGTGCCGTTTCCGGCGGCGACCACCGAAGTCATCATGCCGTGCCAACTCGCGGGCGAAGGCGTATCGAGCGTCGCGGGATCGTTTTTGACAATCGAATGATAAGCGAGAATACGATTGCGCGGCATCGTCAAATCGGGGTGCGCGTAAAAGCCGGAATCTAAAAACGCGATGGTTACATCGCGCCCCGTAAAGCGTTCATCTGCATTCATCCGAAGCGGCGTCGGAAGCACGCGCCCGCCCTGTTCAAAGATGACGGCGTGTTGTGCGAGTTGCGTCCGCGCGCGTTCAAAAAGTTCGATGCAGCGCGGGCAAACTTCGGCGATGAGCGCACCGGCGGGAGCATTGGCGACGATGGTTTCCTGCATCTCCGGCGAGAGACGGGAGAGCGGGATGAGCGGTTGATCGGATTCGCGTCGGCATTCCTGACACGGACGATTGTTGATAATCCCGCGTTCCGTATCATGCGCGGGCGTGAGCGACAAAACTGTTTCTTCCACTAGCACAAGATTCCTCACGTGACTCAAAGTTACGGGTTGACCACGCAAGGTCAAGTCCCGACTTCAAACAAATTTAAGAAAGATTTAACGCCGCGCATCATGGCGCACAGGCTTCGTTTCGCGCAAGGCAAAGATTGTTGTCGAAACTTGATTTGCTTGTCGCGTGGCGGTGTGTCGTACAATCAACCTTATCCATGACAAACGAAAATTTATACGATGTCGCGGTCGTCGGCGGCGGTCATAACGGATTGGTCTGCGCGTGCTATCTGGCGAAGGCGGGCTTGAAAACCATTGTGCTTGAACGTCGTCACATCGTCGGCGGAGCGGTCTGCACGCAAGACGATTTGATTGAAGGATACAAGATTGATGTCGGCTCTTCCGCGCACATCATGATTCACTTAACGCCGGTGGTCGCGGAACTTGAACTTGAAAAGTTCGGGCTTGAATACATTGACTGCGACCCGTTCGCGTTCGCCCCCGTGAGCGACACGGAAGCCGTGTATTTCTGGCGCGATGTGGATAAGACGTGCGAATCAATCGCCAAATTTTCACCGCGCGATGCCGAAGCTTATAAAAGTTTCGTGCGCGATTGGGAAGCCTTTAACGAAGGCGTGTTTGAAGCATTCTTGAAGCCGCCGACAGTGATGAATCTAGGGCGACACATGATTTTCAAACGCCCGAAGGTCAAGCTTAACCCTATGGATATGACGCGCCGCGTGTTCTCGTCTTACGGCGCGCTGGCGCGTGAGACGTTCGAGCATGAAGGGTTGCGCGCCGCGATGGTGTGGCTCGCGGCGCAGTCGGGTCCGCCGCCGTCGGCTGCCGCGACCGGAGATTTTTTAGGTTGGCACGCGATGATTCACAGAAGCGGCGTCAAGCGTCCGCGCGGCGGTTCGGGAGCGTTAACGCAGGCACTCGCACGGTGTCTTGAACATCACGGCGGCGAGGTTCGTTTATCGGCGGAAGTCGAACGCATCAACGTCAAAGACAGCCGCGTGACAAGCATTGAAGTCAGAGACGGTGAGACGATTGAGGCGCGGCGCGTCATCTCGAACGCGCATGTTCAAACGACTTTCTTAAAGCTAATCGGTGCGGAAAATCTGCCCGGCGATTTGGCGAAGCGCGTCCGTGATGTGCGCGTCGGCAACGGCTTCGGGATGGTCGTGCGGTGCGCGATGAATGAACTTCCCGATTACACGGTCGCGCCTTCGGGCGGACAGGCGGCGGCGTGTCATCAAGGATTACAGTTGTTGTGTCCCTCGATTGAGTATCTCGAACATGCGTTCGCGGATTTTTCAAAAGGCGTTCCGAGTGAGCATCCGGCGGCATTGGCGATGACGTTTTCGGCAGTTGATTCGACGATTGCGCCGCAAGGCAAACACACGCTTTTTATATGGGGACAGTATTACCCTTATCAACTTTCAAACGGCGAAACTTGGGACGCGATTGCCAACCGTGAAGCCGACAAGTTGATTGACGTGGTGAACCGTTATGCCCCGAACACGCGCGACGCGGTGATTGAAAAGTACGTCCAAACGCCCCTATCTTTGGAGCGTGATTTGGGACTCTTGCGCGGCAACGTGATGCACGTCGAGATGGATATTGACCAGATGTTTCTGTTTCGCCCGTTGCCGGAACTCGCCACCTATCGCACGCCGTTTGAAAATTTATTCTTGACCGGAGCTTCGACGCATCCGGGCGGCGGCGTGTTCGCGGCATCGGGCAGAAACACGGCACACGTCGTTCTCGCGGATGTGCGCGGCGGTTTCGGCAAATGGCTGAGAAGCAAAGTTGGAAAGTAAAACTGAGACGGCGGGAATTTGCGAAGTAGGCTGCTTAGCGCAGTGAATGTTGGTACTTTAACGGCAAAGTTGACGTGAAGCGAAAACACCACCATGCCCGTTTAGGTCGGGTTTGCCTCTTTGATTGGGTCTAACGAGTATTCCGGCTCATCGTCGCCGTAAGCGCGTTCCAGATTTGCCATAGAAAAGCGCGTCCAATCTTCTCGTTCTTCGTCCTGCATTTGAATCACACTGACCACCAGTTTTGTATTCGGCGCAAGTTCGTAAGGCTCGTCCAATAAAATCTGTTTGCCGTCAAAATGCGCCTGTAAAGTAACAATTCGCATAGCTTTCAACTCCGATGATTATTTTGCAGCCGCTTCCGTCCAAATCTAAAGCACTGTCGTTGCCTTATTTGCCTGATACCAGAATATCAAATCTAATAACTTCAGCTTGGTCATTTTATTGCTGTAAGACTTCCCAATTTTATCATTCTCAAGTTCCATTCTAATTTGTTGCATCAGGTGTGGGTTTTCGTTCGCCCATTCTTTGTAAGCCTGACTAATAACAACAAACGCTATATAAAAACCCTCTCTACGCAATCCCAAATAATCCTTTATTGGATTATCAAGCGCACAATACTTATCGGGGCTGAAAGTGTGAGCAAATTTGGCAAAAAAGGAGGCTAGGGTTCTCTGCACAACACTCTTGGTGCGCTGAAGAGAAACATCTGCAAAAAACTCGTAGTACAACTTCGGCAAATTATCGTCGTCAACTAGTCGAAGAATCTTCCCTTTTTCTTGCTCAAGTCGATCAAGGTGATTTCCATTTATGCCCTGTAAGGAGTATTTCTGCCTGAAGACACGAAAGAAATTTGGGCTAGACAAAAAGGCTTCACGATTAGAAACAGTTTCGCAGTAGTATTTTTGGAACGCGAGTGAGTTTCGGTCTTTGAAATGAAAATTAAATGCGGCATTAGTTACTTCTTTGTTTTTATCGGTTAGTGTTTCTGAAATTTTACGCTTGACGTTTTGCTTTGAGATTTCCAAATAGGGTAAGACGTTTGATTCCATTTTTACCTTCTTGTCATTTGAAGATTGTTACAGCCAGCCCACTAGCTTTTGTTTGCAAAAAGACACACAACACTCTTGTCAAGTGTCTTATCTTGCAAAGCGCAATGAAACAGGGCTTTGCAGATTGGTAAATAATATTCGATACAAGAAATGATGCCTGTGAGGAATGAAGAACTGAGCCACGAATGGACACGAACTGACACAAATAAGTCGTTGTGCTTCGTGTTCCTCTTCGTGTCGGTTCGTGGCTGGAAAGTCTTTTTGCTTTACGCTGAACCGGCATAAATTAGGTTCGCGCTCTGATGTCGGGACACTTTTGATTGTCCCGTAGGGACTTTACGAAAATAGCCCAGCGATTTATCGCTGGGACGACCCGGTAAGCAGATTCCAGTCCCGTAGGGACGGCTGAAGTTCCGCCCTGAGTTCAGCCGTCCCTACGG
>JBGTMR010000221.1:0-30527 GCA_041743485.1 Pyrinomonadaceae bacterium
ATTAGACCTCTTGCAAAAGTCCCGTAGGGACTTCGTGACAATAGCCCAGCGATTCATCGCTGGGAGAAACGTCGAAAATTACCCAGTCCCGTAGGGACGACTGAACTTTCAAGTGTCCCTACGGGACACGGCAGGTTGTTCATCCTGTACCCAGCGATAAATCGCTGGGCTAAAATCAATCGTCCCTGACGGGACGACTTTTGCAAGAGGTCTATTGCCTTCGAGATTGAGTGCCTGTGTCTGAATTTCAGCGCGATTGCGAAATGACGGAGGACTGACATGAGGGAATCTTACATCACGGCGGCAGGTTATATTTAATTGGAAAGGAAACGCCGTTGGTGGCACACGGCAATCGGGAATTGACCGGCGCGAGCGGCAACGAAATTGTTCGGTGCGCGGCTAAACAGTGTGAAACAAGCGAGGGTTTATAACAATCATCACCAAGCGATGAAGTGGTATTTATACTCTTCGCGCGGCATCGTAAGCAAGTATTAAATCTCTTCAACATCGAGCGGTAGGTAGTCACTGCAAGCATCGTTTGGGTTCCCGGCGGCGACATGGCAATCCTCTTTTCGCCACTCGTATTACTTATGTTAGTATCCCGCAACTCACATGAACTTTATCGAAAAAGCACGCATCATGGACGGAGCGCGCATCAACCGCGCACTCGCCCGCCTTGCCTCTGAAATCGTCGAAGAAAATCACGGCGTCAGGGATTTGTACCTCGTCGGAATTCAGCGGCGCGGTGTACCTCTCGCCATGCGCCTCGCCGAACGCATCGCCGACCTTGAAGGCTCACGTCCCTTAACCGGAATCCTCGACATCACGCTTTACCGTGACGACTTGACGACCGTCGGCGCGAGTCCCATCTTGAACCGCACGGAACTGACGCATCCGGTCGAAAACCGCAGCATCGTACTCGTTGACGATGTGCTTTACACAGGGCGCACGATTCGCGCCGCACTCGATGCCCTGCTTGATTTCGGTCGCCCGCGTCGCGTTCAACTCGCCGTCCTGATTGACCGGGGACGCGAACACCGCGAACTTCCGATACAAGCCGATTACGTCGGTAAAATCGTGCCGACCAAGAAAAGCGAGATTATCAAAGTCCTGCTCGACGAGTTCGACGGTGAAGAAGGCGTCGCCATTGTCGAGCGTCCCGACGACCCCACATCATAAAACAACAAGCGACAGCGACCCTTTCAACGGTCGCTTTTTTTATGTTCACACGGTTTGATTTTTAAGTATCACGATGACGTTTTCACGCCAACACCTGCTCGGCATACGCGAACTCGAAGCCGCCGAAATCACGCACATCCTCGACGCGGCGGAAAACTTTCGGCATCTCGCCGACCGACCGATTAAGAAAGTTCCGACGCTGCGCGGGCGCACCGTCATCAATCTTTTCTTCGAGCCTTCGACGCGCACGCGCGCCTCTTTTGAAATCGCCGCCAAACGTCTTTCCGCCGACACCATCAACATCAGCGCGTCGTCTTCGAGCGTCACGAAAGGCGAAACCTTGCTTGATACGGCGCGCAATCTTCAAGCGATGTCGCCCGACTTAATCGTAATTCGTCATTCTTCGGCTGGTGCGGCGCACGCCCTCGCGCGCATCTGTCAAGCCGGAATCATTAACGCCGGAGACGGAGCGCACGAACACCCGACGCAGGCTTTACTCGATGCCTTAACGATTCGCCAACACAAAGGCAAATTGGAAAACTTGCGCGTCGCCATCATCGGCGACATCCTTCATTCGCGCGTCGCACGCTCGAACATTCACCTGCTCACCAAACTCGGCGCGCACGTCCGTCTCGCCGCACCGCGCACACTGCTTCCGCCTCAATCCGCATCCATCGCCGAACGCAATCTGACAATCGCCCCGAACATCGAAGACGCCCTGACCGATGCCGATGTCATCATCGTGCTTCGCATTCAAAGCGAACGACAAACGGATGCGTTTCTGCCTTCGATGCGCGAATACGCCGTGCATTTCGGCTTAAATAAAAAACGACTCGCGCGCGCCGCACGCGATGTTATCGTGCTTCATCCGGGACCTATGAATCGCGGCATCGAAATCAGTTCCGATGTCGCCGACGGCACGCACTCTTTAATTTTAGACCAAGTTGCCAACGGACTTGCCGTCCGTATGGCGACGCTCTATCTGCTTTCCGGCGGCACACCACACGGCGCGGCGAACATCGGCGATGCCTTGATACGCGATACAAATTAACTGAAGCCTGTGCAAATAAAAGTGCTGTGTTTTCACCGCGTTAGCGGTAGCTTGAATTTAGCCGTGCGTTAAAACGCACGGGAGGCGGTGAAAATGTCCGCCGTCGCGTCAGCGACGATTGAACTGATTGGCGTTTTCAGTCGTCGCTGACGCGACGAGGATTCGATTCCGACGTGTTCCGTGCGTTGAAACGCACGGCTAAATTCATCTCATCGCTACGCGACGATTTATGCACAGGCTTCAATTAACTACAACTTAACCACGCGACATGACAAAACTTTTCATCACGGGCGGCTACGTCATAGACTCAACGCAAGGCATCAACGCCGGAAAAAACGTCCTCATCGAAGACGGTCACATCGTCGCTTTATTCGCGCCAAACGATGCCGCACCTGACGACGCAAACATTTACGATGCGACCGGATGCGTCGTCGCGCCCGGCTTTATAGACATGCACGTTCACCTGCGCGAACCCGGTCAGGAATACAAAGAGACGATTGAATCCGGCGCGATTGCCGCCGCCGCCGGAGGTTGGACGAGCATCTGCGCGATGCCGAACACCGATCCCGTGAACGATAACGCGGCGGTCACGCGCTTCATCATCGAACAGGCTGCCCGCGCCCGCACAAACGGCGTGTGCGCGAATGTGTTTCCCATCGGTGCGATTACGAAAGGCTCAAAGGGAAGTGAACTCGCGGAGATGGGCGAGATGCGCGACGCCGGAATCGTCGCCGTTTCCGATGACGGTCATCCCGTGCCGAACGCCGGAATGATGCGCCGCGCGATGGAGTACGCACACGGTTTTGATTTGCCGATTGTTGACCATTGCGAAGACCGCTCGCTTGCGGGAAACGGCGTGATGCACGAAGGCGAATGGTCTTTGCGTCTCGGCTTGCGCGGGCAACCATCGCTTTCAGAAGAAGCCGACGCGGAGCGCGATTGTCACCTTGCCGAACTCACCGGAGCGCACGTTCACCTGTGCCACGTCTCGACGCGCGGCACGATTGACATTGTGCGGCGTGCGAAAGCGCGGGGTGTGCGCGTGACATGCGAAGTCACACCGCACCACTTCACCCTCACCGACGCGGCGGTTGAAGGCTACGACACGAACATGAAAATGAACCCGCCGCTTCGCACTCAAGATGACGTTGAAGCCATCCTCGAAGCTTTGCGCGACAACACGATTGACGCCATCGCCACCGACCATGCCCCGCATCACGCGGACGAAAAAGCACTTGAATTCGATTGCGCGCCGTTTGGCATCGTCGGACTTGAAACCGCGCTCGGTTTAGCCTGTGACCGTCTCGTGCATCAGGGCGTTATTGACCTTAACCGTCTCGTCGAACTCTGTTCCATTAACCCCGCCCGCATCTTCAAATTGGAAGGACGCGGCACGCTTCGTCCCGGCTCACACGCCGACCTGACCATCTTCGACCCCGAACAAACGTGGACGGTCAACGCCGAAATTTTCAAATCGAAAAGCCGCAATACGCCATTCCATAACCGTTTGCTTCGCGGCAAACCCGTCGCCACGATTATCGGGGGAAGACAGTTCGCGCAAGAATTTGAATTGTGAAACTCTGCGGCGTTCCGGTCTGCCGTCGTGAATGCTTGACAGCCAGCTACCATTACGGGAGCATCAAAACAGAAGGACGGCGATGCACGTCATCAGCTACAAAGCGATTCGAGAATTTGCTGAAATAAACGGCGAC
Source organism: Pyrinomonadaceae bacterium (assembly GCA_041743485.1). GTDB lineage: Bacteria > Acidobacteriota > Blastocatellia > Pyrinomonadales > Pyrinomonadaceae > JANDLT01. The sequence goes on from JBGTMR010000221.1 coordinate 3,943, forward strand.
GCGGAGATTAGTTTGCGGGCATGGTACAAAGCCGTCTCGAAAGCCGTTTGGTCAAATTTGGTGGACGCGCGGCAAGAGTTTCCACATGCCGACCTTGTTGGTGATTACACGGTTTTCAACATCAAAGGTAATCACTATCGTCTGATTGCAGAAATAAATTACAAAAGCAAAATCGTGTTCGTGCGCGCCATTTGCACTCACGCCGATTACGATAAAGGGAAGTGGAAGAAATGAGCGTTACCACGTCACAACTGGACGAGCGGAAGTATGGGCGATTGCTGGCAAAGACGCTGCCCGTCGCCATCAAGAGCGAAGCGGAAAATGAGCGCATGTTAAAGGAAGTGGGTCGCCTGATGGCAAAGGGTGAAGACAATCTTACTTTAGAAGAAAACGCGCTGCTTGAAGTTATGGCTATTTTGATTGAGAACTTCGAGCGTGAACATTACTCCATACCCGATACCACTCCGCACGAGATGCTGCGATTTTTCATCGAAGACAGAGGCTTGCGACAAAGCGATTTATTGCCTGTCTTCGGTACAAGCGGACGGGCTTCGGAAGTCATCGGCGGCAAACGCGCAATCAGCAAATCTCAAGCGAAAAAACTCGCCGAGTTCTTCGGCGTATCCGCCGCGCTGTTTATATAAAGACTTGTGACGAATCGCAGAGCAGAAGACAAAGCAAAGAGCATCCACATTATGCACGCCCTTTGCTTCGCGCTTTACAGGCTCATGAACATAAAGAAACCCGACGCGCTCTCCCCTTCACGTCGGGTTTCATGTACGGTCGCTCGCTTATTTTTCAGGAGCAACCGAACCTCGTATTAACTTGTGTTGTGCGATTTAAGTTGGGGACTCAAACGCGCTCTCCCCTTCACGAGTGAGTCCCCTTCGCACGGACAGCCCTCACAAAAGGAGAACCGCCGATCTTGTCAAAACTTTTAACGCTCATTATCAAAACTCCTTTGAGCGTTTGGGTCGAAACTCTTAATTCGACCGGATGAAGCGGTCAAACCGTTCCATGCTTTCCGTCTTTTGCAACGGGTGTGCCATGAAATGTGAGAGATGATAATACCGAGAAAACATTGAAGATTGCGCGACTTTACAAGTCATCACAGCAAATAAGTGACGCGGGCTTGACGCATTATGACGTGGGTGTGCGCGGGAATGGTGAGTGTGTCGCACGTTCTGGTGTAAAAGTTTTTTAGCGGTGATGCCCGACTCAATTCATTCGACGGCGCGAGGTGCGCGTGTCGGAAAAATTGATGTAAGCTTGCACACCTAGAGCCAAATTTACATCGGGGAAAGAAAGATAAAGAAAGATAATGAGCGCAGAAATAACGTCATCTACCGGCGTCGCGGCAGTGGATAAGGAAGCCCAAGATTTGAAACGTCGCGTCGGCGACAACCTCGTTCGTCTGCGTCGGCAACGCGGATTGAGCCTTGAGCGTTTGGCGAATCTCGCCGGAGTCAGCCGCGCGATGCTCGGTCAAATCGAAGCCGGAGAAAGCACGCCGACCATCGCTTTACTGTGGAAGGTCGCGCGCGGGCTTGATGTGCGCTTCGCGGATTTGCTCGGTGACGACGCTCCGGTTGACGTTCAAGTGATGCCGCAAACTTCCGCGAAGGTTTTGCGTTCCGCCGACGGTGCTTTTGAGAGCCGCGCGCTGTTTCCGTTTGATAATCGAAGGCAAGCCGAGTTTTACGAATTGCGTTTGCAGGCGGGACACAGCGAACACGCCGAAGCGCACGCCGAAGGAACTTACGAAAACCTCGTGGTTCATGCAGGGCGTTTGCGTTTGACGGTCGGCGACGGCGAACCGATAACTTTGCGCGCCGGTGACGCCGTTTATTTTCGCGCTGACGTGCCGCACGTTTATGAAAATCACGGCACGCGCGAAACACAGATGTACCTCGTGATGACGTATGCCGAACTGCGAAATTAGTGGATAACGGATAGTGGATAGCGGATAGTTTAAGAATCGGTTTTTCACTGTCCACTATCCGTTATCCACTAAATGAGGTGAGAGAAGTTGGACGATACGAACGAAGGCATGAAAACACATCGTCGGCTTGATGATTGTCGAAGCGCAACGCAGTTTGTTCACGCGGGCGAACGCTTGCCCGCACACGGCGGTACACCCGTCTCGACTCCGGTTTATACGACAACGACTTTTACTTACGATTCGATGACGGAGTTCGACGCGGTGTTCGCGGGCGACAAGCCGGGCTACGTTTATTCGCGTTACGGCAATCCGACGATTGCCGCGCTCGAAGCGGCGATGACTACGTTAGAGAGCGGGGCGGGAGCGTGCGCGTTCGCTTCCGGGATGGCGGCGATGCACGCGGGCTTGATGGCGTGTGAACTTGCGCCGGGGGCAGCGGTCGTCGCTTCGCAAGATGTGTACGGCTCGACGCTGGAACTGCTTTATACGGTCTTCGGAGCGTTCGACGTTCGGACGCGCGTGGTTGATTTCAGCGACCTCGACGCGCTTCAGAAAGCGGTGGAGGAAACCAAGCCGCGTGTGCTGGTTGCCGAGACTATTTCCAATCCGTTGTTGAAAGTGTGTGACATCAAAGCATGTGCCGACATCGCGCACAGGGCGGGAGCGCGGCTTATCATAGACAACACTTTCGCGTCGCCGTTCCTATGTCGCCCGCTTGAAATGGGCGCGGACTTCGTGATGCACAGCGCGACGAAATACTTGAGCGGACATTGCGACACTCTCGGTGGCATCGTCATCGCACGCGATGCGACGGATTTGCCCGCGCTTGTCGGAACGATAAGATTGACGGGCGGCGTGCTTGGGACGTGGGAAGCGCACGAGATTTCGCGTGGAATTAAAACGCTCGGCTTGCGTATGGAAAGACAGTGCGTGAACGCCCGAAGCATCGCAGAGCGACTCGCCGCGCATCCGCGCGTCAAACGAATTTATTACCCGCTTCTTTCTTCACTCAATGATGCGACGCAAGGCGATACCTCACGCGAGACATCGCACGGCACTTTGCGCGAAAATTTCGGCGGCGCGCTCATCACTCTTGTCCTGAAAGACGATTCGCGTGGGGCGGCGTTTCGGTTTTTGGATAATCTGCATTTGTGTGTGCGCTCGACGAGTCTCGGCGACGTGTTCACGGGCGTGACGCATCCGGCGACGGCTTCGCATCGTGAACTCTCGCCCGCGCAACGCGCACGCTTCGGCATCACGGAAGGCATGACCCGCATCAGCGTCGGCATCGAAGACGTTGAAGATATTTACGCCGACATCGAACAGGCTCTGGCGGCGAGTGAAGGTTGAATCTATCAGGGACGAAGCATGATACATCTCAAACACGAACACCTCGCCGCGATTGGCGCGCATGGCGAACGTGATTATCCTTATGAATGCTGCGGTTTGCTTATCGGAACTTTCTCTGATGACGGAACGAAAACCGTCGAGGAAATTTATCCGATTTCCAACGCCCGCGAGGAAGCCGACAAACGCAATCGCTTCCTCATCACGCCGCAAGAATTTATGCGCGGCGAACGTCACGCGCGAACTCGCAAACTCGATGTCATAGGCATCTACCACTCGCATCCCGACGACAGAGCGGAACCTTCGCAGTTTGACCTCGACCACGCCTTGCCCGTCTATTCATACATCATCGTTTCGGTGCGCGAAGGCAAAGCGAATGAGTTACTATCTTGGCAGATGGAAGATGACCGTTCGCGGTTCAATGTTGAAAAGATTATCGAGGGTGACACATCGTGAAACTATGTAACTCAAAATGGTTGATTACGTTTGTGGTGTTATCTGTATTGTGGTTGGCAGAAGCAAAACAACTCTCCGTCACGCAAGCACAAAGCTCGCAAACAGAGTCGCCGACTTCGGCGCAAAAAATAGACGAATACGGGAAACTCGGAAGTTGCGACCATTCTGCACGGCTCGACAATTTTGCCATTGAGTTGATGAATGAGCCGACGTTACGGGGGTTTATCGTTAGCTACAATGCGCGCGGCAGCAAGAGCGACACGGCGCAACACTGGCTTGATTACGCTCGACATTATCTCGTCAAATCTCGCGGCATTGACAATAATCGCATCATCACGGTCAACGGCGGTCGGCACGAACAAATTGAATTGAAGACTGAGTTATGGATTGTGCCGAAAGACGCCGCACCGCCGATTGAAGTTGCCGATAGTGATGCCGCGCAAAAGCAAGTGTCGGGCAAGATTGCGGAATATCACACCGACGATCAAACGTATCATCACGGTGAAGACACAAACGGCGTTTCTCCACTCGTTGATATTACTTTCAGCAAGTTCGCCGAAGCTTTGCATCGAGAACCAAAACTTCAAGGGTTCGTTGTCGTGTTCAGCGGAAAGGACAGTCTGCCCGGAGCTTGGCGAAGAATCGCGCGGCGTGACAAAGAAACTATTGCCGTAACATACAAACTGAGAAGCAATCGTTTGGAGATGGTTCACGGCGGAGCGAGCGATGAAGATAAAGTCGAACTGTGGGCATTGCCGCAAGGTGAAACTCCGCCGGTGCAGAAAGCGATTATCGAAAAGAAGATTACCGCCGCTTTTCGGTTAAGCGGCGATGAGATATTCGGCATAAATGACGAGCAGAGCGAGAAGTGGCGGCGCGACAATCTCGCAGACCTGTTGAAGAGTGACGAGCAGACAATCGGCTGCATCATCTTTCATCCGCCAAGTCCAACACCTGACGGAGAAGAGAGCGAAGACCCACCCGCAGATATGCAGAAAGTTGCGGAAGCCCAAAGAGTTGTTCTAATCAAAAAGCACAAAATAGAACCCCACCGCATCATCGTGATGGCTGGAAAGGCGGATGAATACGGGGCGGGAAGTTTAGAAACGTGGATTGTTCCACAAGGCGCGCCCTTGCCCGACCCTTATGCCGTTACCAATGACGAAAGCACTGAAATATCCGAACAAGTAATATCTGAAAACAATTCAAACACACCCCCGCAATGATATTCGATACGGCGAAATCCGCGAAGACGATCAAGAAGTACGGTAACGGAGTTTAGGAGTCTTAAAACAATGGCAATCACGGTTTTAATTCCCACCGCTTTGCGTCAATACGCGGGCGGAAGCGGTGAGATATTGGCGGAAGGGGCAACGGTCGGCGAAGTCCTCGACGCGGTGATGCGGGAACACGGCGAGTTGCGTAAGCACCTTTACGCCGACGCGGATAAATTAAGGAACTTCGTCAATGTTTATGTTAATGATGACGACATAAGGCATCTCGACCGCCTTGCGACGAAGGTTAAGGAAGGCGATACGGTGACGATTGTGCCGTCCATTGCCGGTGGTAATGTGGGCGGCAATTCAACTGGTGTCGGGGCGGTGATGTACGCCGCGCAAACGGAATTACCGACGCTTACGAATGGAGAAATCTCGCGTTACAGTCGTCATCTCATCCTGCCGGAAGTCGGTATGGAAGGGCAGCGCAAGTTGAAAGCCGCGCGCGTGTTGATGATTGGCACAGGCGGATTAGGCGCGCCGTTGGGGATGTACCTTGCCGCCGCCGGAGTCGGGCATATCGGCATCGTTGATTTCGATGTCGTGGATGAATCGAATTTGCAACGTCAAATCGTTCACGGCACGAAGGACATAGGGCGGCGCAAAGTTGATTCGGCGCGCGACCGTCTCGCCGACATCAACCCGCTCATCAACATCGAAACGCATGAAACGCAGTTGACGAGCGACAACGCGCTTGAGCTTTTCCGCGAGCATGACATCATCGTGGACGGCACGGACAATTTCCCGACCCGGTATCTCGTCAATGATGCGTGCGTGTTGACAGGGAAGCCGAATGTCTATGGTTCGATTTTTCGTTTTGAAGGACAGGCGAGCGTGTTCTGGGCGCAAAAGGGAGCGTGTTATCGCTGTCTGTATCCCGAACCGCCGCCGCCCGGATTAGTTCCGTCGTGCGCGGAAGGCGGCGTGCTGGGCGTGCTGCCCGGCATCATCGGGGCGATTCAGGCGAACGAAACCGTCAAGTTGATTTTGGGTGACGAATCGGGAAGCGAACCGCTTATCAATCGTTTGTTATTGTTCGATGCGCGGCGTATGCGCTTCCGCGAGATGAAGTTGAGGAAAGACGCGGCGTGTCCGATTTGCGGCGACCACGCGACGATAAAAGAATTGATTGACTATGAGGAGTTTTGTGGGCTTAAATCTCCGGCAACCAACCAAACTGAAGGAGACACGATGCAAGAGATAACCGCGATTGAACTCAAACAACGCCTTGATAAAGGCGACGATATTCAAATCATTGACGTGCGCGAACCGCACGAACACGACATCGCGCATTTAGAAAACGCGAAGCTGATTCCCCTCGCGCAAGTCACGAATCGCATGGATGAGATTGATGCTTCACGCGAAACCGTCGTCCACTGCAAAGGCGGCGGGCGCAGCGCGAAGGCAATCGAAGCCTTGAAAGCCGCAGGCTTCACAGGCAGCCTCTCCAACCTCAAAGGTGGCATTGGGGCGTGGTCAAACGAAGTTGACCCAAGCGTACCGAAATATTAAACAAGTGTGAATTATTCCAAAGCAAAGCAACTCAAAGTAGTCGGTTGAGCGGTGATGTAATGTCTTCTGAGAAAGATGAAAGGTGGGAAGAAGCTATCCGGCAACATCAAGATGCTGTTCGAGCCTATGCTGATTCCGCCTCTAAACTTGGTTCGGATAGATGGCTGCGTTCGTTGGGTGAAGGGAAATGGTCGCCAGCCGAAATCACGGAACACCTGAAGTTAGTGTACGAGGCATCATTACGTGAATTGAGAGACGGCACTGGCATCGAGATTCATTCAAACCGATTACTACAACGCTTTTTGCGGTTTGCAATACTGCCTCGAATTCTAAAGACGGGCAAATTTCCTAAAGGCGCAAAAGCTCCGCGAGAGATGCGACCGATCTCTATCACTGAAAATCAGCCCGAAGCCTTGGCGCGTTTGGCTTCGCTTGCCGAAGAATTCCAATCAGATTTAACCAAGCGAAAAGAAATGGAAGGGACACGTCTTTCGCATCATGTATTTGGTTATTTGAATGCGCGCGAAGGATTGCGACTTGCCACACTTCACATCGTTCATCATCACAAACAGTTACCTTGATGGATGGACGCTTAAATCTCTTCACTTCGACCTGTTTCAATAAAGGCGGATTCAAGAAAAGGCACGACGACGCGGGCAAGTGCTTCGGGTGCGCTGTAATTGATGGCGTGCGCCGCGTTTTCGATGGTGACAAAACGCGCGTGCGGCATCATCGTTGCGACTCTTTGCGCCCATGTATGCGGAACGAGTGTGTCATGTTCGCCGCGTAACACGAGCGTCTGCGCGGTGATGTGAGGCAAGCGTTGTTCGATGCGGTCGGTGAGGGCGAAGCGGAGCGTGCGGTAGGCGCGACGGAATCCGGTGACGAAAAAGTATTCGCAGAAAGCTACCCACATCAGCGAAGGCGATTCACGCGGAGCATCCATTACCAAGCGGAAAAGTTGTTGCCGCACGGTGCGCGCAGCCGGGTCAATCGTCGGAGCGATGAGAACGAGGCGCGCGACACGCGAAGCTTCATTCGCCGCGAGATGCGCGCAGATTTGACAGCCGAACGAATTGGCGAGAAACACAGCGCGTTCTATGTCGTTCGCGTCAAGCCACGCCCGCAAACTCTCGTTCAGTTCAACCGTATCAAGCACGCGCGCGGGTTTTTCGCTTCTCCCGAAGCCGGGTAAATCAACCGCGTAAGTCGTAAAATCTTTGGCGAAAACCTCCAACGCCGGACGCATATAACGATGCGACATGCCGAGTCCGTGAACGAGTACGATCGGCACGTTTGACTTGGCGGCACGCAACGACGGCACGCCGCGCATCGCATACATCTTGCCGAAAGGCACATCCGTCCACACGTCTTTAATGGAGAATCTCGTATCACTCATCTCGTTACAAGTGTTTGCCAAAAATCACGGCTAAAGAAAAGAACCGCCGCTTCAGTGAACGACGGTTCTTTCGCTTGCCATAACATGCCGAGGGCGGGACTCGAACCCGCACGCCCCGAAGGACAACGGATTTTCTTACCACTTCGGCTTTCGCCGCCCGTCATAAAATACGGTTCGTGGTCTGGACTATATCTTCACCTTTTACCGTTTCAACAGCAGTCAGGCGGGAACTGTTTAGTCTCTACACTTTTTCAAAGCGGTGTTTCGTGCTTTGAACTTAGCTCGGTATTGCCATCAGCGTGACCTGTTAAGGTTTCACCGAATTTAATTCCATTCACCACGAAGATTTCGCTTCGAGTGCTCAAATTATTCTAAGTCCGTTGCGTCTACCAGTTCCGCCACCCCGGCGTGGGTTCGCGCCGCGCACGATAACACGCGCGTCGAAGCCCTTTCAACCGCGCTTTCACGCGGGCTTGTGCGCGATGTAGAATACGAGCGTTCGAGTCGCAAAAATCTTTCAAGTCCGACGGTTTAAGAATCGTGCCGTGTTGCCGTTAAGGTTGCTGATAGTGTCGCCAATAATGTCGCAAGAGAAACAACAATTTTACCGCCACTTGCAACGCGCGGGACTCAAGCGCACGGCGCAGCGCGATTTGATTGTGGATATTTTCCTGCACACGGAAGACCATCTTTCAAGTGAGGATTTGTATCGAGTCGTCAAAGAGCAAGATTCTTCCATCGGGCAGACGACGATTTACCGCACGCTGAAATTACTCGTCGAAGCCGGACTTGCGAGCGAAGTTCGTTTCGGTGACGGGCGTTCGCGTTATGAGCCGAACAATAAATTTCCGCATCACGACCACCTGATTTGTACCAACTGCAATCGCACAGTTGAGTTTTATTCGGCGGAACTAAAAGCGACGCTCGAATCAATCGCCGCCGCGCATGATTTTCATCCGACGGAACAATCTTTGAGAATCTTCGGTTTGTGCGGGGCGTGCGCGGTTGATGCCGCATCCGATTCACCGCCTACGATAAATAAAAGCAGAGCGTCGGATGCTTTTGGTATCACTAAATTAAGCCGTTAGATAAAGCACAAGAAAGCGACGAAGTTTTCGTAATTTCAGCCAACGCGGGCGGCGGTCACAGCCTTCATAACGAATAGCTTGATTCTTACGTCGAAAGCAGTTAAGTTCGACGTGTCTCCTTAATACAATTCAATAGCGCGGTTTAAGTCGGGCGTTGATGCCGCCTGCGCGAGTGATGATTGCTTCTTTTATGACTAATGACAACGAGGCATCGGACGCGGACAGAACAAAAATTTTATGAGTGTTAATCTTAAATTCGGTACGGACGGTGAGCCGTCAATCGTGGCGGAAGGTTCGTATTTGTGGGATGCGGCGCGGCGCGTCGGTGTGCGTCTGCCAGCGGAGTGCGGCGGCACGGGGCAATGCGATACATGCGCCGTCGTCGTCAATGAAGGTATGAATCTGCTTTCACCTTTGACCGAAGCTGAACGGAAACATCTGAACGCCGAACGGTTGGCGATGAATGAGAGACTCGCATGTCAGGTCAAGATTGAGCGCGCGGGCGACCTGACCGTGACGCCCGTTCCCGTACTCGAACGCGATGAGACGAGCGAGGAAACGGTTGACGATTTCCGCCGCAACTTTCGCAAGTTATCGCTTGATAAAAAGATTCGCGCTCTCACGGAATTTGAAGTCATCACCGCGTATCAAACCTTGAATGCCATTGCGGGCGTGCCGTCATATCTCGGCGGTAAAATCGTCGAAGTGTTGGCAGGACGCGGGCGCACACTCGATGCGCGCGAACGCGACGCGCGTCGTCCCACCGAACATGATGCGACCACAAGCGGCACGGACGGAGAAACCACCGTCAACACCGATGAGGCTTTCAACAAATGAAGCGACGCCGCACATCCGACACGGCACGCGATGCGAAACACGATATGACACGCGACACACCAACCGCCACCGTGTTTCACACCTCGTTGTTGTGTGTCGTGTTGTTTGTGCCTTTAGGCTTCATCGCGTGTCCGGGCGATGCTTCGTCATCACGACAACCGACATCGAACGCCGCATCGGTGACAAACGCAACTGGAGCGAGTAAGTCGGAAACCAACTCATCAAATACTTTGTCCGCCACTATCACGCCTTCAACTTTCGACGGTGAAAAGGCTTTCGCGCATGTCCGCGAACAAGTCTCTATTGGTGCGCGTCCCGCCGGTTCGCCCTCCCTCGCACGCGCCCGCGACTACATCATCAAACAACTCAAAGCCGCGAACCTGAATGTCACGATTGACGAGTTTCGCCAGCCGACGCCGCTCGGTGAGAGAAACTTCGCCAACATCATCGCCGAAATTCCCGGCGAATCCGCTGACCAACTCATCATCGCCAGCCACTACGATTCAAAGTACTACCGCGACATGAATTTCGTCGGAGCCAACGACGGCGGCTCGTCAACCGGCGTCTTGATTGAACTCGCACGCGCCCTTGCCGCCCAGAATCGCAAACCACGTTTGACACTCAAGTTCGTGTTCTTCGACGGTGAAGAAGCGTTTTGCGAAAACTGGGACGATTGCAGCAAACCGAATCAACCGGATAATACTTACGGCAGTCGTCGCTATGTCCGCACGGCGATTGAGCGCGGCGAACTCGCACGCATTCGCGCGTTGATATTACTCGATTTGGTCGGCTATAAAGATTTGGAGTTTCCGCGCGACTCGAATAGTACGAGTTGGATTGTGGATACGATTTGGCGCACCGCCGCCGAACTCAAACACGCCGATGTGTTCGTCAACGCTGAAGAAGCGATTGACGACGACCACACGCCGTTTCTCGAAGCGGGAGTCAACGCGGTGGACATTATTCAACTCAATTCTTACCCGCACTGGCACACGGCGGAAGACACGCTCGATAAGATTTCCGCGCGCAGTTTGCAAATTGTCGGTGACGTGATGCTGGCAAGCATTCCGCGCATCGAAGAACGATTGGCGACGCGCCCGCGATAAATAAAACAATCAAATAAAGTATTCATATCTACCAAGTCAAAAAATAAGGGGAACACGAAAAATGAGCAGCGATACCGAACGACACGCCGAGACGGTGATGGTGCGCGGCGAACACGCGACGCGCGGTGCGGAAGGCGAAAAGCTTTTGGTCAACGGTCAGCGCATGGCACTTCGTCTGTGGGAACATGAGAAAGTCGGCGTCGGCAAATCCGAACATCAAAATGTTTATGAATACGTCGCCTTCGTCATTAAGGGCGCGGTAAAAATTACGATGGATAGACATTCATTCGAGGCACGCGCGGGCGATAGTTACTGCGTTCCGGCGAACACACCTTATTCGCTTGAAATCATCGAAGAAGCGACGGTGGTCGAAGCGACCAGCCCTTCGGATCGCGGCGATGTGACGCCGATTGAATAGTAAGTTTTCATAACCATAACGCGGCGCGCGATACAAAGCTTATGAGCGGCAAGAACAAAGAAGCGACGCAAAGACTGCTTGCCATCATCGTGATTATTGCGATGATGATGACGATGGGGATACCCGCACCGGTGATAGTATTTTTCGCACTCGTGATTTATTTCGTGTGGAAAGCGGTGCAACACACCGAACGCCAAGAAGTCGAACGGATTTTCGATTTCTATATCGCGGCAAGTGAAATCCTGCGCGACGACGAACGCCGTTGGTTCGGTTTTGAAATCTCGAAAGTCACGCGCGACGGTGAAAGCATTTTGCACGAACTGCGCGACCCGCCGCCGCTAATTCACTTCGCACTCGGCGCGCTCGCCTACCGCGCCGGAGATTACGCAGTCGCCGCCGAACGTCTCGCGCACATCGTCGAAACCGACGAAGGCAACGAAACACGGCGCATGACTGCCTCGCCCGAACTCACGCGCTACGTTCAAGTCTTACGCAATCTCGAACGCGAACCCGCGCGCGGACCGCAAACCATGGCGGCGATTCGCAGCCTTGAGCGCGCACGCTCCGCACGCGCCGCGCAGATGCTCGAAGACAGTCGCGCCAAATTAAACGAAGCTTCAAACGTCATCACCGCTTCAACGCAACAGAAACTTTTCGCTCACGAAGCGAACCCGCACGAAGCGAATGCGAAAACTAAAGCTTCGACTCCGGCGACAACCTCGACATCGAACCCGACATCGCCGCCCAACAACGTCTCGTTCTTCGATGATGCCAGCAGAAACAGTTCCGACGCTCCCGACACTTCCGATGCCACGCGCTTTAATTCACGTCCAAGCATCACCGCCAACGAACAAACGGCAAGCGACCACCGCCCAAGCGCGCCGCCGCCCATCACCGAAGTTTTGCGCGACCTCTACGACGAAGAAAAGAAAACCGCGTAGTAAGGAAGTGATGAGCGATGAGTGACAAGTAAAAACAGAATCTTCTCTCAATCATATATCACTCACTACTATGCCAACGGTGCTGCGCCGAAACGGATTTGATGTAATGATTTACGCGGCTGACCACATACCGATACATGTTCACGTCAAGAAGGCGGGTGCGGTCTTAGTGGTCAACGTAGGGGCAGAAGGCGAAGCACCAGGCATCCGGCTGAACAAGGAGATGAAGCGCAACGAAGTGAGGCGCGCTTTGAAGTTGGTCGCCGCCAATCAAGCTTATTTGACCCAACAATGGAGAGACATTCATGGCTGACATTTTAACGGATGATGCCGAGTTTGAGCGGCAATACCAAGCGGCAACACGTCTGGGGCAAGAAAAACTCGCACGCGAGCCGCGCGCCAAGACGGTGATATACGATGAGGCGACGAATCGCATTCGCATCGAACTCTCTAACGGATGCACGTTTATGTTTCCGCCCGACCTCGCGCAAGGCTTGCGCGGGGCAACCGCCGAGCAGTTGTCAGATGTGGAAATTTTCGGCAGCGGATTGGATGTTAATTGGCGCACTCTCGACGCACAATTTGAGGTCGCACACCTTCTCACCGGCATCTTCGGCACGAAGCGGTGGATGTCGGAGTTGGGGAGTACCGGCGCAAAGTCGGAAGCGACGAGTTCGCGCGAGAACGGAGCAAGGGGCGGCAGACCGCGCAAAGCGGCATGACTAATCAAGAAGCCGACGCTTATCAAGTTGTCGGCTTCATCATTCATCATCCATCATCCATGCTTACCGCCGAAATCATCGCCACCGGTTCGGAAATGCTGACGCCCGACCGCACGGATACGAACAGTTTGTGGTTGACCGGGCGTCTCAACAGCATCGGTATCGAAGTCAAACTAAAGACTATCGTGGGCGATGATGATGCGCGTATGGAAGAAGCGATGCGCGATGCTTTGAAGCGTTCGAGTATCGTGATTACGACGGGCGGTCTGGGTCCGACCGAAGATGACGTGACGCGCAAAGTCGCGGCGCGCGCCCTTAATCGTCGTTTGCAATTTAATGACGCGGTGCTTGAAAACATCCGCGCCAAGTTCACGCGCTTAAACCGCGAGATGCCGGAAATCAATTCCCGGCAAGCGATGATTGTCGAAGGGGCGCAAATTCTGGACAACCCGAATGGAAGCGCGCCCGGTATGTACATCGAAGCGGACAAGGCAATCGTCGCGTGTCTGCCGGGTCCGCCGCGCGAGATGAAGCCGATGTTCGATAATTTCGTGTTGCCGAAACTTGCAGCACGCGCCGGAGAGGTGCGCGTCGCGCGTCGCATTTTGCGCGTCGCGGGGATGGGCGAATCGGCGGTGGACGAGCGCATCGCCCCCGTTTATAAACTGTACACGAACCCGCAGACGACGATTCTTTTTAATAAGAGCGAAATCGAAGTCAACCTGACGGCGACGGGGCGCACGGTGGCGGAAGCCGAATTGTTGCTCGACGGGCTTGCCGGACAAATTGAAGAACGTCTCGGCGAAGCGGTGTTCGCATTTCGCGGTGAGACGATGGAGGAAATCGTAGGGATGCGTCTTGCCGTCAAAGGCTTGACCGTCGCCACGGCGGAAAGCTGCACGGGCGGACTCATCGCGGAACGCTTAACCGATGTCGCGGGTTCGTCCGTGTATTTTATGGAAGGCGTCGTGACTTACTCGAACGATGCGAAAATCCGTTCGCTCGGTGTGCCGGAAGATTTAATCGCCGCGCACGGAGCGGTCAGTTTTCAGGTCGCGGAAGCGATGGCGGAAGGCATTCGGCGGCGGGCGAATGTGGATTACGGATTAAGCGTGACGGGCATCGCCGGACCCGGCGGCGGCACGGCGGAAAAACCCGTCGGACTCGTGTACATCGCGTTGGCGAATGAAACGGGTGTCGAACATCGCCGCGTAATTCTTCCCGGCGACCGTCAATTGATTCGCTGGCGCGCGAGTCAAGCCGCACTGGATTTGTTAAGACGACGGCTGCTTTAACATCAACGTTTCACGTCCAATAATTATCTTGAACGCATTTGTGCCAAGCCTCATCATCCTCATCGCTTATCTGCTCGGTTCGATTCCGTTCGGCTATCTCGTCGTGCGTTTTGCGGAAGGCGCGGATGTGCGTGCGACGGGTTCGGGCGGGACAGGGGCGACGAATGTTTCGCGCAAAGCGGGCAAGTGGGCGGGCGTCGCAACGCTCGCCTTCGATGCGATAAAAGGGATGGCGGCGGTTCTCATCGCGCAAAGTTTCGCGGGGACGGATGGAAATCTATTGTGGTTAAGCGCGGCGGCGGGGTTCGCGTGCATCGTCGGACATATCTTTCCTGTGTGGTTGAAGTTTCGCGGCGGCAAGGGCGTGGCGACTGGAATGGGCGTCTTTTTCGTGTTGGCTCCGTTAGCGATGCTCTGCGCGGTGGCGACTTTTTTTGTCGTCTTCAAACTGACGCATTATGTTTCGCTGGCTTCGATAATCGGGACGCTTTTATTGCCGATTTATGTGGTGGTGTTTCAGTTCTTCGACGTTATAAAAAACGATGGACTGGCGTTGCCCGTCAGTCTCGCGGCGTCCGCGCTTTTGGTTGTGTGGATGCACCGCGCCAACATCAGCCGCTTGATGAGTGGCACGGAAAGTAAGTTTAAGTAGAGGCGTTTCATAGATACTGTTTCGCATTTCTCTCTCTGCGTGTGTCTGCGTCTGCTCTCTGCGTCGGTCTGTGTTAAGAAAGTTTTTAACGCAGAGAACCGCAGAGTTAAAGACGCAGAGACACGCAGAGAAAACATTTACGAGACTGCTTCTACTATTCACGATTTACGATTTACGATTCACTACATTATGAAACGCATCACCATCGTCGGGACAGGAAGTTGGGGGACGGCTCTCGGTTTGGTCGCCGCGCGCGGTGGGCATGAGGTGCGTTTGTGGACGCGCACGAAAGGTAATGCCGATTATATCAACCGCGAACATCGTCATCCGACTCTGCTTGAAGAGGTCGCTATTCCGGCGAATGTTCGCGCGACGAGTGACTTGAACGAAGCGATTGATGATGCCGGAACAATCGTCATCGCCGTTCCGTCGCATACCGTGCGCGAAGTCGCGCATTCGATGCGGAATCAAATTAAGCCGCACACATTGCTCGTCAGCGCGACGAAAGGCATCGAAGTTGAAACCGGAATGCGCGTCTCGCAAATTCTTGAAGCGACGTTGAGCGATGATGTCGAACAGCGTTTCGTGTGTCTGTCGGGTCCGTCGTTCGCTTCGGAAGTCGCGGTCAATCAACCGACCGCAGTGGTCGCCGCGAGTCAATCGGAAGCGGCGGGCAGCGAGGTTCAGGAGATGTTCAGCACCGGCAACTTTCGTGTTTATACGAATGATGATGTCGTCGGGACGGAACTTTGCGGAGCAGTAAAAAACACGATGGCGATTGCCGCCGGAATCATCACCGGCTTGGGTTTAGGCACGAACAGCGTCGCCGGACTCGTAACGCGCGGCTTAACGGAGATGATGCGTTTTGCAGTCGCGCACGGTGCGAAAGCGGAAACTTTAATGGGTCTGGCGGGCTTGGGTGACCTTGTTTTAACATGCACGGGGGCGAGTTCGCGCAATCGTTATGTCGGTGAACAACTCGGTCGCGGCAAGTCGCTTGTGGAGATTTTGGCGGACATGAGGGAAGTCGCGGAAGGCGTGCGGACGACGCGCGCCGTGATGTTGATGGCGGAGCGCGCGGGGATTGAGATGCCGATAACAACGGAAGTTGACGCGGTGTTATACCGCGATGAGAAAGTCGCGGAAGCTATTAAGCGTCTCATGCAAAGACCTTTGCGGCAGGAAGTTGATGAACGCGAATAAGCGCGAATGGTGTATCGTTATATTGAAATTAACGATGTGAAATCATTAACGCGAAGTTATTGAAGGTAGTGCCGCGCATTGTAAGGTGAATTTTTATGGCGACTGATGAAAACGAAAAAACAATCGTCTCGAACCGCGCGGCGTTTTTCGAGTATTCGATTCTCGATAAGTACGAAGCCGGAATCGCGCTTGCCGGAGCGGAAGTCAAGAGCGTGCGAAACGGGCAGATTCAATTAAAGGAATCGCACGTTGCCGTGCGCGACGGCGAAGCGTGGTTGATGAACGCGCACATCTCGCCATACGTTTTCGCGCACGACGAAAATCACGAACCGACGCGGGCGCGTAAGCTTCTGCTTCATCGCCGCGAAATAGAAAAGCTGGCGGACGCGACGAGCGTTAAAGGAATGACGCTGGTTGTGACGCGCGTGTACTTAAAAGGCGGGCGCGTGAAAATGGAAATCGGAGTCGCGCGCGGTAAGAAACTTTACGACAAACGGGAAACCGAAATGCGCCGCACGGTTGACCGTGAAACGCGCGCTCAATTAAAAGAACGGTCACGTTAAAATTATAATCTACACCTTACGCGGTTCTGATGTTAGCCGCGTTCACGCGGCTTTCCGCGAAGCGGCAACTAGCCACGCGATTCATCGCGTGGATAAGCGGCGCAAGAATTGAAAGGGCGTTTTAACGTCCTTTGGAAAATGTCGGCTTTAGCCAATCGCTAAAGCGGGAGCGGGAAAGGACGTTAAAACGCCCTTTCAATATCTAGCTTCCCTAAACCAGCCGTCAAACGGCTGGGCTAAGTGCCGCTTTGCGGAAAGCCCGATGAATCGGGCTGGAAATCAGAACCGTGTAAGATAAAATCAAACAAATCGAAAACGGAAGGACACTTATAATACTAATGGAAATTGATGTCAGCACAGAACGCGCGGGCGAAATTGATGTTCAAGCACTCGCTATCCCTTTTTTCAAAGGCGAAACGGCGGAGGGTGAATTTACAAGTCAACTAGATGAAGCGACGAAAAACTTGATTCGTTCAACCGTTGAATCGGAAGAATTGACGGGCAAAGAAGGCGAGATGGTTTATCTGTATCTCGGCGCGAACAACGGCGAGGCTAAGGGCGCGCGTCCGCAACGTCTCTTGCTTATCGGCGCGGGCGAACGTGAAGAATATAAGGCGGCGCACGCTTCAAATTTGGCGGGTGCGGCGGCGCGTTTCCTGCGTGGTAAAAACGTTAAATCAATCGGCTTTATGCCGCGTGGCGGTGGAAGCAACGGAAAAGCTTCGGACGGTGAAGCGGCAAGTTTTATCAGCGCGGCGGTCGAAGGCGTGACACTCGGCATGTTCGATACGGACAAGTACCGGACGAGTGACCGTGAAGAGAGAATCATCGAACGTCTCGTCATCATTGACGCGGGCGATGGTGATGCGGGGCGTGAAGCGGCACAGCGCGGGCGCGTCGTCGGTGAAGCGGTCAACTTCGCGCGTGACCTTGCGAACGAACCCGGTCTGTATATGACGCCGACGATAATGGCGGAACGCGCGCAGGGAATCGCGGATGAATACAAACTTGAGATTGATGTGCTTGACCATGAGCGCATGGAAGCCGAAGGCATGGGGGCGTTGTTGGGCGTCGCGCGCGGCTCGACCGAACCCGCAAAGTTGATTGTTTTGAAATACACGCCGGAAGGTTACGAGGCGAAGGAAGGCGAACCGCTTCTCGCGCTCGTCGGCAAAGGTTTAACTTTCGATTCGGGCGGCATCTCGCTCAAACCCGGCGAGAACATGGAACAGATGAAATACGACATGTGCGGCGGGGCGGCGGTTCTCGGCGCGATGCGGGCGATTGCACAACTCAAACCGTCCATGCCCGTGCTGGGTGTTGTGCCGTCATCGGAAAACATGCCGGACGCGCGGGCAATTAAGCCGGGCGACATCGTGCGCGCGATGAACGGCAAAACCATTGAAGTCATCAACACCGACGCCGAAGGGCGTTTGATTCTCGCGGACGCTATGGGTTACGCCAAGAAACTCGGCGCGACGCATATCATTGATTTGGCGACGTTGACGGGTGCGGTCGTCGTCGCGCTCGGCGATGTCAACGTCGCGGTGTTGGGGACTGACCAGAAACTTATCAACGACATTATCGCGGCGGGTACGGAAGTCGGTGAAAAGTATTGGCAACTGCCGCTTGATAAAGAATACTCAAAGCAGATTAAGTCCGACATCGCGGACTTGAAAAACATCGGCGGACGCAAAGGCGGCACGATTACGGCGGCGGCTTTCCTTAAAGAGTTTGCCGAAGATACGAGTTGGGCGCACCTTGACATCGCGGGTACGGCGTGGAGCGACGACGCGAAACCTCACCGCGCGAAAGGTCCGACGGGCATCGCGGTTCGCATGTTGGTCAACCTCGTTGAGAGGTATGCCCGCGACGGTATGAAGTAAATGGAAGCGTTGAAGAAAAAGGGTGACTGATTTCTACCAAATACTAGGCGTGAAACGCACGGCGACGATGCGCGAGATAAAGACCGCGTATCGTCGTCTCGCGCGTGAGCATCACCCGGATGTCAACCGTGAAGACCAAGTTTCATCACGCGATTTCGCGCAAATCGCTCTCGCGTATCGCACGCTTAGCAACCCGGAAGAACGCGCGCGGTACGATAATCAAAAGCAGAATCTGGCGTGGCAATCCGGGTCGTCGGTGATGGACTCGAACAACCCGCACGCGAGACGTATGCGCCGCGCCGCCGTGCAGCGTCGTTGGGATGCGGCGATTGACCGTTGGATGGAAGCCGAACGAAAGGAGAATCAACACCGCTCGCAAGCCGTTTTTACGACCGTCTCACTGTTTCTTTCGACCTTCATGGTTGCCGTGTTTAAGCCGCGCATCTGGGATACGGCGGACGACATCGGACGCTTAATCGTGCTGCTTTTGTTCACCGTCGGCTTGTGTCACATCGCGTTCCGCATACGCGACAGCTTCCGGCGTTATACATACAAAGCGACCGAAACCACATCCATCGCCGACGAAGGCGAACCTCTGCCGAAGCCTTTTGCGCGCACGACCGCGACGGCGTTTCTGATTCTCGGCTACGCGGTAAGTTTTGGCTTGGGTTTGCTTGCCAGCAGGTATTATGTTTATGACACGTTGCTGGTTGATATGGCGTTCTTTTTCAGCCGCAACGTGCGTCCCGAAATGCTTTTCTATCCGCCCATCGCCGTGCTGTTGGTTGATACGATGCACACGGTCGCCACCAAAATGGATTCTCTCTGAAGTGAGTTTCACCATCGAAAAACTTTCACATCAATTTGCGAAAACGGGCGTCTGCTTGTCGCTCATCTTTGTCATCATCTTTTCGTGCGTGGTGTCGGGAGCGGGGAAATCGAAGCAGTCACAAACCGCAACGCTCGCGCCGGAATCCATCATCGCACGCGAACGCGCACGCCTGATGTCCGACGATGAAGAAGCGCGATTCGACGCCGTGATACGGCTCGGCGCGCTCGGACGCAGGGACGCAGCACAAGTCGCGGCGGCGGGGTTGGACGATAAATCAGTTCGTGTGCGGGCGGCGGCGATCAACGCCATCAATCGCTTATCGCCATCGGATTTGACCGTCAACTTATTGAAAGCCCTCGCAGATAAGAACGAGTTTGTGCGCGAACAAGCCGCTTACGCCGCCGGAAACACGCGCGGTAATCAAATCATCCAAACCCGTTTAATGGAGATTTTGCGAACCGATAAAAGCGCGGAGGTCAGCGGTGCGGTGGTCTTTGCACTCGGCAATCTGAAAAGCGAAGCGTCCGTCCCCGCTTTAATCGAAGTTCTCACTTACACGCAAAAATCGAAAGGTTTATTCCGACGTTCATCACGGCTTCAACGCATACAGGAGAACGAATTTGTGCGTCGCGGAGCCGCTATCGCGCTCGGCTTGATTGGCGACCGTCGTGCCGTGCCGACGTTAATCGCACAGCTAAACGGCGAACGCACACCGGATGATGTGCGCCGCGAAGCCGCCCGCGCGCTCGGTTTGATCGGTGATGTTTCCGCAAGAAGCGCGCTGCAAGCCGTTTTGACGGCGCGCGATGTTTATCTCGCCGAAATTGCGTTCAATGCTTTGCGGCGCATTGAGCGCAAAAGTTAAACACTTGTTTGAGCGAACTATATTTGGGCGACATAACCGCAAAGAGAGGGGCGATGAAAAATCATCGCCCCTCTCTTTGCATAGGTTGAAAACGAACTGAAATTTAGCCTTCCGCCTTTTCACTGCGACCTTGCCCGCGCTTCGCAACTCTGGTTTGCGGCAAGGGCAGACCGACGCCGCCGGACATGCTGATTTCTTCTTCCTCAAATGTTTCATCCGGCAAGACATCGCTGACAACCACGCCGTTCGGGTCTTTCGAGAAAATCAGTTTGCCGGTTTTTGAATCAATATCAACGTGAACGAGATCGCCCAAGCCGACTTGTTCGGTCGCCACCAAATTCGAGAGCGGATAGACGAGAAAGCGTTCAATCGCGCGGCGCAGGTGACGCGCACCGTATTTGAAATCAATGCCTTCTTTGAGCAGGAAATCTTTCGCTGCGTCAGAGCATTGAAACACGAACTTCGCGGCGTTCGATTGTATGATGCGTTGCTGTACGGCGGCGAGTTCGAGATTCAAAATCTGCCGCAAGTGATGCTCTTTCAGCGAACGGAAGACCACGACTTTATCAATGCGGTTCATAAATTCCGGCGAGAATTTACGTCTCGCGGCTTCGACCGCCGTGCGGTAAATCTTTTGATCAACTTCCGTGTCGTTCGGATTGCGGTTTCCGGCGGTGACGGGTGCGAAGCCGATGCCGCCCGTAATCAATTCCGACATCTCACGCGCTCCGAGATTCGATGTCATAAAGACCATCGTGTTCGTGAAATCAACCCGACGGTTATCGCCGAGCGTGAGCGTCGCTTTGTCGAGAATACCGAGCAGAAGCTGCCACAACGCATCGGAAGCTTTTTCAATTTCATCGAACAACAGGAACGATAGTTTCACATCGTCGGTGTGGAAGCGGTCGAGATTCTCCTGCGTCAGCAAAGGCGAAGTCTCGCGGTGTCCTAGATAGCCGGGAGGCGAGCCGATGAGTTTGGCGATTTCGTGCGAGTGTTGAAACTCGGCGCAATCAATTTTAATAATCGCGTTCGGGTCGCCGTGCAAGACTTCCGCCGCCGCTTCGATGACGCGGGTTTTTCCCGAACCCGTCGGACCTAAGAAAAGCATCGTGCCGATGGGACGATTTTGCGGATTCAACCCGGCGAGATAAATTTGATACAGACCACTGACGCGACGCACGGCGCGCTCTTGTCCGACGATTTTCGCGCCAAGCTTTTCTTCAAACTCTTGGGCGCGCGGGCTTTTCTGGTCAGGGTCGAGATAAACCTTGTTGTTATGAGAGGCGATAAGATTATTCATTTCGATGGCTGCAATCATCGGCGTCTCCATCCTTGCTTGTGAATCCGAAGCCTTTTTGCGGTGCGCTCATCGCTGCCAAGTGTGTGGGGCTTGATGCCGCGTGTGGCAATTTCCTGCTGTGACAGGAGCGCGTCGCTAAGTTCGCAAGCAAATAAGATGCCGTTATAAAAAAATGTCAAAAGCGATGTTTCAATTAACGCTCCGGCGTTATTAAGAAGCAGCGCGGATATAAGAGGTTGTCCCCTACATATCCACACCGCTTAAAGAGCGCACACACTATGTTCAATAGAGAAGTCTCACCTTAATACTTCGGGCGCACGCAAATCCAGTGTCAGTCTGACAAAAAACGGCACTCGAAATTAACACTATGTGACGGAAAAGCTTTGACGACGGGCGACGAAATCAAGCGTGATATGAGCCAGATACGCCCTAAAGCGTAAGGTCTCAAACGAAACTATCTCGACGGGACTTGTATAAAATGCGGTTGGCAAAAGACGCGCGGACGCGGCTTGAACGTCGAAGGTATTTCAGGGAAACGAAAGTGTTAAACTGCCAACTAACGATGCGAATAGATTGAGGTGAAAGGTCGAAGGAAGAACCGAGCATGGCGATTCTGAAAATAGTTAAATACCCGGAAGCGGTTTTGGAACAGGCGGGCGAAGCGGTGACGGAGTTTGACGACGAGTTGAAGCAACTTGTGGGCGATATGTTCGAGACGATGTACAACGCGCCGGGAGTCGGTTTAGCCGCTCCGCAAATCGGCGTATCAAAGCGGGTTTTCGTGATGGATTGCTCCGGCGGCAAAGACCCGCAACAGAAGATTGCGATGATTAACCCGCAAGTCTTGCTGACCGAAGGCGACTACACCGCCGAAGAAGGATGCCTCTCGTTCCCCGGCATCTTCTTCGATGTCAAACGTCCGCTGCGCGCCGTCGTCAGAGCGCAAGACGTGGACGGCAAACATTTTGAAGTTGACGGACTTGAGCTAACCGCGCGCTGTATGCTGCACGAAAAAGACCACCTCGACGGCGTGCTTTTCCTACAACGCACTTCGCCCTTGAAGCGCGAAATGGCAAAGCGACGAATCAAAAAACTGATAAAACAGGGCGAGTGGTGAAAGCATATCAATCACGATACTTGATAAGGCGAGATTGAAATTAACGATGTTTGAAGAAAAGCAAAGTGAACCGATGAACGAAATCTTTCTTGGCGATTGCCGTGATGTTCTCAAAACATTGCCAAGTGATTCGGTTGATTTGATTGTCACCTCACCACCTTACGCGGACAGCCGGAAAAGCACTTACGGCGGCATCCATCCCGACAATTACGTTGAGTGGTTTTTGCCCGTCGCCGTCGAGTTGAAGCGTGTGTTGAAGCCGCAAGGTTCTTTTGTTTTGAACATCAAGGAAAAGGTTGTTGACTGTGAGCGTCACACTTATGTGCTTGAATTGATTTTGGCTCTCAAACATCAAGGCTGGTTGTGGACGGAAGAATATATCTGGCACAAGAAGAATTGCTCGCCGGGTAAGTGGTCGAATCGTTTTCGTGACGCTTGGGAACGATGTCTTCAATTTAACAAACAAAAGAAGTTCAATATGTATCAGGATGAAGTGATGATTCCGGTCGGTGATTGGGCGAAATCAAGATTGAAGAACTTGAACGCTAATGACGTTGTGCGATTTAACTCGCAGGTTGGAAGCGGATTTGGAAAGAACGTCGCAAATTGGGTCGGACGTGAAAAGGCGTATCCGGCAAATGTCTTGCACTTGGCTACCGAATGCGGAAACAAGAATCACAGCGCGGCTTTCCCTAAAGAACTGCCTTCGTGGTTCATCAAATTGTTTTCACAGGAAGGGGACATTGTGCTTGACCCGTTTGCCGGAAGCGGAACAACGTGCGTCGCGGCTGCCGAACTCAACCGTCGCTTCATCGGCATTGAACTCAAAGAAGAATATCAACAGATTGCTTTGCAAAACGTGGGTAACATCGCGCAACGCTCCGCGCAAAGAAAACTGATATGAAACATCGGAAACCGGATTACACGGATTTTTTAGCCAACAATGTCGTCACCCCGTTTTATGAGAAACGGCTTGAGGCTCTGAAAAAATTAACGCTCGATGACGTGCTGAAAAAGAAGAATCCTTACTTGGTGAAAGCCAAAAACATTGAAATTGCGGGAGATTTCGTTAAGACGATTGTTGATGCTTTTCTTTCCTCGCAAGAGGAAACGATGTTCGGCGGCTTGCTTGAAGGCTTTGCGATTCACATTTCCCATAATCTTCACGGCGGCTTCAAATCAACATACAAGAGCGTTGATTTAGAATTTGAGCGCGACGGTAAGTATCACATCGTCGGCATCAAATCGAGCGCAAATTGGGGGAACGGCGACCAAGTAAGGCAGATGCGGAGCAACTTCATAGAAGCTAAAGAACATTTGCGGGAAGCCGGAATGACAAGGGAAATTGTTGTGGTCAACGGTTGCATTTACGGAAAAGATGCCAACCCACTGAAGAGACTGAGCGGGGCGAAGCAAAAGGGCAAGATGGTTAGTGTCGAGATTGAGCCGGACAAGGTTTATTACAAATATGCCGGACAGGATTTCTGGAATTTCATCTCCGGCGACGATGAACTTTATCAAGACATTATCAAGCCGATTGACGAACAGGCACGGAGGCGCAACGAAGCTTTCAAAGCGGTTTATACGGCAAAGATAAATGAGATGACGCAAGCTTTTGTGGAAAATTATATGACGGCGGAAAACCGGATTGACTGGGTTAAAATTATTGACGTGGTTTCCAAACGCGCCGCTCCCAAACAAGCTTCAAAAAAACAGGCTTCAAAGAAACAAGCGAAGAAAAGCAAAGACTGAAGCGGCTAATACACTGATGTCTGGACGCTTTTCAATTTGTCCCGTAGGGACTTGTGAATTTAGCCCAGCGATTTATCGCTGGGACAAAGACAGCCGCATATTCAGTCCCGTAGGGACGGCTGAAGGTCATGATGCGGCATGAGTTCAACCGTCCCTACGGGACTACAATCTATCTCACGGAGTTCCCAGCGATAAATCGCTGGGCTATTATCAAATGTCCCTGACGGGACAAAATTATGTTCGGATTTCACCCAAGAAACATAACGCGATGATTGACACACTCAAACAAGAAAGAATCGCGCTTGAAGTTATTCAGGTGTTGAAAACGCATCTTGATAAATTGCAAGGCGTTTTGCCGGAAGAATCCACGTCGCCGTTTCATCAATCATTTCAAACGGCATTTGAAAACCTACTGGCAAAACAATCCTTGCTGTCGGGCTTCATAAATTTAAGTCGGGAAATCCCGATTGAATTTGAAAATGAAGACGAAGAAAACGAACAAGATTTTTTCGGTAACGTGGCGCGAATACTTAGCGACGGTCAGAGAAAAGAGTTTTCAGAACAAAGAAAACCAAGACCAATTTTGAAACTTTCGCCAAGCCAGAAGCGCGCGGTGTCAACCATTGTCACGGAGTTGTCGAACGGTGCGCGTAAGCCGAATGTTGATGATGAAAACGAATTGATATTCGCGGCTGATGATGTGGAGACGATTGCGGCGACGGATTTCACCGCCGATGTTTTCTATCAGGACGCGGGGCAAATCATTTGTCTCGAACTGAAAACCGTGAAGCCGAACAAGGGTGTTTTCAAGTATGAGAAAGACAAGATGCTGGAAGCGAAAGCCGCTTTGCGGAACAAGTATCCGAACAGGGAAATCCGGTACTATTTGGGGTTTCCATTCGACCCTTTGAGCCAAACGCCGACGGGTTATGACAAGGAACGCTTCGCCAGATACAGCGTGGACTTTCGCAAGTACATCGCACCGGATGAGTTTCTGTTGGCGGCGGAGTTGTGGGATTTTCTAGCGAACAGCGAACGGACGATGGAGTTGATTCTGGAAATCATCAACGCGATTGCGACGGTGGATTTTCTCGACAACTTCGATTTTATAAACGACACGGAAAACTTGAAGATTGATTCCGCCGCGTATCTCGCACGGCTTTCAAAGTGGCGACTGGAGCGCGAACACTCGTTGGCGAAACGAGCCGCCGCCCTCGAAGCGAAGATACAGGGCGATACTGCGGCGACGCGCATCTATAACCAAAACTTGTTCACCGAAGCGGGCAAGTACAACGAAGCGCGATTGGCGCGTTTACAGGGTTTGTTATAAGCGGCGAAATCCTCGACTTGAGTCAACATCAAAACGGCGAGATACCGAAAACGATTTACCAACAACGAAGCGATTAACCATTAAGGAGTTTCAATATGTCAGCGACGATTAAGAAAACGGACGACTTCAAAAACGAACCGTTCACCGATTACAGTCAAGATGAAAACAGACGTGCGATGGAAGCCGCGCTGAAAAAAATCGAAGGCGAGTTGGGGCGCGAATACGAATTGGTGATAAACGGCGAGCGCGTCAGGGGCGAAAGCGGTGTGATGGAGTCGGTCAATCCGGCGAATCATAAGCAGATTGTCGGGCGTTTTCAGAAAGCTTCGGCGGCACAGGCAAATCGGGCGATTGAAGCGGCGCACGAAACTTTCAAAACGTGGAGCAGGACGGGCGCGAATGAGCGCGCCGAATTGTTGTTTAAGACCGCGAGTCTGATGCGGGAACGCAAGCACGAATTTTCGGCGTGGATGGTTTACGAAGTCGCCAAGACATGGGCGGAAGCCGACGGCGACACGGCGGAAGCGATTGACTTTCTTGAGTTTTACGCGCGTGAGATGTTGCGTTACGCCGAAGGTCAACCGCTCACGAAAATCGAAGGCGAAGAAAACCAACTGAAATATATTCCCCTCGGCGTCGGCGTCGTCGTGCCGCCCTGGAATTTCCCTCTGGCGATTATGGCGGGCATGACGGTCGCGGGCGTCGTGACCGGAAACACCGTCGTGTTGAAACCTTCGAGCGA
>JBGTMR010000222.1:0-37401 GCA_041743485.1 Pyrinomonadaceae bacterium
GGTCTGAGTGCCGCGATAAGGCTTCAGGCAAGCGGGCATCAAGTCACGATTCTTGAAAAGCGTGACAAGGCGGGCGGGCGGGCTTACGTTTATGAACAGGACGGTTTCGTGTTCGATGGCGGTCCGACGATTATCACCGCCCCGTGGATGATTCACGATTTGTTCAAACTCGCGGGACGGCGCACCGAAGATTATGTTTCGATTGTTCCGGTGACGCCGTTTTACAACATACGTTTTGAAGACGGTTCGGTTTTTTACTACAACGGCGACCGCGAAAAAATTGTCGAGCAGATACGCGCTTTCAATCCTTCGGATGTCGAAGGCTACTACAAATTTTTTAGCGCGACAGAAAAAATCTATAAAGTCGGCTTCGATTTGATTGATAAACCGTTCACTAAATTCAGCGATATGGTGCGTGTGATTCCCGATATGGTGCGGCTCGGTTCGCATCGTTCCGTCGCGGGACTTGTCAACAAATACATCAAAGATGAACGCTTGCGGCAGGTGTTCAGTTTTCATCCCTTGCTCGTCGGCGGCAACCCGTTTCAGACGACTTCGATTTACGCCCTTATTCATAAACTCGAACAGGAATCGGGCGTGTGGTTTGCGATGGGCGGAACGGGTGCTTTGGTGCGCGCGTTCGTCAAACTTTTTCAGGACATCGGCGGCGAAATTCATCTCTCGACAGAGGTTGACGAGATTACGATGGACGAAGCGACGGGACGCGCGAACGGTGTGCGGCTCAAAGGCACGGGCGACTTTTTACCCGCCGATGCGGTCGTCAGTAATGCCGATGTCGCGTGGACTTATCTGAATCTCGTGCCGTCGCGCTTTCGTCGTAAATACACGGATGCGAAGTTGAAACGTATGCGATTTTCGATGTCGTTGTTCGTGATTTACTTCGGGACTGACCGCCAATATCACGACATAGAGCATCACGAAATCATCATGGGGGCGCGGTACAAAGATTTGGTGTCCGACATCTTTCGCCGCAAACATCTGCCCGATGATTTTTCGCTGTACCTTCACCGCCCGACGAAAACCGATGCGTCGCTCGCCCCGCCGGGATGCGATTCGTGGTATGTGCTTTCGCCCGTGCCGCACCTCGGCGGGACGACGGATTGGACAATTAAGAGTCAACTTTACCGCGACGCGATAATCAAATATCTCGAAGATAGATACTTGCCCGATTTGTCGAAACACATCGTCACGGAGCATCGCATTGACCCGCTTCACTTCCGCGATGAACTCAATTCACATCTCGGAAGCGCGTTCTCGGTCGAACCGATTCTGACTCAATCGGCGTGGTTTCGCCCGCACAATTTGAGCGAAGACGTACCCAATCTTTTCTTTGCCGGAGCGGGAACACATCCCGGCGCGGGTTTGCCGGGAGTGATAAGCAGTGGCAAAATCGCTGCCGACCTAATCGAAGAATTGAATCATTGAGTCATCGGTTCAGTTCATCAATGACTGAATGATTTAATGTAGGACTTTCTCACTTTTCGTTTTTCTTTGGGGATTTTCTTCTCTTAATTTGAGATTTCAAATTTGAGATTTCAAATCTGAGAAAGCCCTATAATGAACAAATTATTTTATGTGGCGATTGATTAAATACGGTGTGTTGGCGGTGGTGGTTTTAATCGTGCTGTTTGTCGGCTATGAAGTCGTGACGTTTCCGCGCGTGTCGGGTCTGCGCGAACAGAACATGGAAGTCACCGCTTTGATGGAACAACGCGCCGAAGAAGCCGAAGCCGAAGGCAAACAGGCGAAGCGCGTTCAACAATGGGTCGCGCTCAACCGTATTTCGCCAAACTTACAACGCGCTGTGTTAGCCGGAGAAGATACGAATTTCGTCAAGCATAACGGCTTTGATTATGAAGCGATTCAGAAGGCGTGGGACGAAGCGCGACGCGACGCCGAAAAGGAAGCGAAGCAGGAAGGCGACTATGACCCGGACGCTTGGATACCGCCGATGCCGTCGTTTAAGCGTGGTGCTTCGACCGTCTCGCAGCAACTCGCCAAAAATCTTTATCTCTCGACCGACCGTTCGTTTTTGCGTAAAGGGCGCGAAGCTTTGATTACTTTCGTGATGGAGCGCGAACTATCGAAGCGCAGGATTTTGGAGATTTACCTGAACGTCATCGAATGGGGCGACGGGATTTACGGAGCGGAAGCCGCCGCGCGAAACTACTTCGGCAAGTCCGCCGCGAATCTGAATCCAAGCGAAGCCGCGTATCTCGCGGCGATGATTCCGAACCCGCGCACGGTCTTTAATCCGAAGGTGAACCCGCGCCGCGTCGCCCGCCGTCAACGTGTCATCGCGCGCGGAATGCGGTTCGTGCAGATTCCGGGTGCGTAAGTACATTGGAAATCAGGTTGTTTGACATTCTGTTGAATTGCCTCCAGCTTTAGCTGGAGGATAGCGAGTAACAACAATCCCGGCTTTAGCCGAATGATTCGGCTAAAGCCGGGCATATTTTGGAATCTTGTCCACTAGCTCAAGCTAGTGGCAATTCAAAAATAAAATCCCAAAACTTAATTTACAGAGTAATAATTCAAAAGCTAATACCAAACAGCAAACCGCCGTCGAGAAAATATATTCCCGACGGCGGTTATGTTTTTAAGAATTATATTTCGCGGTGTTTAGTTGCGGCGATAACGGCGCGCGGCGCGGCGTCTTTTAAGTTGATTTCTGTTGCGTTGGCGTTGGATGAGATAGCCCGTGCCAGCCCCCGCGCCGCCGCCGATGAGCGCGCCTTTTCTGCCGCCGATTAACGCTCCGCCGATTGCTCCGACTCCCGCGCCGATAAGCGTGCCTTTGGTTTTGCTGTGTGTGCCGCGTCGCTCGCCGCGATAACGACGACGTTGCGCCTCTGCCGTCGAGCCGAACAGCGGCAACATGGTGATGATTAAAGCGACGGTCAAAAGTGCCGCGAAGAAACGGTTGTTACGAAAGTTCTGTTTCATTCTAATACCTTTCTAGTATTGAGATACTCGTCTGCCAAATCATAGAGCAATGCACATGCCGCCCGGTTCATCACATGCAACGTTCAAACTTCAATGTTCAAGGCTGAAGGGAAAGAAGTAGCCTTAAAACTTTGAACATTAAACATTGAACTTTGCTAACTACTCAGCCGTCTTCAGACGGCTTCCCCACAGGGCATATAGACCAGCCGTTTGACGGCTGGGTAAGCACAGTCAATAAATTTGGAAGGGCGTTTTAACGTCCTTATCTTTCAGCTTCAGCCACAATCATACGAACGGCTCAAGCCTCATGCGAAAGCCCGTTGGAAACGGGCTGCTGAAATTAGTTCTCAATCGTCCCCAGCCGTCGAACGGCTGGTCTAAGTGCCGCTTCGCGGAAAGCCGCGTGAACGCGGCTGAGTAGTTACGCACTTTGAACAACCTCTTTAAGCCGCCGGAACGGTCAACAACATCGCCCCGCATGACTGCTATTGAACCAAATCTTTTACGCAAATCGCCAGTTTATAAGGCACGTTCAAGACCTTAAAATGTTCTTCTCCGCAAACGATTTTAAGCTGTTCGATTTCCCTTAACCGTTGTTTGTTTAACGTCCCTTTAGTTTCAACGACGAAACAAATCTTGGTGTTGTTTTCAAACATAACCGCCCAGTCTGGGTTATATGTTCCGAGCGGGGTTGGGATTTTGAAGCCTCGCGGCAATTTGAAGAAAAATTTAACTCGCCCGTCGGCTTCACAGTCGCGGGCAAAGTTCCGCTCCGGTGTGCCGTCAATTTCGATGTAGTTGAAAATGGTTTTATCTGCTTGTGTGACCTCGAAAAGATTGGATAAAGAGGCTTCGATTTCCTGTGCTTCAACCAGTTTCATTTCGTAAGACGCGCCGTTTATCTTCTCGTATCTGATGCCTTCAACTGAAAGCTCGTTGAGCGTCCGTTTGACTGTGGCAACGACCGTTTCAAGAAACATTTGCGGGTTGATTAGCAATTCTCCGGCGCGTCCGCTCCGGCTGATGACTTCATAAATCGTATCGCGCGAAATATCCACTTGGCTTTGAATGTAACTAAAAATATCCGGTATCGGATAACCGGCAGTGTTCGCGGCGGTGCGTCCGGTATCGGATAGGATGCCTTCGATGCCTTCCGCTTTATACTGCAAGCGGGCGGTATTGGCTTCAATCTGCGGCTTTCGCGCTTTTGGAAATTGGTTTGTATCTTTCAATTTCCCGACGGTTTTTTCGATAACGTCGCTTGTCGAAAATTCCACTTTGTAGCGTGTGCGCTGTTTTATCTTGTCCCAGATTTCAAAGAATAGCGGGCAATTCTCCGGCGTTAATTCTTTGGTAAGTTTGATTTGCCGACGCTCGCGTGTGTTCTTGATTCTGCCGTCAAATCTGACGCTCGTTTCTTCTTCGATTTCGCGTTGCAAAGCGCGTGAAAAATTCTCGTAAGTTTCGTTGGCGATAACGGTTAAAACATTGATGTCTTTATCCTGTACGCGCTTGCCGTGGCTATCCACCGGAAGGCGGAGTCCGCGCCCGATTTCCTGCCGCTTTTTCATCTCCGAAGTCGTTTCGTTCAAGGTGCAAATTTGAAAGACGTTCGGATTGTCCCAACCTTCGCGCAAAGCACTATGCGAGAAAATGAATTGCAAAGGCTCGCGCGTGTTAAGCAGTTGCTCCTTGTTCTTCATTATCAAGCTGTAAGTGTCTTTGTCGGCTTCGGTGTTGCCGCGCGTGTCTTTAATTTTTCCTTTTTTATCCCGCGAAAAGTAGCCGTCGTGAACCGCTTCGGCGGTGAAGTTCATCAAACCTTTGTACTCCGGCTTGCTTGTGTAGGTGTTGAAAACCTCCTCGAACCAGAGCGCAAACTTGCCTTTGCGTGGGTCGCCGTTCGCATCGTATTCGCGGTAGCTGGCAACCTTATCAACGAAGATAAGCGAAAGTATTTTGATGCCCTTCGCTTTGTGCTTTTTGAGTTTTTCAAAATGCCATTTAACGGTGCGCTCAATCTGAAACTTCGTGATGTCGTCGTTAAGCCCGCCGTTTGCTTCTCCGTATGTCATCACCAGCCCGCCGGAAAACTCTATCAACCCGGCTTCGGCGTTCACGTTGTTTAAGATAAATCCGTCGCGGTAAATATCACGCCCGCCGGAAAGCTCATATAAATCCTGCCCTAAATCTACGTTGAAAACTTTTTGTTTGACGCCGTTTCTCCCGTCAACGTATAAGCCCAAGCGGGCTTTGAGCGTTTTCTTTCCGCGCTGAATCCCTTTGAAGTCAATGAACGCCGCGTTGTAATTATTATCGGCGGTGATGCCGTCCACTTCGATTTGTTTGACCAAGCCTAAGTCATAAGCCTGAACGGGGTCTAAGTTGTAAATCAGATTATAAAAATTCTTGTTCGTCGCGGAGTAACGCAGGGTGCAAAGCGGGTTTAGATTATGGACGGCAATTCGTCTCACATCCGTTTCCATATTTTGCGGTTCATCCACAATAACAATCGGGTTTGTCGCCTGAATATATTCAATCGGCTTGATGCCGGTTTCCCGCCTTGTGTTGATGATGTTCGTATCTTTGGCAAAGCTATCAATGTTGATAACTATAATGTTCATCGCGTTCGACGCAGCGAAGTTGCGAAGCCCGGTCAAGCGCGAACTGTCATACACAATCGAGTTAATCGGCGGGTTGTCGTATAAAGCCTGAAAATGCTCGTGCGTAAGTTCAAGGTTTTTGATTGTGCCTTCTCGAATGGCGACGCTTGGGACGACGATGACAAATTTCTTGAAGCCGTAAGTTTTGTTTAGCTCGTAAATCGTCCGCAAAAACGTATAGGTTTTGCCTGTTCCGGTTTCCATTTCGACGGTGAAGTTGAGGCGTGTAAGTTCGTCGCCCCGCTCTGTCATAACCGGCTTTATGCCGTCCGTCGGCTCGATATAAGAAACGTATTTTTCCTTGCCCGAAGCGTCGGCGTAACGATTCTCATTATTAAACTTGGCTTGAATCTTTTTGACGTTTTTGAGTATTTGCGCTTCCGAAATTAAAAGCCGGTTCGCAATGCCGGTGTCGGTGAAAGCGAGTTCGCTCCGGTTCGCTGTGAGCGTCGTTTGGTAATCGCCGTCGGCTAACGGCTGCCCTTCAAAAACATCTATCACGGCTTGGATTGCGGCAAGCTGGTAGTCTTGCGAACTGTCAAATTGCAGCTTCATTTTAGCCGGGTCGCCGATTCGTAAATGGCTTTGTACATTTCGGGGGTGTCGAGTGCTTTGCTGAATGGAACGACTTTGTAATCTGTTTGTTCTTCCGACTCTGCGATTGAAAGTGCTTCCCGATTTTTTAAGGATTTGCTTTTGGAAACTTTGTCGTCAGCCATCATTTCCCATGTTGCGCCGCCTGTCAGATAAGCCTCATAGCCGTCTTGCTTCAATCTTTCGATGAACGATTCCCGATTATTGTCCGGTAGCTTTCTGACGCGAAACAGCGTTCTGACATAAAAGTCCTTTTCAATCTCTCCGGCTTTGTAACTGTTCGCATACGAACCCAAAACATCGAACTCTTTTTCTCCGTGACACAGAACGTAGGCTATCGTCGCGTAGGGGAAAGACGACCTTACTTCTATCTTCTTTCCATTGGGTATGATTTCTAAATCAACCTGCGTTTTGGCTTCCGAAAAAGTAGTTTCAACGACGATGTTATTTTTCCGATTCAAATACCGTTGCCACAAGTATTCGGCAACTAAACCGGCAACACAGTTGTTCAGAATCCTGATATAAGTTCGCTCTTGCGCGGCTGTGTTGGCAGCCTTCGGATTAACTTTTTCCGCCAGAGAATTTCCTTTGGCTATCAAGTCGTTAACCAGCTTTTTATCAGCTTCATCAGACTGATAAAAGAATCGGCATTCGACAACTGTAAAAGGCTTGACCCGTTTTGTGTCTTGATAGTGTTCACCACATTTGAACGTAACAAACGATGTTCTCATGGTTGGATAATTGAAGCCCGTGCGAATTAAAGCAAATGTGTTTTCACCGCGTGAGCGGTGTGTGAATTTAGCCGTGCGTTTTAACGCACGGGTGAGGCGGTGACAACATCCGTCGTCGCGGCAGCGACGATTGAAAAACGCCGGACATGTTCATTCGTCGCTGCCGCGACGACGATTCAATTTTGACGTTTTCCGTGCGTTAAAACGCACGGCTAAAATCATCGCATCGCTACGCGATGATTTATGCATAGGCTTCAGATAATTTTGAACTCAATTTCAAATTCATTTAATCGAAGTTTCCAGTTCATCATTTGCTCATCGGCTTTTTCGCCGGTGAAAAGATTTCCGAGAGTTACGAATGCCTTCGGTTTCGCGGCTTCAACGTCTTTAAGCAGTGCATTGCTCAAACCGTCCAGCGCGTAAATAAGCTGCCCGTCTTTGACGACATAGAACAATACGTTACCGGCTGTTTTGCGCCTTTCGACTTTTGCCGTTAATTCAAAGCCCGATTTAAGCAGAAGTTCTGTCAGTAAATCGTAACTGTCGGCGGGACGATTGGCTAACGGCTCTTTGAAAGCTTCGAGTTGCTTTAGCAATTCTTTCTTCGAGCGGATTTCAGATTTCCATTTCTTAAAATTACTGTGTGCCAGTTTGTAATACCTGAAGCCCAAGTTCTGTTTGCTTTGTCGAAACTCTTTTTCACCCTTATTGCCATTGGCGATTTTCTTAATCACTTTTCGCAAACGATTACTGCAAACATCGGCAATCGTTTGGTAGCCGCTTTTGAAGGCTTCGCTTTCCGCTTCGCACTCCTCCGGCATTTGAACACAGATAAAGGTTCGGTTTTCTCCGTCCTCTTTATTCAACTCCATAACGGCTTGTGCCGTTGTTCCGCTACCGGCAAAAAAATCAAGGATGATGTCGCCCGTCCCCGCGTTACTTCCGGTTATTAGATTTTTGATAACCCCGACATTCTTTGCGAAGTCGAAAAACCCGGAAAATTCTTTCTCATCTCTCGACGCAAAAAGGTCTGTCCAGTTGGTATTTCTAAGCGTTCCGTCAGCGGGCGGAATCCAGTTTTCGACACCTTTGTTTTTACCCTGCCCGTTCGGATTTCGCCTGATAAAACTTAGCTTCTTATCCGTTTCCAGCCAGTACTGCTCAAGCGTCTTCGTCCTGTGTTTCGATAAATAGGTTTTGTAGTTTTTAATTGCTTCGAGTGCTTTTTCTTTCGACCATTTCCACTGCCCCGCATCCGGCGTATAACCCAGAATGTCGTAGCGCATAGTCGGTCGGTCGGCATCGTTCCAAAAGCCCTTCCAATAGCCGAAGTTCTGCCTGTCCTGCGAACTTGCACGGTAAATGGGATTGAAGGAAAAGCTGTCCGACTTCGAGTAACAAAGAATATACTCGAAGCCTACGTTGAATGATTTCAGACCCCCTTCGATGAATTGACGATTCAGGTTTTTGTCATAGCGTCTGACGGTAAAACTGTTTCTGAAATTTTCTTCTCCGAAAATCTCGCTCATCAAATGTCGCAAATTATGAAGTTCGTTATCATCAATACTGACGAAAATCACTCCGTCTTCTTTGAGTAAATTTCTTGCCAGATAAAGACGCGGGTACATCATCGAAAGCCAGACGGAATGATATTGCCCGTTTTCTTTCGAGTTCTTTTTGAATAGATCGAGTTTGTTTAAGTAGCCTTCACTGTTTTTCCGTCCGATTCGCTTTTCGTATTCTTTCAAGCGCTCGCCGTAATCATCCGGGTAAATAAAACTGTCACTGCCGGTGTTGTAAGGCGGGTCAATGTAAATCATCTTAACTGCTCCGAAGTAAGACTTTTGAAGCGTCCGCAGAACTTCCAGATTTTCGCCTTCGATAAAGATATTTTCGGACGTATCGAAATTGATGCTGCGTTCGCGGTCGGGCATCAGTGTGGCGGCGGTCTGTTTTTGGATTTCACGGCGAGACGCGGCTTTTCCCGCCCAACTAAGCTCGTAATGGTCTTGCCCGGCTATTTCTTCGTCGCCCAGTAATTGTTCAAGGCGGGCAAAATCTATCTTTCCTTCGGAAAAGAGTTCCGGGAAAAGTGTTTTCAGTTTCTCCAGTTTCGCCGCCTTTATATCAAGGCTTTTTCCGTCCGGTTCTGTGTTCATCTTGATTGCTTATTGTTCTGCTTACTCCTAAACCTTCGGGAGTTTGAGAAAGTATTCTCGCGCTTTTGCTTTTCGTCTTGAATTAATAGGAGAAGTATAAATCACTGTGTTTTGAATGTTGGAACTCACCTTACGCGGTTCTGATTTTAGCCGCTTTCAAGCGGCTTTCCGCGAAGCGGCAATTTGTCTGAAAACATTAAGGCAATAGAGCGAGGCGCAATGTAAGCAATCAGTCACTAACATGGCTGATTGCTTACATTGCGCCTCGCTCTATCTTACAGACGATTTAGAAGACTTGACGAAAGCCTGTTACTTCAACGTATTGGAACTGCGGCGTACCCGGCGGCAAACGGTTCGGGGTCTTGAATGTTTCGTCGAACGCCCAGTTACGCTTGGGCGGGGAATATACACCGGCAATGCCGTAGGAGCCGAGTGCCTGCGTTGATTGATAAAGCGGAATCAAACAGCCTATGAAATTCCACTCTTGTTCGTTGCCCCAATTTTCGAGAAAGCGCGGGTAGTTATGAATCCCGCCGGAAAGCCGCGACTCGCCCGCGCCGCCAAATCCTTGATCGGGATTCCCGCTCAAAGCTGATTTATTGTTTCCCGCGATAATCGCGGAGCGTACCGAAGTCGTCAGTGTGATGTCGGTTGTTGAATTGTCGGCGAGCCTTCTGCCAATGTCGGCGGGATATAGTGCCGTGCCGCTATCGAACCATGTTTTCGACAACGGAAAGAAAGCGTCGGCGATAATCGAAGTCGGCACTTGATCGCCTGCGTACCACTCCGCGCAAGGGAGCGTACCCGTTTGGAGGCAGTTAAGCGTAGAGCCGCCGACGGGCTGTCCGGTGATGCCTGTGGTGTTGTAGTTGCCCCAGATATAGACCATATTTTCGGTGGCGACGGTGATGCCCTTCGTCGTCGAGAGACTGCCTGTCGCGTTCGTCGGACTTAAATCCTCAGCGTTAAAGAGACGGACGGCGGGACGGAAGATGTTTGAAGGATTAGTCCAACTCGCAACTTCGCGGGCGCGAATAATTCTGTTAGTGAGAGTGCCGTAATTAGGGTCGGCGGAAGTACCGG
Organism: Pyrinomonadaceae bacterium; assembly: GCA_041743485.1. Taxonomy (GTDB): domain Bacteria; phylum Acidobacteriota; class Blastocatellia; order Pyrinomonadales; family Pyrinomonadaceae; genus JANDLT01. The sequence continues at coordinate 10,198 of JBGTMR010000222.1, forward strand.
AGTTAACGGCGGAGGTTGGATAGCCGGAGCCGGGATCAGACAACTCGGCTATGATTTTTTGCAGCGTTCCCTTTTTCCCTCCGGCATTGCTGCCATCAACTGCGGAATTAATCACGTCTTCGCCCGCGTCATATGCGGTGTTCTGTATGATTTTGTCTAACAGACCGTTCGAGTTGAAAATGTCTTCATTGTCAGCCGTGCCGTTCGTGGTGCGAATGATTCCACCGCCGGCAATTGTCTCGTCTTGCACGCGGTCGCCGCGTCGGTCGGAGATATAGACGACATAGCCTTCCGCGTTTCTGATGTTGGCACTAACGGCATCTGTACCCTGCAATAAATTGGCGTCATAAACGCCGTCAAACCAACGCGCGAGGTTACGCATATTAATCTCGACGACGTTCGTGATGCCGCGCTCGTACACGACATCGCCCGCGTTGCTGCTCGTCACACGTCCTTCACGCGGGTTATAGACATTGATAGGAACGATTTTGTTCCACCATTGACTGGATGACGTGTCGAAGTTGCGTATGGGGTACTTATAATTTGACGCCGCATTCGGGTCGTCAATATTGGGACGCGCGGCGTCATCGTCATCTAAGAAGTTCGTGGCGTCAGTTCGGCTAACGGGACTGTAATAACCATGCGTTGCATTCATATTCGCCGGGAATGTGTTTGCGTTATTGTTGATTTCACCATCCGTCATCCACCGGCTATCCGCCAGTAATTCTACAAGCGAGTTACGCCGATTATCACGGTCGCGGCTGCCTTGCATGAACGCCGCCCAGAGCGGACGTTGCAGTTGGACGATTGCGTTTGGCTCGCCTTCGGTGATGCCCATGCTAAGAACTACCCGTGTAACATCGCGCTCGACACCATTAGCATCAATGATCCCGATATAGATGCGCCCGCGTAGTCCGGCTCCCGGTGGAATGACATAGCTGTTGACTCCTGAACCGGAACCTACGACTTGGGTTGTTGCCTGCGTTCCGCGAACCGTTTTTGCAATCTGCAATTGTGAATTGCTGTTATTGACGACATTAGTTGAATTGATAGCACCCCAGTTAATGGTGGCATTGGTGTCTTTTCGTTGCAGCCAGAAAGGGTCGTTAGCGGCATATGTATTAGTCGTGTCATCCACGCGACGCAGGGCGTTACCGCCGCTAGCCGGCAAAGGTGAGGGTAAAAATGTTGAAAGAGGAACGCCCCGTTGCGCGCCTGTCGCCGGGTCAACTGGGATTCCCGCTTCATTAGCGTTACCGAATCCGGCAGTTTCGTCGTCAATCAAAACCCGAACTTGGGCTTTGAAGTGATAGCGCGATTCTTGCAGCGATTGCCGCGTGTCGTCTGTGGAGTCCATCGGCAGCAGACGCTTGATAATCTCGCGCGTAGGGATGGATGTGCCGTCGGCACGCTCAAACTGAAATGGCAATTTCAGTGGCACGCCGCCCGTTCCGCGCGTGAGTAATTGCCCACCAAAGCGATTTGGTGTGTTGAGCGCATCAGGCTGAAGTATGGATGTCGCGTTCCAGTCGAATCTACCGCCCTGACCGTCGTTGTATGTGCCGGTCGGCGCGTCGGGAAAGTAGCCTGCGGTGTCGGGCGTGTTTGAATAGAACGGACCGCCTGTGACGCTTCCTTTATTTAAGGTGACAAGCGTGCCGCTGACGTTGAAACTTATGTTGTCCGCGCGCGCGGTGCCGTTGCGTTGCCGCTCATAAACGAATTCATTTGCCGTCGTCACCTTGCCCAAAAACACCATATTGCTGCCCGCTCCGCTGCCGTTAATATAGAGGTTGCCATTGGCATGGACGCGCCCGTTGAAGGTGAATGTGGGACCCGGGTGAATCTCCATATCGCCGTCGGAGAACAAACCGAATTGAAACAAGGGGATAAGGTAATTATCGAATTCGCGCTGAAGGACGACTTGCGTCTCGGTAGCGGTATGCGTCGCCGTCGTCGTCAGACTGTATGGCGAGACGCTGCCGTACAATCCCGCGAAGGGACCCGTGTTAATAACTGTGGTAGGGAGTGCCGGAGCAACGACAGTGTTTCCGCGCAGCAAGGCTAATCGCGTTTCATCCTGTGCGATAGTTTGAGTAAAGGCATAGCCTTCACTCGTCAGACCGGCAGGCGCGGCGTTCCTAATGGTGGCTAGGTCGGCAGGCGTGGGAACTGATTTGAAGGTAAAGAGATTGCTGAAGTCACTCGTCATCTTCTCTAACCCGGCGGAAGCGGCGTAGAAGGTGCGCGTGCGTAGCAAATCGCTTCCCGCTATGTTCACTTCGGTCGTGGCAATGGCGAGAACCGAAAGAGATATGGCGGCGAGGATGCCAAGCACGATAATCGCCGTCACAAGCGCGACACCGCGTTCGCCGTCCACAACACGCACAACAGAAGTCGGCGGGACGGATAAATTCGACGGAGCAGATGAGCAATTTTTCGTCATGACTTTATAGAGACTTCTTTCACTTGTCATACCGTGAGGCGAGAGGTTTATTGAATGCTGTTTTGGATAAACTGTAGGTTGCGTAACCCGACGGTGGTGGTCGAAGTAAGTTGCTGCGGAGCGTTTTCCATCGCTCCTGTTTGAGCGTTGGCACGACGGACGATGGGGCGCAACGTCTGCGTCGTGGGGGTCAATTGAACTTGCCGCAAAGCGTTGCGCTCATCTTCCGTGTTGAGCGATTCGACGGGCTGCACCAAGTTTCCGCCCGCCCCCGTCTGCTGTATTTGGTAAAGAAATTGTAAGTTGGCGACTTGCTCGGCGATTACGCTATCGGCGAAAGCGCGCCCGTTAACGGCGGCGATATTCGTTCCGCGTATGCCGAACACGCGACGGATAAGCAAGCGTTCAGCGTTGACGAAATAGGTGGCGATTTGAACGCGCTTAATTTGAAAAGTCGTCGTACCGACGTTCGAGACATAATCAATGGCAGAGTTGCCGCCCGCCGGTACGGTATTTAATCCAAGCTCGGTGACACCGCCGCCGCCCGGATCACATGTAATCCTATTGGTGCCTGCGTTTATTGCTTTGATTTGCACGAAGGAACTGCGAGAACCGCCCGCCGTGATGAAATAGATTTCTCCAATTTGAAACTTGACTCTGTCGGCGGCTGGAACAGTAAAGATCGAAGCATTGAATCGTGTTCCCGTGACTGGAAAGTTGGGGTCACGGTCTTCGGCAAGCATCACGATGCGGTCGGTGTTCAACATCACGGTGCTTGCGGCTTGCGTTGGCGAAGCCGGAACGACGGTGTTCGCCGGGACGTTGTTGCCGGAATTAACGACGCCTATATTCACATAGTCGCCGGCAGGTACGGATGTCAGGTAAGTATTGACGAAATTTCGCGGCAAACGCGGCTCACTTACCGAGCGGAAGCCGTCGCCCGCCGAAATCAAATCGCGGTTGATGTACTCTTGAATAACACGCAAACTTTGCTGCGCGTCCGTCATCTCGTAGGTCGTGGTACTGACCCTAATCGAGTCGCGCATAAGCGAGAACACGCTTGCGAGTACAATCAACATCAGCGTCATCGCCACCAACAATTCCATTAAAGAAAATCCGGCTTGGCGATGATTGTGGATGGGCGGATACATATGGGACTCCCAAATCATGTTTGACTCAATTTGCATTGTGAGGTTTGGCGCGGGAACGTGCTGCCGCGAAGCGTCAACGAATGTAGTTACTGCGGGCGTCATTGTTGATGTAACTTTCGCCGACGAGTTGCTGCATCCCGCCGAACCGCCCCGGATAGCGAAGGGTTACTCTGACCCTCTTCAAATTGGGATTTCCCTCTAGCTGCGAGATTTCAATTTGCCGCGAGTAGCCGGGCAGCGCGAGGCTGTTGTTCGTCACGTCGTCGGCATTGCCGCAAATACCGTCGGCACCCGCCGTCATCAAGTCGTCGCTCGTACCGGAAACGCCGTCGCAACCCGGCTGACTCGAAACCGGATTAAGCCCTGTGGAGAAGCCGCCGAAGGTGTAAGTGCCGGGATTGACGACCGCACCCGTGTTGGCAATCTGCCTGTAATTTAATTGCTTCGAGTTTCGCAACGCTTCGATTTGTTCAAGCGTTCCGGTGATGATGAGCTTGGCATAGGTTGTGCTGCGACCTTGACCGCTGGCACGTAGCGCATACGTCACGGCTCCGGCGAGGCTCAGCAAACCGATAAGCATTAGCAGCATCGCAATGACAACTTCAAGCAAAGTGAACCCGGCGGCAGAGGATGCCGGGAGTTCATCTGTTTGTGTACGTTCGCTCTTGAGTTGGTGATTAACTTCGGACATATGTTTGTGTCGTCGTGTCATATTTCCAGATGCGCGCCCGCCCCGCCGCCCCGAGTACGGAAACGGCGTAGGCAAAGCTGGTCGGATTGCTTGTGTCGTAAAACATCAGCGCGGGCGAAACGGGAAGGTTCGTTGCCGCATCCCGGACAGAGCCGTCGGGACGGAAAAGAATGTTAACCGTTCCGTTCGCGCCGCCCGCCATCGCTGCCAACGTCGCCCCGTCGCCAAGCGGCACTGCACCGGCAGGCGCGGCGGGCGGCGCGCCGTAACGCAGACTTGATGACGAATATCCTCCGCCGTCCAGTGACACCGAGCGCACGACGACATCCGCGTTGGCAGTCAACAGCGCGCCCGCCGCATTGAATCCGTCGTTATGATCAATGATGACGATGCGCCGGTCGTTAGCGTTAGAAAAATCCAAGCGGAGCGTGAAACCCTGTCGTTGCGAAAGGGCTTGCTGTCTCGCAAATCGCATCTGCGTCACGACTTCGCGTGGGATGCCCGCGAGACGGTGGGCGCGACGGGCGGCGAGTTGCGGTATCGCAATGGCAGACAGCACTCCGATGATAGCGATGACGATTATCAATTCGACGATTGAAAAACCCGCCGTGCCGTCGTCAGTTGCCGGACATCGAACGCGCCTATTCTGTGTAGTTCTTAATTTTTCAGCTTTCATTTACGTGTACGGCTTGCCTCAAGTTGTTTGTCTGTCAACCGTGTCTTACAAAACAAATTCACATGCGAGTTCGAGTTCGGCTTTTCGCAACTCAAAGCGTCCGCGCCCAAAAATGGCGTCGGGTTGCATGGCGAGCATCAAGAAATATTCTTTGTTTATAAGACGGAAGACGACGGATACGTCATCGTAAAACAGAACGAGTTCGCGCAAACGCCCGTGACCGATGTCAGTCCCGGTGCGTTGTGCGGTGCGGACAAGGGCGGTAAATTCGGCGGCGGCGACATCAAGATTTAAGTCGCGCCCTTCATCACTTAAAACTTGTTCGACGGAGATGCCGTCAGTTCCCATAATGAGCGCGCCGAGACTGTTTTCGGTGCGCTCTAAAATTGCGGTCAATGCGTTTTTGAACAAAGCTTTGTCTCCCCCGTCTTTGATGATTGATGCGAGGCGGCGATGTGATTTCGATTGAAATCACATCGCCGCGCGAAGGCTTTTACGGACGCGAGTTCGGTACGACTCGCACCGGCGAAACAGGCGTACTCGGAGCGTTGATTGAAGTTGGTGACGGAATCGAGTTCGGCGCGATTGACGGATTGCGTTCTTGTAGTTGCGTCGGCGTCGGCGTGTTGGATTGCACGTTGCCGGGTTCGACGGGTTGCAGGATGGTCGTGCTGCGCGTGCCGGTCGCGGCGACGCTTCCGAGCGGATTTCCGTTGAAGTCCGGGCGGTAGATGCGCGGCGTGATGAAGAACAAGATTTCAGCGGTCTGCCGCGAAGTCTGGCGACGTTTGAACAAGTTGCCGATGAACGGCAGACTGCCCGCGCCCGGTGTGCGGAAGATGTTTTGCAGTTCGTTGTCGCTCAACACACCGCCGACAACCGTTGTGCCGCCGTCGGGTACGAGAACTTCAGTTTGCATACGTTGCGTGCTGATACCCGGCGTTCCTTGACCGGTTATAATTGAGCCGTCAACCGAGTTGTTTTCCGCGACGACTCGCAGGAGAACCGTTCCGGCATCGGTGATTTGCGGTGTCACGGAGAGCCGCAATGGAACGGAAACGTAGGTTGTGGTGAAGACAATCGCGCCGCCCGCCGCACCACCGCCCTGTGTTGTGACGATTGGGATTTGCGAACCCGATTCGATTTGTGCCGGACGATTATTGAGTGCCGTGACGCGCGGGCTGGCGATGACTTTCGCTTGTCCCTTTTGTTCACCAGCCGTGATGAGCGCGCTGATTTGTGCCGTGCCGATGATGCCTGTCGTCAAACCGATGACGGTATTTGAAGCGGCGGAAATCAAAGGATTGGAAGGATTCAATGCTCCTTGCGGCAAACCGCCGGGACGTGTGCCGATGCCGGTCGGGTTGCCCGGAGCAGAAGGTTGACCAGCAACAGGTGCGACGCCGGGCGAACCGGGTCCTGTGGCAATCGAACCTACGCTGCCGCGATTACCAATAGCAATCGCATTTAGTTGCACGCCAATGTCGCGGCTGAAATTGCGACTGGCGATGACAATCCGAGCTTCGATTTCGACTTGCGGTTCGGGTTGGTCGAGCAGGTTGATAAGTTGCTTGACGGCATCAATGTTGACGCGCACATCCGTGATGATAAGCGTGTTCGAGCGACCGTCAACTTCAATCGCACCACGCCGCGAAAGACGACGCGCGATAATAGGGAGTATTCCTTGATCGCCGCCGCCGCCGGTGGCGTCGCCGCCCGCCCCGCCCGAAAAACTATCGGTCGTCGTGCCGCCCGCGAACCCGCCCGTTGACCCGGCGGCTTGCGCGAGCGTGCCGGATGCGCGGGCGTAATTCAAGCGGATGTATTCGGTGATAAGCGGTTCGTTGCTAAGTTGCGCGTCGCGTATGCGTTGTTGTGTCGTCGCTTCATCGGCAAGGACTTGTTGCGTCGCCACGCGCAGGATTGAACCTTGCACGTCAATGCCGAGACGGTTGGCGCGCAGGATAGCGTCGAGGGCGACGTTCCACGGAACTTCGTTGACCGTGACGGTGACGGGAACCGCCCCGACCGAACTGTCAATAACAAAGTTCACGCCGTATTGTTCGGTGATGTAATTGAAGATGTCGCGTATGTCGGCATTGACGACGTTTAAGTTTATCGGTTCACCGACGAAACCGGGTTGCCCGTATTGCCGACCTTGAGTTTGCGGTTGGGCGGTGTCAGAGGCGGGAGCGACGGCGAGTGATGTCGCTTGTTGCGAAGACATTTGAAGGGCGAACGTGGGCGCGACGAGCGTGGTCACAAGCGAGAAGACGAGCAGGCTTCTCAGAGTGGCTCGGCGGCAGCGATGAAGGTGTGTCATGAATTCATCCTTAACTAGGTAGGGGCTTAAAGCGGACGATTCGCCACGCGCTGTCGCCCGGTCGCAAACTTCTTCCAAAAGCGGAAAGATTTGTTTGCATCAAGCGCGCGCCGCACAAAGCGTTTGTCGGTCGCAAAGCCGGAAGATTGACAAGAGAGGCGGAGGGGAATTGCTTCCTTTTCCGCCTCGAAAAAACAGGTTGGCAGTTATGAAGGGAGCGACATTATTCGGGCAGTGAAGACGGCACACTCGCTGTCGTCGAAGATGGCGGCGGCGGCGGGGCAACCGGCGCACCGCTGCGCGAAGTCATCCCGTCGGTGACGATGTTCGCTCTACGCAAAGGCTTCATCTCGACTTTGATGTCGCGCTTGCCGTCCGAAAAATTCGTGACGCGGCGGAACACCAAACGGTTCTCTTCGACCGCGACGAGTTGACCGTCGTAAAATGCTTCGCCGGGATAGATGACGTAAGAGAGTTTTATCGGTGTCGCTTCGACCATCGCGGCGTAACCGCGCGGCGTGCGAAAGATTCCCGTGACCTGAACTTCGTCAAGCAAAAACGCCGTGACGGGTTTCGGGGCGGGAATTTGAGCGTTCATCGCGCTGACTTTCTGCGCTTTGTAACGATCAATGCGGGCTTGCACGTCGGGGACGGCGACGGGCGTCACAGCGGGTTTGACGACCACGACTTTGTTGGTCTTGGGGTTGCGCCGTGTGACGACGACGACCGGGCGGCGTTTGGCGAACGGATCGTTTTGCGACGGACGATAAACGGTTTGCGCGCCCGCACTCGAAGCGCAGATGGTGATGCCGCCGAAGAACGCGACGGCGGCGAGAGGCAACAGGCGCGTCGTGAAGCGTGAAAGTTTATTGATAAATTGCATAATCGTTTTGACCTTGCGCGTTGAGACTTTTGCGGAAAATGTGAATCGCGGTTGATGTGTGGTTCGAGATTTTAGAGGCTCGTCTTGGTCGGAGCGGGGACGGCGGCGGCGGGAGCGGGAATCGCGCCGGGAACGGCGGGCGCGCCGGGTTTGACGGCTGCGCCGGGTGCGGCGAGTTTCTCCGCCGAAACGTAATAAGCGTTCAAAGTAAATTGCGCGTCAATCGTGCTTCCGCCCGCTTGCGTTCCACTGCGGTTGAGTTTGAAATCGGAGATGGAAACGATGCGTTGATACTGCGCCATGTCCGCGAAGAAACTGCCGAGATTGTTGTATGAACCGGAGATTTCCACTTCAATCGGCTTGCTGAAATAAAAGTCTTGCTGCACGTCTTCCTTTGGCGTGAAGCGGCGAACGCTCATCCGTCCGCGTGCGCGGTCTTGTAAACCTTGAAGCACGACAGTCAACTCGCGTTGTTCGGGAAGCAAAGCTTTGAGTTCTTCATACTCGGCTTGCTTCTGCGCGTAAGCGGCGCGAAATTCGTTGATGCGTTGCGAGGCGATGCGCGCTTTTTCGTTGTCTTGCTTGAGCTTCTCGACCTGTTCGACGACGCTCGCGGTTTCCGCTTTGACCGGGCTGGTCACATAATTCCAGAACGCAAAATAGAGCAGGATGGCGAGTGCGCCGAAGACGGCGGCTTGGTGAAACGGTTTGCCGTACAGTGATTTGAGTCTTGACATGATGACTGATTCCCTTCACGCGGGAGCGTGTGTAGTGGTGCGCGGTGATTTCGTTTGGCGGGTTTTATCTTTACTGTTGGACGATTTGCGGAGCGACATTCGATGCGACGCTCGCGGTCGGGACGGCAGCGGACGGTGCGGCGACGGGCGGCGTGTAACGCGCTTTGACGGTAAAGCTGACGGTTTCCGGTTTCGGTAAAGCGACCGCCGCTTCGCTGCCCGGAGCGGGCGTGATGGTGATGTTGTCTAATGCCTTGCGCTGAAGTTCGATGCTGACGTTGGTGAACAAGCCGGAAGAAAATTCAAGGCTGCGACCGAATTCCGTCACCGCCGTTTCGTTTGGCGAATCGCCGCGCACGATTAACTCGCCGGCTTTCTGTTCAATCGCTTCGAGTTTGAAATCGTTGAGCGACGGGATGCGTTCATTTATCGCCGATAGCACCTGAACGGGACCTTGCTGGCTGGCACGCAGTTGCTTGATGGCTTCGACGCGGGCGGCAACCGCCGCCGTCTGTTTCTCAAGTTCGGCTTGCTCTTTCATCACGGCTTGCATCTGCACCGCGACGCGCTGTTGTTCTTCAAGGTCAGCTTGGGCTTGGGCTTGGTTGGCGGACGTTATCCAGTAATCGAACACCATGCCCAACATCATCAAGCCGAAAACGGCGGAGGCGAGAAGTATCATTTGCGATTGCGGGTTGGCGATTCGCTTTTCAACCGCCGCCGCGACGTTGCCGATTTCGGCATTGCCCGCGCGGTCAGTCACGGAATTGAGTAAATTTATTTTAATCATTAGGCTTCCACTCCTCTCAACGCGAGTCCGACAGCGACAACCATTTCCGGCGTCACTTCGCGCATCCAGTCAGGGTCGAACTTTCGCGCGTCAACTTTGATACGACGAAACGGATCGAGCATTTCAACCGGCATCTCAAAGCGCGCGGCGAGATGTTCGACAAGTCCGCGCACCTTCGCCCCGCCACCCGCGACGTAAATACGGCTCACGCCCTGCGCGTCGTCTTCCATCGCGGTCGCGCGATAGAAATCAAACGTCTTGCCGATTTCATGCGCCAGCATCTCCGTCACGCTTTCCATAATCTCGTCGAGATTGTGCATCGCGCCGTTGCCCGATACATGCTCCGCGACGCCGCTGCGCTTCACGCCTTCGGCTTCTTCGCGCGTCAATCCCAATTCCTTTTGCAACACGTTCGTGTATTGATTGCCGCCGACCGTCACGTCGCGCGTAAAGACGCTCTGCACTCCGCACACGATGTTGATGTTCATCGTCGAAGCACCGACGTTCAATAACGCGACGACTTCCGTGTTCGCGGGTTCATAGTTGACTTCGTAACAGTTCTGCAAAGCGAAAGCGTCAACGTCAATAATCTCCGGCTGCTTGCCCGCGAGTTGAATCGCCTGCCGCAAGTTCGCCACGCGGTCGCGCTTGCACGCCGCCATCAAAACTTGCAACGACTCAGGCGTTGAATTAACAATCTGGTAATCGAGCGAGACATCCGCGATGTCGAAAGGGATGTGTTCTTCGGCGTGCCAGTCAATGGATTCTTCGAGTTCGGCTTCGCTCATCTGCGGCACGAGAATGTTTTTGATGATGACCGAGTGACCGCTGACGCCCGCCGCAACCGAGTTGGAGCGTATGTTGTGTTGCGTGAAAAGCCCTGCGATGGCGTTTGACACGTCGTTTAATTCCATAATTTGTCCGTCAACTACGGTATCCGACGGCAACTCGTTGAAGCCGAGACTGACAAGGGAAAGATTGCCCGGCTTGCCGCTTAGTTCGACGGCTTTGACGGAACTCGAACCGATGTCAAGACCGACGATCTGTTTTTTATTGAAACTCTTTTTGAACATAGCGAAAGAAGTCCTTGACTGGTGGCGGTGGCGGGTTAGGCGTTGATTGTGTGGTGTCCTTAGAAAGGCGATGAGAGTTTCCAGTCGCGTCGGCAAAGCATTGATAACTGTGCCGTGAACTTAACTCGTGCGACCGGCGGGCAATCTTTGGCGTGTGCGAAAAGCAACGGCGCGTTGTCTGAATAAACGCGAAAGAGGCGGAAGCGAATTTAGATAATCGCGTTCCGAAACCTTTGGGAATTGTGACTGGAAATGCCGTGAACAACGTGTGGCAGGTTTGAGTTTGGAATGAATAAGGCGTTTTAGAATCTTACGCCCGACAACCTCAAATCGTTACCGGCAACCCAGCCGAGTCGTTTTACTAACGACTCCCGTTGGCTTTGCGACTCCCGCTCACACGGGATGTGCCTTGAATCGGTTTTCAAATGCTTTTGAGTCCTTGAACCGCGCACCATGCTTCACTATCGGGGCGTGGCGGTCTCACCAAGCAGAAGAACTATACGAAACAGAAATAACATTGTCAAACAAGTTTTTGCAAAATAACCGATTGAATCGTTCAGGATGATAAAATAAGGTCATAATGCCCGATAATCGCTTGATTTTTGCGTTTAACAATTTGCGTTCGATTGCTTCTTGCTTATGCCATGACGGGCAGTTAGGATGCCTTCGCATGAAAAGGCTTCGCGTAGTTTTATCTTTTATCTTGATTTGCGTTGTGGCGGCGGCGTGTTGGCTGTGGTGGAATCGTCGGATTCCGGTGGATATGGCGGAATATGTGTCCGCCGATTCACTGGTTTTCATTGAAGCCAATGACCTTCCCGCAATCGCGGAAGCGATGACTGCGGCGGATGTATGGCGGAAAGCCGCGCCCGCACTTGATAGTAAAATCACCGCCGGACGCATCGGTTGGGCGAGTTGGTTCACACGTTTGACAAGCATCGGTTCGGCGGAAACGGTCGTCCTCGCGCGTTCACAAATCGCGGTCGCCGCGCTTGGCGTCGAAGCGACGAATCCGAGTCGAGATTTAGTAATCAAACCCCGTCTCGCCATCATTCTCGAAACGCACACGGGGGCGAGTCGCGCGCACGACGGCGCAGAGAATCTTGTGAATCGCCTCGCTAAAAATCTTTACGGCGAGCCACGCATCGAACGCACGACGACGGATGATGTGCAGTGGACGACGTGGACGGCGAACAGTGAGAGTAGTGCGGCGGAGCGACGCATCGTGCTGGCGACGATTGACAGTCTCGCAATTATCGGCAATGACCGCGCGGCGGTCGAGACGTGTCTCGCAGTCAGACGCGGCGAGCGTCCGAGTCTCGCGGGCAACGTCGAGATGACAAACATGCGCGAACGTGTTGAAGCGGCGAATGCCCTCGCGTTCGGGTTTGTTTCCGCCGCCAACGCCAACACGTTGTTCAAAATCATCGCTCCGATTTACCTCGCGCAAACTTCGGCGGACGTGAAAATCCAGAGCGCGGCGGCAACGGTCTTGCCGCAACTCGCAAGCAGATTTCTAAACGGCGCGGCATGGAGCGTGCGCGCGGACGCTGGCGCGATGGAAGACCTTTTCGTCTTCAAGTTACCGGACGCACTGACGACGCGCGCGCGCGACGGCATACAGGTTTCTGATGCCGCCTCTTGGCAGACAGCCGAACGCATCCTGCCCGCAAGCACCGCGCAAGCCACGCTCTATTCTTTACGCGAACCGGCAATCGCATGGCGCACGCTGAACGCGATTATCTCGTCGCAAATGGAAATGATACTCGCGCCACTCGCGGTCGAGTTACTGGAAAAATCCCTTGTGACTTACGGCATCGAAGCTCCGCGCGAATTTCTTTCGGCAATCGGAAGTGATGTGTGGACGGCGCGACTTGACGCGGAAGGCGAACGCACGGTTTTAGTCGCCACGGTGCGGGACAGGGCTAAGCTTGAACGTGAAGTGCGACGCGCGATGGACGGCGGAGCGCGCACAATTCAACTTGGCAATGCGACTTTAATCACCGCTGCACGCCTTGATACGGACGATGAACGACAAGCGGCGGGCTTCGTGCATGACCACATTGTGCTTGGCGATGAAAGCGATGTCCGCGCGTGTCTCGAAGCAGCCGCGCGCAATCAAACTCTGGCGACACGCGAAGGCTTCCGGCGTTTGACCGAAACGAATCAAGCCCCTGATTTAGTGACGACGATTAGCGACAATCAAGCCGTGACGCGCACCGTGCTTGAAGTATTGTCGGGTCTGGATTCACAAACTAAATCATCGCAAAACCGCGAGCGCGTCTTTCGTGAAGCGATAGCCCCGCACGCTTACGCCGTGACGCGCACCAACATCACAGAGGACGGCATCGAACGCCGCACACGCTCATCTTTCGGGCAGTTCGGGCGACTCGTCGCGTTCCTCGCTGAATGATAAGACGTTAGGTTTGCCTTCTCTCAAGTGATTTCAACCCATCGTCAATTGGCGTTCGCGCAGGTATTTCAGTTTATCGCGCAGTTCCGCCGCGCGCTCGAATTGAAGTTGGCGGGCGGCTTCGCGCATGTCGTTTTCAAGTTGAGTGATGGTGTCGTGAATGTTCGCGCTCGTGTACTCATCGAAGGCGTCGAGGTTGAGCGGGATTTTGAAGTAGTCGGCTTCGTAAGCGGTGACGAGTGTGGCTTCGATGGGCTTGATGATGGTTTGCGGAGTGATGCCGTGTTCACGATTGTATTCTTCTTGAAGCGTGCGGCGGCGGGCGGTCTCGCCCATCGCGCGCTTCATCGAATCCGTGATGCGGTCGGCATAGAGAATCGCCGTCCCGCTCGCGTGGCGCGCGGCGCGTCCCATCGTTTGAATTAAGGATTGCTCAGAGCGCAAAAAGCCTTCCTTGTCGGCATCGAGAATCGCCACCAGTGAGACTTCCGGCAAGTCCAAACCTTCACGCAACAGGTTGATGCCGACGAGAACATCGAACTCGCCGCGCCGCAAATCGCGCAAAATTTTTATGCGCTCAAGCGTGTCAATATCGGAGTGAAGATAACGAACCCGAACGCCGACTTCGGTAAAGTAGTCGGTCAAATCTTCCGACATCTTTTTGGTTAAGGTCGTGACCAAAACTCTTTCATTGCGTTCGGCGCGAAGGCGGCACTCTTCCAATAAATCATCAATCTGTCCGCGCACGGGTCGCACATCCACAATCGGGTCTAAGAGTCCTGTCGGGCGAATGATTTGCTCTACGATTTCACCTTCCGATTTTGTGAGTTCGTAAGCGGCGGGAGTAGCGGAAACGTAAATCGTTTGCCCGATTCGTTCCTCAAATTCCGCGAAGTTTAAGGGACGATTATCCATCGCGGACGGCAGACGAAAGCCGTACTCGACAAGTGTACGTTTGCGCGATTGGTCGCCGTTGAACATGCCGCGCACCTGCGGCATCGTAACGTGCGATTCGTCTATGACGGCGATGGTGTCCTTCGGTAAATAATCCAAAAGCGTCGGCGGCGGCGAACCGGGCGGCTTGCCTGTCAGGTGGCGCGAATAGTTCTCGATGCCGCGACAGAAACCCATCTCCTTAATCATCTCAAGGTCGTACATCGTGCGTTGATGAAGGCGTTGGGCTTCGACGAGTTTGCTTTCGGCAATCAGTTTCGGCTCCCACCATTCGAGTTCATCTTTGATGGTTTTAATCGCGCGTTTAATCGTGGACTTGGGCATCACGAAATGCGATTTCGGATAGAGCGGAACGCGCGATGTGTGCTTGTGTATGACCTCGCCGAGCAGAGGGTCAATCGTCGAAACGGAATCAATTTCATTGCCCCAAAGTTCAATGCGATAAGCCTGTTCCATATAGCTCGGATGGACTTCAATCACATCGCCGCGCACGCGAAAACTTCCCCTATCGAAATCAATATCGGAGCGCGAGTATTGAAGTTCGACGAGGCGTTGCAAGATTTCGTCGCGCGTGATTTTCATGCCCGGTTCCAAAAACAGAAGCATGTTGTAGTACGCATCGGGGTCGCCCAAACCGTAAATGCACGACACGGAAGCGACGACGATAACGTCGCGGCGTTCAAATAATGAACGGGTCGCGGAGAGCCTCAGACGGTCAATCTCGTCGTTAATCGTGGACTCTTTTTCGATGTAAGTGTCGGACGCCGGAACGTAGGCTTCCGGTTGATAATAGTCGTAATAAGAAACGAAATACTCAACCGCGTTTTCGGGAAAGAAGCTTTTGAATTCTTGATAAAGCTGCGCGGCGAGCGTCTTGTTATGCGCGATAACAAGCGTCGGTCGTTGCGTGCGCTGAATGACGGAAGCGATGGAGAACGTCTTGCCGCTGCCCGTGATACCGAGCAGAGTTTGATTCTGTTGGTTTTCGTTGAGACCGCGCACCAGCGCGTCTATGGCGTTCGGCTGGTCGCCCTGTGGTTGGAAGCCGGAACGAAGCTGAAACATAGTGATGAGTGATGAGTGATGAGTGATGAATGGAAATTTAACTTTCGCATTCGTCGCTTTCACCGCGTCAATGAATCAAGATAAAAGTTAAGTCAGCCATAACTTTAACTTGTCACTTGTCGCCTTGTCACTCATCACTTATCACTCATCATTCATCATTCATCACTAAACCCGCTGCATGTTCGACGGTTGATTGCTGATTTGATAAACGGCTTCCATGACGGCGGAGCGCACATCGGGCGGCAACGAACCGCGCACGGCGAGACGGCGGAAGGCGGGCAGGACTTCGGGTTGACCGGAGAGGGCGAGAAGTTTGACGACCGCGAGGCGCACTTCGGTGCTGGGTTCTTGTTCGATGGCTTGCAGAAGCGGATTGAATTCGCCCGCTTTCGCCATTAAGAACAGAAGTGAGAAGGCTTCGTAAGTGCGTTCACGGCTTTCTCCGGTCAGGTTTTTCAGGGCGTGCGTGGCGAGACCCGAACCGGCGATTGCCGCTCCGATGTTGCGCCGACGTTCGGGCGAAGCTTCGCGCAGGGCGCGCGTGAATGCTCCGGTGTGGTCGGTCGTCGCGCGGTGCAGGGATTGCGCGGCGGCATTGCGGACTTCGACCGCGCGGTCGTCGAACGCGGCATAGATTTCCCCAACCGCTTCTTCACTCGTCATGCGTCCGAGCGCGGCGACGGCGGCGACACGTTCGCGGGCATCGGAGTTGCCGAGACGGGCGCGCAAAGCTTCGGGGATATGCGTCACGTCTTCGGCTTCAAATTTATTCTCACTAATGGCGAGGATGGGTGTCGGTTCGTCGTGAGTGACATCAACCTCCGCGACGGTTTCGAGTTCATCGTGTGTGACGGGAGCGATGGCTTGGAGTTCGTGCGAAGTCGCGGCTTCGGCGTTTTCGGAAACGGGAGCGAGTTCGAGGGCTAACGGCGATACATCTTCATCGTCGGCGGATGAAGGTGATGATACGGCGGCGGTGTGTTCGATTTCGATGGCGGATTGTTCGTGGTAATCGGCGGCGTCATCGGCAACGACATCAGGTGTGGCGGAGATGAGCGTCATTTCACGCAACGCGGAAGCGGGCAGTTCCGGCGGCGGAGCGTCGTCGTATGCTTCTTCTTCGGCGGTCGGCAGAGTCTCGTTAAAATCGAGGTCAACCCACTCGTCAAGCGCGGTTTCCTGTTTCGCATCGTTGACGGGGGCGATGACGAAAGCCTGCGTTTCGATTTCCGGCTCAACCTCCGCACTGTCGGGAGCGGAGGTCACGGGGCGCGCGAGGTCAGTGATGTCAAAAGCCGTTGCATCATCGCTTCCGGCTGCGGGAGTGAGTGATGATGAGGGCGGCGCGACGGCGGTTGAATCAAGCGTTGAATCAGGTATCGAAACAAATTCAAAGGGTGCGATTTGTCCTTCGTTCGTCGGCGTCGGATGTTCGAGATGTTCGACGGGCGCGACGACGACAGGTGTTTCTTCCGTTAGAGTTTCGTCTGAATCGAGCGGCTCAAAGGCATCAATCGCTTGTTCGGTAACGATTGGAATCGCGTCATCTTCAAGCGGCGCGGGTTTGAGTTGTACGACTTCAAGCTGAGCAACTTCGGGTTCGACGATTTCAAATTCGGCGACTTCGGGTTGCACAACTTCAAACTGAACAACTTCAGGCGCGGAGGTTTCGATTGAAGAAGTCGCATCGTGTGTCAGGTCTTCGGCTTGAACGTCGGAGTTCGGTTCTTCTATTGCCGGGGGAGTGTTCAGAGCCGAATCAACGAGAGCCTGTTGCGAAGCTTGGGCTTGACGCATGATGTCGAGCGGATGTTCCGCTTCAACCGATTCGATAATTGCGAAGTTGGAGGACGGCTTGAGCGTGACGAAATTCGTCGCGGATGTTTCCCCGCTTTCCGGTTGGTCGGCGGCGAGTTGAGTCGCGGCGACTGCCGCACACGCGGCGATGGCATGGTCAATCACGCGATACGGAATGACGCGCTTGTTTTCGCGGCGACGCATTTTGGTTAAAGGTTCGACCGCGCGCGGGTCGCGCAAGGCGGCAAGCGAATCAATCGCCGCGCGGCGCACTTCGGGAGACTTATCATGAAGGGCGGCGATGAGCGGCGGCGGCGCATCGGGGTTCGCACTCATGCCGAGAGCGCGGGCGGCGGCGACGCGGGCGACCGGAGTTTTGGCGTGTCGTAAGTCGCGCGTCGCGTCGTCAAAATAGCCGTAAGCAGTATAGGCATGACGGGCTTGGTCGCGGCGCGCGATGTTGCGCGTTGATAAAGCGGCGACCAATTCCGATGCGACGAGTTCGCGTGACTGGGCATCGTTTGCCTGACGCAAAACCTCGTCGGAATACTCTTTACCGTCAAGCAGGTTTTGCAATTCGCGGGCGACGGCTTCCGTATCAATGGGCGCGATTGCGACGACGGGTGAAGTGGCGGTTATGGTCGCCGCTTCATCGCGCAGTGACGCGGCTGTTTCATCCGACGCGCCGACAGACGGGACGAGCGACGGAGACATTTCCTGCTTGGTTTCGTCTTCGCGGTCGTCGTACTTTGCGGCGGCGGCAAGAATGGACGCGGCTATGATTCCGGCTTCCGCGTTGACGTGCGGGGCGGTCACGGGTTCAGCATCGGAAGCGGCGAGCAGTCCAGAGGTGGGAGCGCGGGCGGCAAGCGGTTTGGGCGGCGTCACGATGTCTTTGTCGGACGCGAGCGTTACTGTTTGCTCGATTTGATTTTTATCCAAAGCGGGCGGCGGGGCGGTGCTTTGGCGCGCGACGCGGACGAACAGGAACAGACCGATTACCAGACCCAACGCGGCGAGCATGACCCACAGCGGATTGCTTTTGATGACGGTCGCCACAGTCGCCGCAAACGATGAAGAATTATTGGCGGCAGGATTAACAACCGTTGTCGCGGGCGTCAGCGGCGCATCGGTTTGGGCTTGCGCTATTTCATCGGTCGCGGGCGTCGGGCTAAATTCCGGCGAGGCTTCGGTTGGTGTGATTGAAGGAAGCGCGGCGGTGTTGGCGGCGTCGGCGTCTGAAACGTCCGGCGGATTGAGTGCCGTATCGGGCGCGACGTTGTTTAAGTTTCTCGCGGCTAAATCTCGCGCGGCGTTTCTCTCGGCAAGGGCGCGTTGCCGGGCGAGCGTCGCGGCGGCGGCAGTGTTGCGTGCGTCTTGATTCGAGATTTCCTGCGGGGTAGTAACGGCGTTCGCGGTTGATTGAGTCGGCGTCGGGCGTGACGAATTAGTGTTCGATTGATTGGTGGTGGATGCTTGAGTTGAGTTGTTTGAAGTGGCTTCGCCCGGTGTGTCGAACACGACATCGAGACGATTGAAGCGTTGATTAACGCGGGGTTTCGTACCCGGATTCAGGCGAAACGAAAGCACCGCGTCATTGCCGCGACGCTGAACCTGTGCGTCTTCAAAGCCGCGCCCGCGCGCTCCGTTTCTGACGGCGGAAGCGTCCGCGCCCGGAATCACAACGTAAAAACGATTGCCGCTCCGGTAAGCGGCGTAATCATTGAGCGGAGCGTCAGAGGTAATCGTGACGCGCGAACCTTCCGGCGAATCGGTGGTGCGTAAAGGCGTGATGCGCTTGGTCTGTGTGGTGGTTGTGGCGTTGGTTCGGTTTGTGTTCTGTGATGCGGGTGAAGCGGTCGCGGCGGGACGGCGACGTTGCTGCGCGTGGGTCGTTGTGCCGGAAATCACATCGCCCGTCATCCAAAGCCCACCGGCAAGGAGCATAACGGCGAACACACAAAGTGCGATTGTCCGGCATCGCGCGCTTTGGCGATTTGCTAACGGACGAGTTGGTAACGAACGACGTGCCGATTCGACAAACGAAAACCGTGAGGGTTGAGCCATATCAATTTACACCACCGACTGGGATGAGAATGCAGGTGCGGCGACGTTAGTCTTGAAGTTTGCCGCCGTTGAGTTAGGCTTCATTATGCAATGCGCGCGGTGTTTCTGTCACTACCGACGTTGTTTTCCATTACGATTGATGTCGTATCGAAGTTATCGCTTGGGGTTGATGGTGAAGCTTCGACGATTTCCGCGTGCGCTTGTCCGCCGACGGCTTCGTTGAAATTTATTTCGAGAATCGCATCACGCACTCCGGCGGGAAGCGCATCGTTATCGGCGATTTCACTTAATACAGACAGGGCGCGTTCATTGCACGAGATACGCAGGAAACGCACCAGAGCGAGGCGCACGGCGGTGTCTTCATGCGTCGCAATCGCATCAATGATGATTTGAAATTCGCCGCCTTTGACGACAACCGAAAGCAGCGAGAAAGCTTCGTAGCCTTGTCTGCGGTCATCACTGCCAAGACGATTGACGGCTTGCGCGGCGAACCCGGCTTCAATCAACGCGCGGGCGATTTGCTGAAGCGTCTCCGCATCGGCGTTTTCAATCACGCGAACATAAGCATCGGCGCGGTCAAAACCGAAACGTGAAATCGAACGCGCCGCCGCCGCGCGAACTTCGCGCGCATCGTCAATCAAACACAGCAGCACGGGTACGAAAACCGATTCGTGGTCAATCGCGCCGAGACTCGAAACCGCCGCCGCGCGCACCGCCGCCGATTCATCATGCGCCGCCATTAAGGTCAAAGCCGCAACCGATGCTTCGGCTTTGAATTGCGCGAGTTCGCGCGCCGCCGCCGCACGCACTTCCGGGTCTGTGGTTTCCAGACGCTGCATCACGTTGCCGAAGTTTTCATCGTCAAGCCATTCGGGAAGTAATTGAACCTTCCCTGTCGGTTCGAGCGTCGTGATTTCTCCTGTCCAAGCATCCGTGTATCCGGTTAGCGAGCCGGACGATTGCCTGTCACCGATTTCAAAATCGAAGTTCAATGCCGGAACGGAACAACGCGCGAGGGCATCGCTCAACAGATTCGACGGAATGTCCGCGTGTCTGCGCGCGACATCGAGCAGCGCACCGATAGCGGCGGGAACGCCGAGCGTGCCGAGTCCGGCGACGGCTTCGACTCTCACCGCGTTGTCACGGTCATACAAGGCTTCGAGCAGAAACGGGAACGCCGACGGTGAACCGATTTCACCGAGCGAACGCGCCGATGCGATGCGGTCACACGCTTCGGGAGCGAGCAACAACGACGCACTAAGACGCGCGACGAAGCCGTATTCTTCGAGCGTCGTGCGGACTTTGCGCCGCTTGGCTTCGTCTCCCCCGACGAAGCGCAACTGTTTCATCAAAGAAGTTTCAAGGGCGCGACGGTCATCGGGAGCGCGCGAATTCAGCACGTCAAGGCGATGTGGTTCGCCATTCATCAGCTTGTTTATTTCTTGGTCAATCTGATACGCACCATACATCGCAAGCGGAGCGGCGGCGGGAGCGGCGACCATTCGCATTCCAGCTTTCACCAAACCCGACGATCCTTGGTTGGCTTCGTTACTAGCTTGATTAACCGGAGTGGAGAGCGCGCTTTTATTGCTTCCCTTTCGTCTATCGCTTCCCTTTCGTTTATCTTTTTCCGATGCCGCTTGTCGCTTGGCTTCCGCTTTGGCGGCTTTGGCATCGGCTTTGGAAATTTTCGCGGCTTGGTCGGGATTCGATGCCGATGATACGGAAGCATCACCGCCTCTTTGACGGCGAACAAACACGAACGCCCCGACGAGCAACATCAGCGCGCCGAGCGAACCGAACAGAACATGATTTCCCTGCGCTTCGCCTTCCGTATTCGATTCGATGTTGACGACGGGAGCAGTGTTGACGCCCGCACTAACCGTCAAGTTCGATGCCGTCTCCGGGTTTTCGACGACGAGCGGAGATGATGCGGGCGTCGCTTCACCCGATGAAGGCAATGTTGAAGCGGGCGAAGCGGTTGACGGCAACACGAATGCCAACTCATTTTGTGGCGAAGCGGTGAATGACTTACCGCCTTCGTTGCCGGATGCTTGTGGGACTTTAGCTGTTTTGCTTTTGCCGCCTGACTTGAAGCGCGCCATGCCCGGAGCGCGTGCGCCGACTTGCGTTTGGCTGGCGTCGAGATTCAACGTCGGAGTTTCTTCCGAAGAGTTGGGTGATGGTGAAACGATGCTTGCGCCGCGCTTTGATGTCGCGGTGCGCGACATCAAAGCGCGCGTGTTTTTGGCGTTCATCTCGCGCGCCGGTTGCGCTGTTTCACGGCTGGCGATTTCATTGACGACGACTTCGAGATTATTGCCCTGTTGACGCACGGCGGCGTTGCCCGCTTCACGCACAGGGAACACGAGTTCGAGCGAATCACCGACGCGCCTCTGCGTCACCCCGCGCGGGGCGGAAGCGTTTAAGCTCTGACCTTTATAAATCACGACATGCAAGCCTTCGGCGTCATGCCATGTTTGCGGGCGCGCCACCGGAGCATCGGCGGCAAGCGTATAAACGCTGCCCTGCGCGGTCTGTCTGGATGAAACACTGTTGACGCGCACGCCCGCTTCTTTTCCGCGTTGCGCGTGCGGCACAATCGAAGCGAGGATGGCGAGCGATGCGACACACAAAGCGACCAACGCCGCGCGCACGGCAAACGGAAAATCTTTCCCCGTTCGGTGCCAGCCGAAACGCGGTTTGTGCGAAGCAACAACAATCGAAAGCGGCGAACGTGTTTTATTCTCGGATGTTTGTGACATGGCTTTGAACCTACGGACGAGCCTCTTGAGGAAGGCTGTTTTATCGGGTGAAGGCTGGTGTGACTATTGTGCCGCGCGTGGGAAAGCGAATCGGGTAAGCGGCGACACGGGTGAGGTGAGAAGAAGGGGCAGAGTCGGGCGAGAGGACGAACGCTTCAGGTGAAGGATGTGAAGCGGTGAAAACGACGAACGAGACGGAAGCGGTTCAAGCCTGTTCGTCGTTGAATTTATAGCCGATTCCCCACACGGTCAGAACCATGCGAGGGCTTTCGGGGTCATCTTCGATTTTGGCGCGCAAGCGGTTGATGTGGGAATCAATCGTGCGGTCGTAACCTTCGTAAGAATAATCCCAAATCTTTTCTAACAAGTATTTGCGCGGAAAGACGCGACCGGGATTCGTCGCAAATAAGCGCAACAATTCAAACTCTTTCGGCGTCAGTTCGACTTCGCGCTCACCGATTCTGACTTCGCGTTTCGCCGGGTCAATACGCAACCGACCGCGCACAACGGGAGATTCCGAGTCATCGTTTCCGGCGCGGGCGACATTGCGCGTCCGCCGCAAGATGGATTTAATTCTAGCTTCGAGTTCGCGGAAACTAAACGGCTTCGTGATGTAATCGTCTGCTCCCATCTCAAGCCCTAGAACTTTATCAATCACATCGTCTTTCGCCGTCAACATCAGAATCGGGATGTACGGGACTTTCTCGCGCACCTCACGACACACTGCGAGACCGTCCATTTTCGGTAACATCAAATCAAGCACAATCGCATCGGGACGATTTTCAATCGCGGCTTGCACGCCCGCCACTCCGTCATCGGCGGTGACGACCGTATAACCGACGCGCGAAAAGTATTCGCTAATCGCCGTCGAGATATTCTCGTCGTCTTCGATAACGAGTAGCGACGTTTGCCGTTCACCTGCGGCGGAGCGCAAAGCGTCCGGGTCTTTGGTGCTGAAAGAAGCGTTACCGACGACTGGTTTCGTACTCATTAGTGTTTAAGTCTGGGGAAGCATCGAACGGTGGATTGTCGGGCTTGCATCACGGAAGCGTCGGGATACGCTTCCACAAGCGATTAGGAATATAACAGCTTGGCGTTCGTGAACTCAAGCACTTCTTGAGTTTGCGATAGGGCTGACGCATCTTATTTGTTCAAAAGCCGACCTCTGCTTTGATAAATCTATTGCCGAACTAGCGGGCAATCCGATTGCCGTCCGGGTCGAGCCGGACAACTTCACCGATGTTTAGTTCGCGGATTCCCGATTCAATCTTGCTTAAATCGCCGATGACAATCCAGACGATTTCGCCGGGGCGGATGAATTTCTTCGCCGCCGCGTCGAGTTGCGATTCTTCCAGCGAGCGCAGATTTTTTGAGTAATTCGTCCAGTAATCGGCGGGCAAATTCAGATTGATTTGGGCAATCGCCGCCGATTCTAATGCCGAAATGGTTTCAAATCTTCCGGCAAGGCGCGAAGTCATGTTTCGCATAATGCTGGTAAATTCTTCGCCGCCGACGGGTCGCGCTCCCGCGACATTGTTTATTTCTCTTGTCACTTCGACGATTGATTCTTTGGTCTTATCGGTTTGAACGGGCGCGACGACGACAAACGTGCGCTGTCCGCGAACAGTGGTTAATTGTCCGTTCGCGCCGTAGCTCCAGTGTTTATCGAGCCGCAGATTGCGGTTCAGACGCGACGTTGCCATACCTCCGAAGTTTTGCATCACCGGTTCGAGGGCGAGGTCTTCCGCTTGCCCGCTCTGTTCCGAAACGTGCGCGGCGACAATCGTTGATTGCGGGGCGTTCGGTTTATCAATGAGATAGATTTTACCGCCCGGAGTTTTGGCGACGGTGCCGAGATTTTTTCGCGGCGCATTCCCCTGTGTCCAGTTGCCGAGAGTTTCTTCGAGCGCGGGCATAACTTTGTCGAGCGTCGTGTCGCCGGTGACGACGACGGACGCGCTGCCCGGTTTGAACCAGTCGGCGTGCCACTTCATTAAATCTTCGCGCGAAATGGTTTCAACCGTTTTTTCAAAACCCGACGCGGGCTTGCCGTAAGCGTGATTCGCGCCATAGATAACGGCGGGCAGAATGCGTTGCGCGAGCGCGTTCGGATTCGCTTTTTCCTGTCCGATTTGCACGAGGCGGCGTTGTTTTTGAATTAAAAACTGGTCTGCCGGGAACGACGGATTCAACACGACATCCGCCATGACTGCGAGCGACGGACGCAGACTTTCAGTTGTCGCCTGAAGGCGCACGAACGACATATCAGGCGAGTTTCCGGTGGAGAGATTCGCGCCAAGCAAATCTAATTCTTTTTCGATTTGAAAAGCGTCGCGCGTCTTCGTGCCTTCGTCCATTAAGTCGAGTGCGAGCGTGGCGACTCCGGCTTTTTCAGGCGTATCCGAAGATGAACCGGCATCAACCGCAAGCGCGACGTTGACAATCGGCGTGGTGTGACGTTCAAGCAGAACGACGTTCAAGCCGTTTTTGAGTTTGGCGCGTTGAACGGCGGGAAATTTAACATCCGGCGCAGAATCGAGCGCGGGCAGGATTTTGCGGTTCACATCCGATTTTCCGGCGGCGAGTTTCGGAAACGGTTTGACCGTCATCGTGTAATGATTTGAGCGCAGCCAACGGTTCGCCGCCGTTTTTACGTCGGCGGGTGTCGCGGTCGCCATCGCTTCGAGACGATTCAGGTAGAAATCCGGCGAGCCGCCGTAAGTCATGCTTTCAGCGAGAATGTCGCTCCGTCCGCCGAAACCGCCCAGGCGTTCCGCCCCGCGTAAGAAATTGGCGAGATTGACGTTCTTCACGCGCCGCAATTCTTCATCGGACGCGCCTTTGTCGAGCATTTCGTTTATCACTGCGTCCATTTCGCGTTCGACATCCGCCGGATTCGCTTCGGGTTTCACCGAAGCGGAAACGAGAAACGTGCTGCCGAGTTCGTTGTCGTTCACACTCGCGCGCACATCGGTCGCCAATTTCTTTTCATAAATAAGACGGCGCGCGAGACGAGAATCTTTTGAATTTGCCAGCACGTCGGCAAACAGATTTAAGTGCTGCAGTTCCGCGTCTTTCCAAGCCGGTGCGTGATAAACGCGGTAAATTCGGGCTTGCGGCACGCGGTCTTGCATCTCGTCGCGGATGTTGCGCTCAAGCGCGGGAATCCATTTTTCGGTGCGCTGTAAAGCCGGTCCCGGAGCGATGCCGCCGAAATACTTGGTGACGAGTTCGAGCGCGCGTTCGGGCGTGATGTCGCCCGCGAGTGAAATCACGGCGTTATTCGGGGCGTAATAAGTTTTGTACCACTCTTTGATGTCATCGAGCGAAGCGGCGTTTAAGTCCTCCATGCTGCCAATGGTTGACCAAGAGTAAGGATGCGAATACGGATAAATCTTGCCGCTGATTTCTTGAAAGACGCGACCGTAAGGTTGATTCTCACCCTGTCGTTTTTCATTTTGAACCACGCCGCGTTCGCGCTCAAGCATCTCTTTCGAGATGTAATTTGCAAGGAAGCCCATGCGGTCGGCTTCAAGGTACAGCGTTCGTTCGAGGGCGGAAACCGGCACGTCTTCAAAAAAGTTGGTGCGGTCGCCGTTGGTCGTGCCGTTGCGGTTGTTCGCGCCGAGGTCGTCCATCGCTTCGCGGAAACCGTGCGGGTAGTTTTCCGAGCCGTTAAAAAAGAAATGCTCGAACAGATGCGCGAATCCGGTTTTGCCGCGCTTCTCGTTGCGTGACCCGACGTGATACCACAGATTTACGCCGACCACGGGGACGCTATGGTCTTCGTGGACGAGCAGCGTCAGACCGTTGTCGAGAACAAATTTTTTATGCCCAATGGCGTAACGTTGGCGGTCGAACCGACCGACGTTTGAGCTTGTATTTGTTTGTGGCGTCATCGCCCGTAACGGGGTAAGTTGAAAGATATTTGAAAACAACAGGGCGAGAGTTAAGAACGATCTAGGTTTCATGCGATTCTCCAATGATGTTTTGCCCGAAAGCAAAAAAAACTATCCTCGCTTCTTGGCGGGCTTCGGTGTAAAACCGCGTGTTTCTTGGAATGCTTTAGTGTTAGAAGGCGAAGATTGATTCGGCTCTTGCGTCGGCTTTGTTCGCTCCGCGATTTCCTTCGCAATCGTTTCTTTTAATCGTTTTTTGGCGCGTTTGTTCATAGTCATAAAAGGAATTATATAACAGAAAAGACGAACTGAAAGATAGGCTTTGGGAGTAAGCACTATCCGGGTATCCTATCCGGGTTATCTTAGCCACATTTGTTCAACGTCAACTTCAAACGACGATAAAGAATGTCGCCGCCTCGCTTCAAAGATTAAATTCGGTTTCACAAAAAAACGGGGACACATCATGCTCGGTGGAAAAAGTTGGGAACAATGGATTTCGGAATACGCCGGAAGTCATCAACATCCGGTCAACAAATTCTTTCACACCATCGGCATCCCTTTGATAGCCGCTTCATTGCCGTTGTTCGTGCTAGGTTTTTTCGTGCGCGGCGTGGTGGTGGTGGCGTTGGTGATGTTCGTCTTGGGATGGGTTTTTCAATTCATCGGTCACTGGTTTGAAGGCAAACCGCCGGAGTTTTTGCGCGACTGGCGATTTCTGTTTGTCGGCTTGCGGTGGTGGTTCGCCAAGATAAAAGGGCGCGTATAGAAATTGTGGCGGCTTTGTTTTAGGACTTTCTCACTTTTCGTTTTTCTTCGGGGTTTTTCTTCTCTTAATTTGAGATTTCAAATCTAAGATTTCAAATTTGAGAAAGCCCTATGTTTATTTCGTTTCAGGTGGTTATCAGGTGGCGAAGTGCCGCTTCAAGGTGCGGGTACTTAAATTTGAATCCGCTTATCTCTAATTTTTCCGGTGTCACACGCTGACCCTTGAGCAACGCCGCATCCGCCATTTCACCGAACGCGAGACGTAAGGCGAACGCCGGAACTGTGAAGACGGCGGGACGATGCAAAACGCGCGCGAGCGTTTCGGTGAACTCGGCATTTGTCACCGGATGCGGCGCGACGACGTTGACCGCCCCGCTTAAACTATCATCCTCAAGGACGCGCATAATCGCCGCGATTGCGTCATCTATCGCCACCCAACTCATGTACTGTTCGCCGCTTCCGATTTTGCCGCCCGCACCGAGTTTGAACGGCGTGAGAAGTTTTGAGAGCGCGCCGCCCTTTTCACTTAACACGATACCGAAACGCAGGAACACCGAACGCACGTTCGCCGCATTGATAGGTTGCGCCGCCGCTTCCCACTGTTCGACGACGTGCGCGAGAAAGTCCGTTCCCTTCCGGCTCTGTTCGGTCAACAATTCATCGGCGCGTTCATTGCCGTAAAACCCCGTTGCCGACGCGCCGATATAGA
>JBGTMR010000223.1:0-4572 GCA_041743485.1 Pyrinomonadaceae bacterium
CTGCCGATGAGAACCGCCGTGTTAATCGCGCCGTACTTTATTTCAAGCACGCGACTCGCGGCGGCAAAAGCTTCCGGGTTTAAGACGCGATAAATCGTGTACGCCATAAACAAGCCGCCGAAGAACATGATTTCGGTGACGAGAAACGTCCACATGCCGAGCGTCGTCGCGTCGCGCTGTTGTTCGAGATTATCGAAGTGATGCTGAAGCGCGGGATGATGCCCGCTCGCGTCTTCCGTGTGCGGGTCATGATGCGTGCGATGATTCGTGTGCGTGTCATGCACCGCAGGAATAAGTGTCGAATCTTCTACTCGTGTCGCCAAGAGATTTCTCCTTATGCCAATCGCAGGTGAAAACTAAGCACCGCTATAACTCGAACGATCCGGTTTATCATCGGGCGAGGTTTTGCCAATGACCTGCATATCTTCCTGCGGCGCGTATTCGTAAGCGTTCCATGTTACCACAGGCGTTTCGTGGAAATTCTCCGTCGGCGGCGGGCTTGCCGTGCGCCATTCCAAGCCGGTCGCCATCCACGGATCGCCCGCCGCTTTAGGTCCGCCGATGAGTGACCAGACCAGATAAACCAGTGGAATAACCAACCCCGCACCGAGAATCGTCGCTCCGGCGGTCGAGAGAATGTGCAAAACCTGAAACGCCGGAATGTCCACCGGATACGCTGCGTAGCGGCGCGGCATTCCCAAGTATCCCAGCAAGAACTGCGGAAAGAATGTCAGGTTAAAACCAACGAACACGATGAGCGCGCTAAAGCGTCCCCAACCTTCGGGATACATGCGCCCGAACATCTTGGGCCACCAGTAATGCAACCCGCCTAAGTAAGCCAGCAGTGTGCCGCCGACCATGATGTAGTGGAAGTGCGCGACGACGAAATATGTATCGTGAACGTGAACGTCCAAGCCAATCGCGGCGAGAAACAATCCGGTCATACCGCCGAGCGTGAACAGACCGAGAAAGCCGAGCGCGTAAAGCATTGGCGTATCATAAGAAATCGAACCGCGAAACAAAGTCGCCGACCAATTAAAAACCTTAATCGCGGACGGCACCGCGACGGCATACGAGATAAACGAAAACACGAGTCCGGCATACACGCTCTGCCCGGTCGTGAACATATGGTGTCCCCAGACGAGGAAGCCGAACACGGCAATGGCGATTGACGAGAACGCGACGAACTTATAACCGAAAATGTTTTTGCGTGAGAAGGTCGAAATGATTTCCGAGATGATGCCCATGCCCGGAAGCAGCATGATATAGACCGCCGGATGCGAGTAGAACCAGAACAGGTGTTGGAACAGAATCGGGTCGCCGCCAAGCGCGGGGTCGAAGATGCCGACGCGCGTCAAACGCTCGAACGCCATTAAAGAAATCGTGATAGCGAGAACGGGCGTGCCGAGAATCATGATGAGACTCGTCGCATAGTGCGCCCACACAAAGAGCGGCATACGAAACCACGTCATGCCCGGAGCGCGCATCGTGTGAATCGTGACGATAAAGTTTAAGCCGGTCAGAATTGACGAAAAGCCCGCGACGAAAATTCCGATGCCCGTCGCGGTGACATAAGTATTTGAATAAGTCGAACTGAAAGGCGTGTAAAAAGTCCAACCCGTATCAACGCCGCCGTACATCATCGCGCCGAGCGCGAAGACCGCCCCGATTATCAACAGATACCAACTCAAAAGATTGATGCGCGGGAACGCCAAATCTTTCGCGCCGATCATCAAGGGTATAAGGAAGTTTCCGAGCGTCGCCGGAATTGACGGCACAAGGAAAAAGAAAACCATGATGATGCCGTGCTGTGTGAACACCTTGTTGTACGTCGCGGGTTGAAGCAAATCGCTTTGCGGCGTCAGAAGTTCAAGGCGTATGAAGCCCGCGTAAATGCCGCCCAAGGCGAAGAAAAAACTAATCGCAACGAGATACAGAATGCCGATGCGTTTGTGGTCTTTGGTCAGCAACCATGATTTCCAGCCGTAGCCGTTGTTCAGATAATTTGAACCGGGACGTTCGGCTTTCGGCTCGTCAGGTCGTCTTACTCCGGGTACGCCGGGAACATTATCAATCGGTCTCATAAGGATGATTCCCTTTTTACTGCTTGGAAAAACTGCTTAGAAAACTATCTATACCTAATGTGTGACTCTTTGCGCTCTGGTTTTAGTCCCGAAGGGACTTCCGTGATAATAGCCCAGCGATTTATCGCTGGGAACAAATCGGTATTTGGTTGGAGTCCCGTCAGGGACGGCTGAAACTTTCAAGCCGAAACCTTCAGCCGTCCCTGACGGGACTGAAGATGACTTCTTATCCTCTTCCCAGCGATGAATCGCTGGGCTATTTTCAACTGCTCCTGACGGAGCAAAGAAAGAGTCACACATTAGGTTATCTATCTATTATCCGGGCGAACCTCACTGCCGTTTGATTGTCCCGCGCCGGGAGTCGCGGACAGACCGCCGCCGCTCGGTGCGGTCGCGCCAATCGGGTTGGCGCGAAAAGCGTTAGGCTCTGACGCGCCCTGTCCTTCCAGTGTCGGCGCGCCCGCCGAAGGATTGTTGGAAAGCGCGGGGGCGTTCGTCGAGATGCCGTCGGTCTGCGCCGGAGCGAGTGACTTGATGTATGTCACGAGTTGTAATAATTCTTCTTCCGATAATTGCCCTTGATACGTCGGCATAATCGCGGGATAGCCCGCGACGATTTTCGCCGCCGGATTGAGAATTGATTCTCTGATGTAATCCTCGTCGGCTTCAACCGAAGTGCCGCCCGTCAACTGAACTTGGCTGGCAAACACGCCGTTGAGCGTCGGGCAGCGTCCGCCTTCCGCGTTCGCGCCGTGACAACTCGCGCAACCGAGAGCCTGATACTTTTCGCGTCCCGCTTCGACCGGAGAAAGATTATTGAGATTGCCCGCGAGCCACGCTTGATATTCCGTCGGCTTCATCACGATAAGCCGCCCGCCCATGCCGGAATGATTCGTGCCGCAATACTCGGCGCAGAAAATCTTAAACTCGCCTTCCTGCGTCGCCTCGAACCACATGTTCGTATAGCGTCCGGGAACAACATCGGACTTCACGCGCAAGTCGGGAAAGTAAAGACTGTGAATCACATCTTCGGTCGTCATCGTGAACTTAACCTTCGTGCCGACAGGCAGGTGAAGCTCATTGATTTCGCGCTGCCCCGTCGGATGTTGAAACTTCCACATCCACTGTTTTCCCGTGACATGTATGTCGAGAGCCGTCTTCGGCATCCGGTACTGCGCGAAATAGACTTGCGCCCCGAACACGAAAACGCCCATGAAGATGATGAACATAAACACCATGAAGCCGCTTTCCAACTTAATCGCCCCCGCGATTTGCTGCGGGATTTCATCGGGCGAACGGCGGCGGTATTTGATGACGAAGTAAATCAATGCCAGCGTCACGATGACCATTATCACAAGCGTCAAAGCCCACAAAGCGAGGTACAACGTATCAACACTTCCGGCGAAGGTTGATGCTTGACGCGGCATTAAAGGCAGTTGGGGTATTTGCATAATTTATTTTAGGGGCGGCATTCCTTCGCGCACCCGTGACGGCTTATACCGTCGTACAAGAACGTAAAACAAGCCAAGCCCGATAAGTAGTGCGACGCCCGCGATGCGTATCATGTTCATCACCACCGCACCATACTTTCCCGTCGCCGGGTCATAGTGAAAACAGTAAAGAAGAAGTTTATCAACCGGCGTTCCGATTTTCCCGTCCGCCGCTTCGACTAACCCTAGACGAATATCTTTCGGAGCGTATTCGATGCCGTAGAAATAGCGCGACATTTTCCCGTCCGGCGTGACAATCATGATTCCGGCGGCGTGCGCGAACTGGTCAAGCTTTTCGTCGTACTCGAAACCGAATCCGGCGGCATCCGTCACACGGCGTATGCTGTCCTGCGTTCCGGTCAAAAAGTGCCAGCCTTCCGAAGCACCCGGACGATTATAGCGTTCGATATAAGAAGCCTTCTTTTCCGCCGCGAGTCCGCGCAAATCGTTTTCTCTCGCGTCGAAACTAATCGCCACGATGTCAAACTCTTTTCCGGCGGTGAACGGTAAAGCCTTGAGTGTGCCAAGTGTGCCGTTCAAAACTTCATTGCACAACATCGGGCATTGGTAATAAACGAAAGCCAGCATCACAGGCTTCTCGCCGAAATAATCGCCAAGCTTCACATCGTTCCCCAACTCATCGCGGAACGTCGCATCAAGCGGAAGTTGCTCACCGTAACGCTGTTCGATAGTGACGCCGCGCAATATCGCGGGCGACGAAGTATCGTTGACCGTGCTGTCTTGCGGGACACTGTGCATCTGCGCTTGGACAGTGGTCAGTGGGCAGTGGGCAGTGGGCAGTAGGAAGAAGTAGGCAGTAAGCATTAGGCAGAGGGCAATAGCGAATAACCGCATGGCACGACGCACTCGTCGCGTCGCATTCGACGGCTGCCCCAAAATATTTGATTTTGCAAATTGATTATTTATCACTTGCTACTCACTTTCTGACCACTGACCACTGACTACTGCTTCCGTCTTTCGGCGCGCGTCGCGGAACT
>JBGTMR010000224.1:0-20611 GCA_041743485.1 Pyrinomonadaceae bacterium
TTTTACGCTCTGCCTTCGGTGAAGACGATTGAAAACTGGATGCGGCGCACGCCCGAAGGCTTCACGTTCTCACCGAAACTGCTTCAGGAAATCACGCACACCAACATGCTCGCGGGCGATGATGCGCGAAGATTATTGACGGAATACACGGAGCGCATCGGCACGTTGAAAGAGAAACTCGGCGTCGTGTTGATACAGCTTCCGCCGCAGTTCTACGTCACGCCCGCGAACGTCCGCGCGCTTCGTGAATTTCTGCCGCAGCTTTCCAGTGAGATACGTTGGAGCATAGAATTTAGAAGTCCCGATTGGATGACGGAAGAAACAGGCGACTTGTTGCGCGAACACAACATCGCCCCGACGCTGGTTGAAGGGCAGTGGGTGCGGCGCGAAGCTTTATCGCAAATGTTCGCACACGTCGGAGCGAAGTTCGCGTACATACGTTGGATGGGAGCGCGCGATTTAACGCGCTTCGATACGGAACAACGGGCGCAGGATGCGAACCTCAACAAGTGGGGGCGCAAGCTGAAATCATTGCGCGACGGCGGTGCGGAAGCCTTCGCATATTTCAGCAATTATTACGAAGGACACGCGCCGGGAAGTGCAAACAAGCTGCGCGCGATGTTGGGCGAAACGGCGTTCGACGCGCGCGAATTGGAAACACAGCCGTCATTATTTTGAATTGTTCAAACGCATGAAACTTGAAGTCATCACGAGAGAAGCGCATTCAAAAAACGAGCGCGCGCCGCTCTTGTTCGTGCATGGTTCGTGTCATGCGGCGTGGACGTGGGACGAGCATTTCCTCCCCTACTTCGCGGCGCACGGCTTCGACGCTCACGCCGTGAGTTTGCGCGGACACGGGATGAGCGAGGGGCGCGAGATGCTCAAGCGCAGTTCAATCGCGGATTACGTTTCGGATGTCGCGCAAATCGCCGCGACTCTCAAACGCCCGCCCGTCGTCATAGGGCATTCGCTCGGCGGACTCGTCGTGCAAAAGTACCTTGAAAAATACGATGTACCGGCGGCGGTTCTCATCGCATCGTCGCCCGTTGCGGGGATGCTCAAATCGGGCGTGCCGCTTTTCTTGAAGCATCCATTACTGTTCACTAAAGTCGCATTGACGGGCGATGTTCACGCGCTTTACGCGACGCCGGAGCGGGCGCGTGAATTTCTGTTTTCTTCGACGATGGACAAGGCGAAAATCGCGCGGTATGTCACGCGGTTCGGGCAGGAATCGCCGCGCGCGTGCTTCGACATGATGTTCAATCTGCCGCGCCCACGCCGGATTAAAACGCCGATGCTGGTGTTGGGGGCGGAGCGTGACCGCATCGTGATGACGGGTGAAACCGAGCGGACGGCACAGGCTTACGGTGCGGACATGAAAATCTTTTCCGGTATGGCGCACGACATGATGTTGGAAGATGGATGGGAAGATGTGGCAAGCTTTATGCTGAAGTGGTTCGAGGCGCGGGAATTATAAATTCATACAGCTATTGTCATCAATTGTTTAAGTGCTTTCTCCGTCAAGTTTTTTCATCGCTTCTGAAAACTTTTCCATGTCGGCTTGCGCGGCGTGAAGGGCGCGACGCGAGTCTAGGTAGTTTGTCCAGATGGGTGTGTTGGTGAGGGCGTGTTTAGTGTCTTCGTCGAGAGCCTGCGCCATGAGTGCCACGAGGTCGCCGGTCGCGTCGTTGGTTTCAAGTAGAACTTGAATGATGGAGAACGCGAGGCGGGCGTGTTCGTAATCAAGGGCGGGCGGTTGCGCGTCGTTCGTGATTGATGAGTCGTATGTGTCGTTCATGGGTTAGTGGATAGCGGATAGTCGAGAGTGAAGTGAAGCGGTGTTTCTATTCACGATTCATGATGTGTGCTTTGAAGGTGCGGAAGTTTGACGACGCGGGCGGGAAGCTGCGTGCCGTCGTCTTGTTTGATGATGAGTTCGGTATCGGGCGCGAGGTATGCGTATTTGACGAGGGCGAGGGCGACGGTGCGATTGAGCGCGGGCGAGACGGTCGCGGATGTGATGCGTCCGGCTTCTTTGTCGTCGGTGGCGGAATAGAGTTTGGTATCGGGTTTGAGCGGTAGGGCGGAAGCGAGTTGGATGCCCGCGAGTTGTTTGGCGACGTGTCCGCGCCAGTGTATGCGGGCGATGATTTCCTGTCCGATGTAACAGCCTTTGGTGTATGAGACGGCTTCCTCATTGCCCGCTTCGAGAACGATGTTAGTGTCGCCGATGTCCGTGCCGTGTCGCGGGATTCCGGCTTCGATGCGCGAGATTTCGAGGGCGTCGTAACCTGCGGGTCGCGCGCCCGCGTTGATGAGCGCGTCAAAGAAATCAGTGTAGATAGAGTTTTCGATTGCGGATTGCGGATTGCGGATTGCGGATTGCGGAGAGAGATTTGAAATGAATAAGTCGAAGCCGTATGTAGCGGTGTGGGGGGGGCGGATGATGGTGATTTGTAAATCGTGCCACGATGTGGTGTGAACGGTGTGCGGTGCGATGGTGGCGGCGTCTATGTTTAAGACCTGATGAAGGATGTTCGCGGCGTGTGCGCCTTGAAGGGAGAGGCACACGGTTTCGCGTGTGTGGTCGGTAAGGTGGAAGTCTCCGGCGAAAGTGAAGCGCGTCAGGTTTTTGAGAATGACTTCATGTGTCGGTGCTTCTAAGTCGAAAAGAAAAGTGTTGGGTGCGGTGCAGAGAACGCGCGCCATAGCGACGAGCCGCCCTTGTACGTTCGGGAAGGCGGCGAACATCCACGCCCCCGTTTCAAGCGCGGCGATGTCGTTGGTAATCATGCCGTTGAGGAACTGCACGGCTTCCGCGCCCGAAATTTCGAGACGCGCGCGCGATGATAAATCGAAAAGGGCTGCCGCGCTTTGGTCGCGGACGTGGTGGTATTCCGCGAGTGAGTCGCCGTAATGCGCGGGGACAATCCAGCCGTCGCGTGTGTGCATAGTCGCGCCGCGACGCTCATGTATGGAATGAAGCGGCAAGCGGTTCGGGGCGGTGGTGTCGGTGGTTATGTCGGGCGATGTAGTTTCGGTGATGGTGGTCATAATGTACGGTAAAGCTTGAGTCGTTCGATAGCTTGACGGACAGCCTTGTAATCTTCGAGTTGCGCTCCTTCGCGGCGATGCGAGGCGAGAACTTGCGGACTCGGATGATAAAGCGGCACGAGTAACCTTGCGCGCCATTCGTGAATTTGTCCGGCGTCTTTGTTTAGTGTGAGCGGATGATACTGAATGCGGCGCAGGGCTTCAAGGGCGACTCTGCCGAGTGTGACGACGATTGCCGGATTGATGATGTCGAGTTGGCGCGTGAGAAAATCGGCGCAGTTGTTGATTTCAAGTTGCGAGGGTTTGCGGTTCGCGCCCGACTCTTTGCGCGGATTACAAAGCACGGTGTTGGTGATAAAGATGCGGTCGCGCGTGAGGCTGATTGACCGGAGATAGCGCGTGAAGTTCGCGCCGGAAGCATCGCCGGAAAGCGGCGTGCGTGTGCGGTCGCCGCCCGCTCTGCCCGGTGCTTCGGCGATGAACACGATGCGTGCGGAAGGGTTGCCGTTGAGTTCGCTCAACACGGCTTGACGCGCGCACATCGCGGGGCAACGGTCGCACGTCGCGGCTTCGTGTGTGAGTAGCGCGAACTCATCGCCGATGTCGCCGTTTCTTGTACCGGAAGATTGCTTCAAAATCTTTTGTGCGCCGTCACTCGACACCACGATTGCGCTTTTGTTCGCGCTCCTCCAGCACCGCATCATAAAGTTCGATAAATTTAGCTCTGACGGAAGAATCCAGTTTCTCGGAAAACTCTCTTTTAATATCCCGAAACTTAATCAATTCCTGTACGTCGGCGAGGTCTTTGAGGCGTGCCGCCCCGCTTATCCCCGAAGCAAGTTTCAACTCGACGAGTTTGGGGAGGTTGAGTGTCTTTATCCCTTCAATCACCACGCTGTGTTCTTGGGGGTTGGGAAATTCGACGGACTTGGGCAAACCGTCACCCGGATATTCTCCGGCGGTAATTATCTCAATCGTCAGATTACCTTGCGTCGTGCGAAACGATTTCTTCGCTCCCTCGAAGGCTGGACGGTAGCCCAAGCCGACGAGCTTATCGTGGAAAGCGGAAAGCCCTTCCTTCGTCATAAGAAGGTCAATGTCCACAGTCGCCCGCGTATAGCCGTGAAGGTTGAGGGCGATAGCCCCGATGACCGTATAGTCAATGCCGTTCTCGTCCAAGTCGGAAATTAGGCGGTCGAGAGCATCGCGCAAGAGTCCCCGTCCCATGAAAAACCTCCACGCTTCGTCTAGCTTTTCAGTTTGTTTTAACTGCTGAAAATCAATCTGAGCCATACTTTGGTTGAACCGGATAGAGAATGGGTTGATGCGCGAGGCGCGGCGGAAAAGATTTGAAGTCGCCGCCCGCAATCAAATCAGGTTCGCTCTGACCGACAGGGCGGTAAAGCGTCGTTGTTGACTGTATTGCTGGCTGCGTAAATGTTTCCGTCGCGCTCTCGCTCATAGGTTTAGATTTACTTCGCGGCACGAAGGCGGGTGTTGATTTCGTTCCAGTTGACGGTGTTCCACCACGCGCTCAAGTATTCGGCGCGGCGGTTATTGTATTTCAGGTAATAGGCATGTTCCCACACGTCGTTGCCCATGACGGGATACATGTTCTGCATGAGCGGGTTGTCCTGATTGGCGGTCGTCGTCAACTCGAATTTGCCCTGCGGCGTGCGTACCAGCCAGACCCAACCGGAGCCGAAACGCTTCGCGCCCGCATCGTTGAATTTTTCTTTGAAGTTGGCGAAGGTGTTGAAGTTGGTTTTAATTACATCGGCAATCGCGCCGTTCGGTTCGCCGCCGCCTTCGGGTTTCATGATGCGCCAGAACATCGTGTGGTTAACATGACCGCCGCCGTTGTTTTGAATCGTCGTGCGTATTTCTTGGGGAATCGCATTCAAGTTGCGAATCAGTTGTTCCGGTGTTTGCTTTTGCAAGTTTGGGTATTTAACGGCGGCAGTGTTGAGGTTGTTGACATAAGCCGCGTGGTGCTTGTCGTGGTGGAGCATCATCGTCATCTTGTCAATGTGCGGTTCGAGTGCGGCGTAATCGTACTGAAGCGGCGGCAAGGTGAACGCGGTTGACGCGGCGGGGGCGGTCTGCGCGGCGGCGGTTTGGTGTCCGGCAGCGGCGAAAGAAGTTTTCGTGATTAGCGTGGCGGCAAGCGGGGCGGCGAACGCGGTGCGTAAAAAGTTGCGTTTAGAAGCGTGCATCTCTGAAAGACCTCCGTAAGTTTGTAAGAGTGTTGTAATGGTTCAAAGTTTCGGGGCGAGGGGGATTATAAACCAAACCGACGATGACGGTAGCGGGTTGGCGCGCTCTAAAATTACCCGACGGATTGCGCGGCGGAGCGTGTTGAATTTAATTTTGCGACGGAAAGTTTTTATGAGCCTTTTCACGTTTGAATCCCGCGTTA
This sequence comes from Pyrinomonadaceae bacterium, assembly GCA_041743485.1. Classification (GTDB taxonomy): domain Bacteria; phylum Acidobacteriota; class Blastocatellia; order Pyrinomonadales; family Pyrinomonadaceae; genus JANDLT01. The sequence goes on from JBGTMR010000224.1 coordinate 5,474, forward strand.
GTATGGTGAAGGAAAAGTTTTAAGATTCCAGTTTGTTGTTTAATAAATTTGCGCGAACCAAACGGCGGTCGGATGCGTATAGAGCGACGGTGTTAAAAATATAACGTCTGCCGACATGACGGTGATTCAATCGTCATGGACAAAGATAGTTAAAAGGCAGATTCGGTTTGTCATCCGTGACTGCGGCTTTACCGTCGCGCCGGACGACAACAGAGCGGCGGTTCTTGAGCGAGGCAAGAACCGCCGTTTTGTATTTGGATGATGGTGTTGCGGCTGATGTCGAAGCCGACGATGAAGCTAAGGGCGTTACGAAAACCTTTTAGCTTTGAGCCTTCGCGTATCGCTTATTAACCTCGTCCCAGTTAACGGTGTTCCACCACGCGCTCAAGTAGTCGGGACGGCGATTGTTGTATTTCAAATAATAAGCGTGTTCCCAAACGTCGTTGCCCAAAATCGGATGATGACCTTGCGACAACGGATTGTCTTGATTCGGTGTCGAGACGATTTGCAGTTTGCCGTCGGATGAATGGACAAGCCACGCCCAACCGGAGCCGAACTGTTTGACGCCCGCTTCGTTAAACTGTTTCTTGAACGATTCAAAATCACCGAACGTGGATTTAATCGCATCGGCAATCGCGCCGGTCGGTTCGCCGCCGCCGTCAGCCTTCATAATCTGCCAGAACATCGTGTGGTTGACATGACCGCCGCCATTGTTGCGTACCGCCGCGCGTACGTCTTCCGGCATGGCGTTTAAGTCTTTAATGAGTTCTTCCGGCGATTTGCTTTGAAGTTCGGGATGCTTGTCAAGCGCGGCATTGAGGTTGGTGACGTAAGCCGCGTGATGCTTGTCGTGGTGAATGGTCATCGTTTCTTTATCAATGTGCGGTTCGAGGGCGGCGTAATCATATGGTAATGGTGGAAGTTCGTGAGCCATGTTCTTATTCTCCTGATTGGTTGAAATTTCAGATGTTCAATTTGAGATTGAAAATAGATTACAAATTGGCGTTCGGTGCGGTGCGTCCAAGCAGCAGCGCGACGAGGGCGATAATGCTCAAGATAATCATCAATCCGCCGGGCATAAACTTAAAACCTGTGTATGCGGTCGCCGCGAAACGCGCGAACAGGGCGAGTGTGACGACGAGTGCAATCCACCAGCCCGCCGTGTATGAGCCGCGCATCATCAGGTATCCGGCGAGGATAAGAATCAAGCCGGAAGCACCGCCCGCGACGATAGACGGCACGCTTTTCACGCTGATATACGCGAATACGCCGCCCGCCAAAGTCAGTATCCCGTAAATTAAAATCACCATTGATGTCGGCATTTTTATAAACTCCTAAAACTTATTCCGCCGGAACTGTTCCCGGCTCAAGTCCGGTCACGCTTGCCTGACGCAAAACCTTGATGTGCATATCGCCATGCACTCTGATTTGGCATGACAGGCGCGTGTTCGGTTCTAGTTTGTCTTCGCGCGCAAGTCTCTCGCGTTCGAGTTCCTGCATCGGTTCAACGTCGCCTTCGATGATTTCGACGCGGCACGTCGTGCATTTCGCGTTCCCGCCGCAGCGATGAAGGATGTCAATTCCGGCGTCCTTAATGGCGAGTACGAGTTTGCGGTTTTCGAGCGCATCGAAGGATTCAACGCCCGTCGCGGTATCGGCTTCAATCTTCGGCATTGTGATTGATGCTCCCTTGAAACTTTGAAGTGTGATTGCGTGTGGTTCTTGCGCGACAGTGTACAGGAAGCAAAGGCGAAAATCGAAAGTTGAAGGTCGAAAGTAAAAACCGAAAGGGCGAAGGTTGAAACGTGCATCGCTGCCCGCTCAACCTTCGCCCTTCGACTTTCGATTTTCGTCTTTGCTTCTATGCGTTGAACGATGAACCGCAACCGCATGAGCCGGTCGAGTTCGGATTGTTGAACGCGAAGCCCGAACCCATCATGTTCGAGACGTAATCAATCTCGACGCCGTTCAAGTATTGCCCACTGAACATATCAACGAACAGGCGCACGCCGTGTTTATCAAACACGTTGTCGCCCGTGCGCGGTGCTTCTTCGATGTTCAAAGAATACTGAAAGCCGGAGCATCCGCCCGGCACGACACGCACGCGAAGCCCCGCCGTTTCCGGCAAGCCTTCTTCGTCCGTCATAAACTTCTTGATTTCCACTGCCGCCGCTTCCGTCACATTGAGTTCAACCGTCGGCATCGTCATGGTCGCTGACATAATATCTTTCTCCTCTTAAATAAATAACCTTAATCAATACACTCGCAATTCTGCGATTGCCACCGTCCGTGTAATTGTACGGTGCGACGGCGAAATTGCAAACCGTTAAAACGAAGCGTGTAAAAGCGTGCGTTCACCATGTAATGGGTTGTGCGTCATTGCGCTATGAAGTTTTGTATTAGCGAGGCTTTGCACATCGCGGGCTATGTCGGCTTCAATATACGGCTCGCCGCAATTTGTGCAAACGCGCGCCGGAATGTCGGTGATGACAAGTATCGCCACGCCGCGTTCGATGTTGAGCGAGGTCAGCCCTTGAGTGAACTTGTCGTTCTTACAAACCAGACATTGCATAATTGTTTTTACTTTCGCTTCGTAAAGCCGTCCGTCCAAGTCTCAATCGTCGGCTCATAAGCAGTGACGGCGATTGTCTCTTTCGCCGTAGGGTCGTCTTCACCGACGACGTGAATCGGGCGATTATTTATCCATCCAAGCATCAACCGGCGCGGCGGCACACGGTCATCATAAAATTCAATCATCTCGCCAAACTCTAAAGCATATTCAACTTCTTCAACACTGATGTCACGCTCCGTCATTCGTTTGAGTACATACGGCGGGAAGATGACTGTCATGATGAAGTAGTTTTTTCGTTTCTCGTATGAATGTTTGCGTTTCGGCTTGCAGAAGTTTGATGCGTTCTTGACGCGCTTTATCTTCTTCGCTGTCCAACCATTGCAGCGAAGCCAACGCTCTATCAAGTGCCGCTTCAAGCGATGCCGCTTCGGGTTCCGTCACATCGAATGTAATGCTTTTGCTCATGGCGTTATTATAAATCACAAACCTTTCTTTAACACCACCAACTCCGGTTTCAACGCTTCAATCGAAACTTGGCGCGCGACTTCTTCAGCGATGATTTTCAAGGCTTTTGCCTGTGGCGAGTCGGGGTGTGAGACGACGACGGGGACGCCTTTGTCGCCGCCTTCGCGGACTTCGATGCCGAGCGGGACGGAGCCTAAAAAGTTGGCGTCGTATTCATCGGCGAGTCGCGCGCCGCCGCCTTCGCCGAAGATGTTGTAGCGCGCCCCCGTATCGGGTGCGATGAAGTACGACATGTTTTCGACGATGCCAAGCACGGGGACGTTGACCGTCTCGAACATGCGGAACGCGCGGCGCACGTCGGAGAGTGAAACTTCCTGCGGCGTGGTGACTAAAACCGCGCCCTGCACGGGGACGAGTTGCGCGAGTGAAAGCTGCACGTCGCCTGTACCGGGCGGCATATCAACAATCAGGTAATCAAGTTCGCCCCACACGACATCGGTTAAGAATTGGCGCACCAGTCCGTGCAAAATAGGACCTCTGACAATCATCGGTTTATCGCCCGGTTGAAGCAGAGCCATTGACATGACCTTGATGCCGTGAGCTTCGACGGGAATGAGTTTGTTGACATAAACCTTCGGTTGTTCGAGGGCGATGCCGAGCATTATCGGGACGTTCGGACCATAAACATCCATGTCCATCAAGCCGACTTTCGCGCCCGTTTGCGCGAGTGAGACGGCGAGGTTAACGGCGATGGTTGACTTGCCGACGCCGCCTTTACCGCTCGATACGGCGATGATGTTCTGCACGCCGGGCATCTGTGTTTTGTCTGTGAAGCCGCGACCTTTGGGGACTTCCGCATCCATCGTGACGTTGACTTTGGTGACGCCTTCGATACCGCCGACGTGTTCGCGCGCGGCATCAGCGAATTGTTCTTTGACGGGGCAGGCGGGCGTCGTCAAAACGATGCGGAACGATACTTCGCCGCCTTGTGTGATGTTCAAATCTTTGACGAAGCCGAGCGTCACGATGTCCTTGTGCAAGTCGGGGTCTTGAATGCGGCTGAGGGCTTGGAGTACGGCTTGTTCGGAAACTTGATTCATATAGTGTGGTGTGTCTCTTATAATTTGTGGTTCTGAAAACTGCGATGATGTAATTTAGGATTGTAAAAGCGTGTTTCGATTGTCGCTTGCCACAGTACGCCATCGCAAGCGGTTTAGATACAATCAGGGAAAGCATCGTTCGCCGCGTGACGCGGGTTGAACGGTTATGCGAGGCGCGCAATTAAGAAGTTGACGCCGCGCCGTTCGTCGCCGCATCATCCGTGCGGCATTGATTCGTAATACCACATTGAACATCTGAAATGATTAACCGACAAATTTCCGAAATGACCAGCCGCACTGTGCGCGGCGCGTGTCCGCATGATTGCCCCGATACCTGCGCGATGCTCGTCACGGTCGAGCGCGACGCGACGGGAGCGGAGCGCGTCACGGGTGTGAAAGGCAACGCGGAGCATCCGCCGACGCGCGGGTTTTTGTGTACGAAAGTTTCCAATTACGAACAGCGCACGCACAGCCCCGACCGTGTGAAGACGCCGCTTAAACGCATCGGCGCGAAGGGTGAAGGAAAGTTTGCGCCAATCAGTTGGGACGAAGCTTTGGATGAAATTGCGGCGCGCTTCACACAGCTTGCCGAGTCCGACGAAGGCGCGGAAACGATTCTGCCGTATTCGTATGCGGGAACGCTCGGACTTGTTCAGGCACAATCAATGGACAGGCGTTTCTTTCATCGTCTCGGCGCGTCGCTTTTGGACAGAACGATTTGCGCGTCGGCGGGTACTGCCGGATACAGAGCGACGATTGGCGCGAGTGTCGGAACTGACCCTGAAAGATTCAGTGAAGCGCGGCTTATCATCCTGTGGGGAACGAACACGATTACGAGCAACGTGCATTTGTGGACGCAGATTCTGGAAGCGAAAAAGCGCGGCGCGCGCGTCGTCTGTATTGACCCGCGCCGGACGCGCACGGCGGATGCGAGCGACGAACACATCGCCCCGCTTCCCGGAACGGACGGCGCGCTCGGTCTTGGAATAATGCACGTTATCTTTCGGGACGGCTTGGAAGATAAAAGCTACCTTGATGAACACTGTCTCGGCGCGGACGATTTGCGTGAACAAGTCAAGGCTTTCACGCCGGAGCGGGTCGCGGAAATTTGCGGCATCGAAGCCGAAACCGTCGTGCGTCTCGCGCGCGAATATGCGACGACGCGCCCCACCGTGATTCGCATCAACTACGGGATGCAGCGTCACGCGGGCGGCGGAATGGCGACGCGCACACTCGCGTGTTTGCCCGCCGTCGTCGGTGCGTGGCGCGATGCGGCGGGCGGGATTTTGTTGTCCACGAGCGGCACGTTCCCGTTAAACTACACCGCGCTTGAACGTCCCGACTTGATGCCGACGCCGCGCCCGCGCACGCTCAACATGAGTACGCTTGGGCGTGTGTTGACGGAAGTTGACGACCCGCGAGTGCGCGCCCTTTATGTCTATGGCTCAAATCCGGCGGCAATCGCTCCCGAACAGCGGAAAGTTTTGCAAGGCTTGATGCGCGAAGATTTGTTTCTCGTCGTGCATGAGATTTTCATGACCGACACTTGCGATTATGCCGACATCGTTCTGCCCGCGACGACGCAACTCGAACAGTTCGACATTCATAAAGCCTACGGTCATCTGTACATGGTCTTGAACGAACCCGCTATCCGTCCGCTTCACGAAGCCAAGTGCAACTCCGATGTTTTCCGTTTGCTCGCCGCGCGCATGAATTTCACCGACGACTGTTTTGCGGATACGGACGAAGACATCGCGCGTCAGGCTTTAACTTCAAACCATATAAATCTCGACGGCATCACGCTCGAAGGGTTGCGTGAAAAGGGTTTTGCGCGTCTCAATCTTCCCGAAACTTTCGCGCCGTTTGCCGAAGGGAATTTCTTAACTGCATCGGGTAAGTGCGAACTGCGCGCCGACGCTTTGACCGCGCAAGGCTTGCCCGCCGTGCCGGACTACATCGCCCCGCGTGAATCCGCGCTTTCAAATCCGACGCTCGCCGCGAAGTTTCCGCTCGCGCTTATCACTCCGGCGGCGCACGCTTTTTGTAATTCGACGTTCGGGAATTTGCCGAAGCAGTTGAAGATGGAAGCCGCCCCGTTCGTCGAAATCAATCCGCACGACGCACAGGCGCGCGGCATCAGTGACGGCGAAAACGTGCGCCTGATAAACGAGCGCGGCGCGTGCGAACTCAAAGCCGTCGTCACGTTGCGCGCGCGGCGCGGCGTCGTCGTTTCGCCGAGTGTGTGGTGGAATAAGCTTTCGCCCGACGGCGTGAACGTCAACCAACTCGCATCGCAGGCTTTAACCGACATGGGCGGCGGCGCGACGTTCTATGACACACTCGTCGAAGTCGAAGCGGTAAATCTCTCATCCCGAATCTAAAACAAACCAAGGAATCGAACATTGCAAAAGCGCGTCATCAATTTTCACACGTCCACATCCGCTTACTCTGCACCGCAACCCCGCGTCATCACATCACACTCGAAACGGTGCGCGTTGATAATGACGGTGATAGCGGTCTGTCTCACGCTCTTTGATACGGCATACACCCAACCGCGCGCCCGTCGTCCATTGGCGCGGGCATCATCAATTCCGGTTCGCGTGGATATGGAAACAGCCGTTCGCATCTTGCGCCTTGAAGATGAAAGGCGTTGGGATGCGAGTTTAGCAGTGTTGCTTAAATCGAAAAGTTCCGTTGTGCGGCGTCGCGCGGCACTCGCGGCGGGGCGCATCGGAGACAGGGAAGCGGTCGCTCCGCTCGCCGCAATGCTTGAGAGAGACGCGGTGGAAGCGGTGCGCGCGATGGCGGCGTTCGCGCTCGGCGAGTGCGAAGCCGCCGTTGACCAAGCGGCGACGCAAACGCTTATCGCCGCCGTTGCAAGTGAACGCGCGCCGTTGGTGCGGGCGCGTGCCGTCGAAGCTTTAGGGAAAATCGCCGCCGCCCTGCCCGACACGGAAACCGAACGCAAACGCTCTATCGGCGCGAGTGTGCTTTACGCCCTTGAGATTGAAGGGCGACAACGCCCGACAGCCGCATCGCCGCGTGCGAATCGTGCAAATCGCGCGGGGGCGAATCTTGATGTGAGCGTGACGCTTGCCGCGTTGACCGCCGCGTTGCGTGCGCGTCCCGTCGGTGCGAGTCCGGTGTTGCAAAACTTTCTCACATCGCCAAACGCCGAAGTGCGCGCCACCGCCGCGAACACCATCGCCCGCTTGCGCCTCAAAGACGCGAACGAAAAGTTGCGCGTCGCTTTGAACGACGCCGACCCTGTGGTGCGTGCCAACGTCGCCCGCGCGCTCGGCGCGGCGGAAGATAAACAGTCGTTTGATTCGCTTCAAGTTCGCGCCACATCCGACCCCGACCAGCGCGTGCGCGTCAGTGCGATTCGCGCTTTGGGTGCGCTCAAAGATGCGCGCGCGGTGGCAATACTCACGGGGTACGCCGAAAAGCTGCACGCTGATAAAGAGCCTGCGGAAGCGGGCGCGATGAAAAACGAGATGCTTGAAATCGTCACCGCGCTCGGTGCGTTGTTGACCAACTCGGAAAACGAAGCGGCTTTGATTGTTGTGCGACGCTTCCGCGAATCAGAAGCAATGGAAGCACCGGAAATCGAAATTGCGCTGGCGCGTATGTCGCCCGCGCGTTATGTGCGCGACCCCGCGACGATGCGCGTCGTCGGAATGTCGAACAACGATGCGACCGCGACCGCTCCTTCGTGGCGCGCCGTGTCGAGCGTCGCGCAAGGCTTGGGCGAGTTTGCGGCGTTGGCGGAAGCGGGCGGCGGCAACGCGCTGTTCAGTGTGCGCGCCGATGCGTTGATTGCTTTGCGAAGATTGATTGACGATGCGCGCACGCCCGTTCTCGCTCTGCCCGATGCATTGCGCGCCCTCGCCGCTTTTAAGCCCGACGATTTGAGCGGTACTTTGCGGCGCGGTTTGCAACATCAAGATGCGTTCGTGCGCGCGACGGCGGCGGAACTTTTAGCTCAAACGCCGCCCGCCGACGGCACAGACCGGACGTTAATCGCGGCGTTGCCCGTCGCCCTGCGCGATGTCAGTCAGAACGGAATCAACGATGCTGCGCTGGCGATTCTCACTACACTTGCCCGCCGCACGACACCGGAAAACAACGCCCGCACCACCACCGCTTTGACGACCGCCCTCGCGTCCGGCGATCACCTCGTTCGCCGTCGCGCCGCCACTCTCTTGGACGCGGTTGCGAACACGCCGAATGCCGCGAACAACAATCGTCCGGCTATCGGCATCGTCGCCACGCGCAACACGGATGCCGATTATCGTCGCGCTCTCGCGCGCCGCAACGGGCGCACGCTGGCAATCGTCGAAAGCGACAGAGGGGGTTGGACGATGGAATTCTTGCCGGAAGACGCGCCGCTGACGGTTGATAATTTCATTAAACTCGCGTCGAGCGGATTCTTTAATAACCTCGTCATACATCGCGTCGTGCCGAACTTCGTGATGCAGGACGGCGACCCGCGCGGCGACGGCAACGGAAGTCCCCCGTATCAGATTCGATGTGAAATCAACCTTGTGCCTTACACGCGCGGCGCAATCGGCATGGCTCTGTCAGGCAAAGATACAGGCGGTTCGCAATGGTTCGCCACGCACGCCCCGCAACCGCATCTGGACGGCGGCTATACGGTGTTCGCGCAAGTCACGGAAGGCATGGAAAACATTGACCGCATCGCGCGCGGCGACCGCATAAAGAGCATACGCATCGTCGAAGCCGCATCGCGCACCGTGCGACCGACCGCGACGCCAAAACCGAATGCACCACGCGCCAACAGAGTGCGAACAACCCGCCGAAGCACTCGCGGAAACTGACTTTGTGACATGCGCGCTTAACTTAAACCGACTCGCATAACAGCATGAGATTTCAACTGTGGACGAACATATATAACGGAGGTCAACGGAGGCGGGAACGGAGGTCAACCGAGAAAATCCTTTATCGTCCTTCCTCCGTTCACCTTCGTTATGCCTCCGTTTTACTCCGTTTTACTTTCGTACCTCGATTGATTTTGCAACTCGTTTTCGTCTTCTTCGTGTCATGCGCCGCGTCTATTACATTCGCGCAAAAAACTTCAACATCGTTATCACCGCAGTCTTCACCGAATCTCGAACGCACGCGATATGACATCAAGCTTGATGTGGATTTCGATGCGCGACGTTATACGGGGACGGAGCGCGTGCGTTATTTCAATCGAAGCCCGCGCGCGACTTCGGTGCTTTATTTCCAACTCTATCCGAACGCGCGCCCGACCAAAGCCCAACGCCAAACGGACAACGGCAAGCCGGACGACAACACGGAAGTTTATGATGTTGAAGAAGCGCGTTTGGAAATCGTCAGCGCGCGAAGTGTCAAAGGACAGCCGCTCGCGTACTCGCTCGATGAAAGCGAAACGGTGTTGCGCGTCAACCTAAACTCAAGCCTCGCTTCCGCGACGAGCGTTGAAGTCGAGATTGATTTTCGCGGCGCGATTCCTGAAATCGAGACGGAAGAAACCGGACTTCTCGCCCACATCGTGCAACAGGTTGACGCCGCGTTGCGCGACCGCCGCGAGGTGCGTCGGTCGCGTGAAGTGCATTTCGTATCCGGCGGCGTGATGCTGCTCGGCATCGGTTATCCGGTGCTGGCGGTGCGCGATGCGGACGAATGGCAACGCGACAAATTAAGCGTTCATGTCGCGGGGGCGGCGCACACCGAAGCGGCTGATTACACGGTCACGATAGCGATTGCGCCGAACGTCAAAGTCTTTGCCTCCGCGCCCGGTATCGCGTCCGCTGTTTTGAATCCCGCCTCTGACAAACGTGCTAATGATTTCGAGAAGGGCGCAGAACTTGACGGTAAAACCCTGCATCGTTTCGGCGGCACGCAGCTTCGCAACTTCGCGTTCATCGCCGGACTTTCGTTGAAAGCTTTGGAAGCATCAATCGCGGGCGTCACGGTGCGGGCAATCTATTTGCCGGAGCATGAAACGACCGCGCGGCGCGCACTCGTCGCGGCGAGTGAAGCCGTGCGAATCTTTTCCAATCGCTTCGGCAACTTGCCCGCAGGTTCTCAAGTCAATATCACGGAAGCACCGCTCGTCGCGGGACGCGGCAGCGCGAAGTTTGCCGGACTCGGCGTGATTGCGAGTGCGTTCTATATTGACTTCGATTCGGCGGCAGTGCGCCTGTTGCCGGAGATTGTGCGCGAACAACGCGCTTCGGTCGAAGACAGTCTGGAGTGGACAATCGCGCAAACCGTCGCTCATCAATGGTGGGGCGCGAGCGTCGGCGGCGACCCTGTGCGCGAACCCGTATTGGATGAAGCACTCGCGCAGTTTTCCGCTCTCACATACTATCGTGCGCGTTACGGCGAGGAACGCGCGCGTCTCGCCCTCGAAGACCAACTGCGCGGCGTCTATGCCGTCTATCGCGCGTTCGGTGGCGAGGATGCACCCGCCGACCGCGAAGCCGCAAGCTATCGCAACACGTTGCAATTCGCCGCCCTTGTTTCCGGTAAAGGCGCGTTGATGCTTGAAGCTTTGCGTGTGAAGATGGGCGATGCCGCGTTCTTCCGCGCCCTCGCAAAGTTTTACGAAACGAAGCGTTTCGCCCTCGCCGGACTAAGTGATTTGCGCGACGGTTTCGCCGCCGAAACTTCACCCGAAGCAACCTTCAATCGCCGCCTTGTCGCGCGCCACTTCAATCGTTGGTTGAGCGAGCGACACGGCGACGAAGACATCGCTCCGCCCAACACTCAACTCGCCGCGACGCTCGGCGTTAATCCGCCACAGACGACGAACGCGAACACACCGCAAACAACCGCGCCGCAAACAACGACGGACGAACGCGCCCGCGCCGCCCGCAATCGTTTCTCACGGCTCGGCATCTTTTTCTGGAAACAGATGACGCGAATCAGGTAAAAGATAAAGGCAAGAAAAATGAAGGATGAAAGCCGAAGTCTCGTCGAAGCCGTACCGCGTCGCGCCCCGTCGCGCATCGAGGTGGAGCGTAATCTGGAAGTGTTGGGGCAGTTGATGGATTCGCAGTTTCAGATTCCGGGCTTGGGTTGGCGTTTCGGTTTGGACACTGTGCTGGGCTTCATTCCCGGCTTGGGCGATACCGGAACGTCGCTCGTCTCGCTCTATATTTTGGGAAGTGCCGTGCGCTATCGAGTTCCGAAAATCACCTTGCTTCGCATGGGTTTTAACATCGCCCTTGACTACACAATCGGCTCGATTCCCGTCATTGGAGACGTGTTCGATGCGTGGTGGAAGTCGAACCTGAAGAACATCAACTTGATACGCGAACGCGCCGCAGTCTCCGCACCCGAAGCGCGACGCGGACGCACAAGCGATTGGTTGTTCGTCGGTGTCATCATGCTCATCCTCATCGCTCTGCTTATCGGTTCGCTCGCCGTTGTGCTGTGGATGATTAGTTGGCTGGTGAGCGCCGTGAGTTGAAACACAATTCAACCGTTAGTTTCTGCCGTTCATTGCTTTGCTTCGACCATCCGTCCGCCCGTTCCTTCACAATGATTTAAGGTTGCGTCAACAACCCTGTAACCCTGCTTCGGCATTATCCATCCTTCAATACACATATCAAGTTCCGCGTTTGCCGGTTGTTTTGCGCGCGACTTGACAGCCGACTGAAATTCCCGAAACACAATCGAGTCTGCCGTAAAACCGTGAGACTTAAAAATTCCGTCCGTCCTATTTGCCGCATCGAAGTTAAGGAGAATTGTTTATGACGAAGTTTCTCGCCATGCTGTTGCTGACGACACTTGTTTGCGTCCCTGTATCAAACGCGCAAACGCTAAACACACACGACCATGAAGAATCAGACGGTTGCAGTCACGCAGATTTACTACCCGCCCCCAAATCGAAAGACAACGCGACAGTGCGCGCCGAAGGCACAAATGTTCGCATACGCTTGCCGGAACGCTTCCGCGTGTTGACCGGGCAGCTTTTCGATTTGCGTATTGAAGCGACGAATCTCGCCAATACCAGCGCGACATTGCGCGTCCTTGTTGACGGCGAAGATTTGACCGACGCGCTGTTTTCATTGTCGCCCGAAGTCACGACCGACAATGATAATCAAGCCACGATTGATAAAGCTTGGACGTTTCGCCGTCTCAATTTTCCGAGCGGAAGATTGACGCGCTCTAGTCTTCTCGCCGCCCGTCCGCAAGACAAGAATGCAGGCGTGCAAAGAAGCGGCGTCACCGGACGAACATTTAACAGCGCGCGTCGTGACGGCGGCGCAAGAGGCGGACTCGGTTCGGCGCAGGGCGTGCGCGTTGTCGAAGCCGTCGTCTCAGACGGCGGTGTCGAGAGTCGCGTTGTGACGCGCATCGGTGTTCAAGACTTCAATCTCGTTGACCGCAAAAGCATCGTTCTCTTCATCGGCGACGCGATGGGTACGGCTTACCGCGATGCCGGACGCATCGTCTCGCAATCAACCGCCAATCGCTTCCGCGAAGGCTTCTTCGACGAACTTCAGCAAATGGACATCATGCCCGTGACCGGCATGGTGATGACGTATGCGTCCGACCAAATCGTGCCTGATTCGGCAAACACCGCGACCGCGTGGGCGAGCGGAAACAAAACTGTGGACGGCGCGCTCAACGTGTTTGAAGACAATAACGATTTCAAATTCCGCGAAGGTCGTTTGAGCGCGACCGCCGAGCCGCGTTCCGCTTCGGGTCGCGCCATCGCGCCGTTCTCGCTCGATAATCCGCGCGTCGAAACTTTGTGGGAATACTTGAAGCGTCTTTACGGTTACAAAACCGGCATCGTCGCAACTTCGGAAATCACCGACGCAACTCCGGCGGGCGAAGGCGGACACACCATCTCGCGCTCGCTTCAAAACGACATCGCGCGTCAATACGTTGACGGCGTGTTCACCAACGGTCCGACGTTCGACGTTATCTTGGGCGGAGCGAAAGAGCGTTTCCTCGCCGACAACGCGGCGACTCCACGCGGTCCGAGCGCGCCCTCTTCGGCGGGCATCTCCGGCGGACGCACCGCCGCCAACAGCGGTGACTCGCGCAATCTCGTCGGTGAGTTAGAGCAAAGGGGATTCACCTATGTGCAAACGCGCGCGGAACTAAACGCCTTGCCGACCGGAGCCAACACGCCTGACCGTCTTGTCGGACTTTTCCGCACCGGCAACATGAACGTCGCATATGACAAACTGCGTCTTCAGCGTCCCGCCGACGAACCCGCGCCGAACTTCGGCGGCTTTGAAGATCAACCTTTCCTCGACGAGATGACGGATAAAGCCATCGCCACTTTGAGCAAGGGCGGCGCGCCGTTCATCCTCATGGTCGAAGCCGCGAGCATTGATAAACAGTCGCACCCGAACTACGCCGCCGGTCAAATCTGGGACACCATCGAACTCGACAAAGCGGTTGGCGTCGGGCGCACCTTCGCCACCGCCACCCCACAGGCGCGCAGTAACACGCTCGTTCTCGTCACCGCCGACCACGATCAATCCATACACATCATCGGCGCGGTTGATACGAGTGTCGCCGGAGCAGTGCAAAATGTTATCTCCACGCTTCCGTATCCGAACGGCAATCGCGGCTCGGCTCAAGGCATGATCGGCATAGAAAACCGCGTCGGCGAATCGGAAGGCTTCCCCGATTATACGGACGCGAACAACGACCGTTACCCTGAAAACACCAACGTCCTCAGAATCAAAGTCGGCTATCGCACAGGCAATCACACCGGGTCGAGTGTGCCGATTACCGCCGAGGGCGCGGGCGCACTTTTGTTCACAGGCTACTATGACCAGACCGACATCTTCTTCAAAATGGCGCGCGTCCTGAGCATTCGCACCAAAAATCTCGATGCCGCTTTAACCGAAAAGTTGAACTCGGATAACATCAGCCCGAACATCGGTATTCCGGGCAACTAATAAGCAAAACTCGTCTTTGAAAAAATCAATGTGCCGCGATGAATCTTAAATTCGTCGCGGCGCGTTGTTTTATGACGTGTGTGTTTTGCTAAAGCTTCGGATGCTCATTGACGAAGCGGACGAGATTTGCCACGTAAGAATCGAACGGTGGACACACTACACCGTGCGCGTTCAGCAGCCTCATCGCAATGCTCGTATCGAAAGCTTGTTCGATAAAAAAGTACGGCACGGCGACGCGCGGCATCTTGGTGATGAACTCGGAGAGCGGCAGCCGAAGCGATGTTTGCACGATACTTGGCGGCACACCGAGCAGCGACCCGCGACCGGAAATGGCGCGGGCGATGAAATCGAAAAGCTGATGCGTCGTCGGCGGTGCGGGGTCGGCGAGTTGAATCGTCGCCCCGATTGATGCCGCGTCGTTCATAAGAGCCGCGATGCCCGCGACCACGAAATCAACCGGCACAAGATTAAGACGCACAAACGAATTGCCGATGTTGACGAGTGAAAGCAAATCGGGCTGCATTCGCAAATACTGAATCAGGTAATAAACGCCGTCGTACTTGACCGTCTCACCCGTGCGGGAATCACCGACTACGATTGACGGGCGATGAATCGTGATTGGCAAATCAATCTTCAAACGCTCGACCGAAACTTCCGCGAGGTACTTTGTTTCTTCATAAAAATTATGAAATCCGGCGTCGTGTTCGAGTTCGGTTTCTAAAATCTCACCCGTCCGTTTGCCCGACACATAACACGTCGAAACGTAATCGTAACGGCGCAAATTTTTAATCGAACCTGAGAGACGATTAACGCGCTCCGTGCCTTCGACGTTGACGCGCGTTGCGAGTTCACGCTCAACGCCCAAGTCATACACGGCAGCTAAGTGGACGACGCGCGTCGCCGTCTCATGCACGCGCCTTACCGTCCCCACCGTCATACCGAGTTCATCGCGCGTGATGTCGCCTTCGATAATCTCGAAGTTTTGCGCGGAGACATTCGCATCGGCGGCGATACGCGCAATCTCTTTTTGAGCGCGCGCGACGAACGCCTTTTGAACGAGCATTTGAAAACGCGCTCC
>JBGTMR010000225.1:0-2809 GCA_041743485.1 Pyrinomonadaceae bacterium
ACCATTCCAGAACTGGTCAAGTCCGTAAGTTTGCTTGCCGCTCTTGGAAGAAAATGTGGCGTCTTGGGCGAAGATCTGAGTGTGTTTCTCAGTCACCGCTCTGGCGATTGCGGAGTGATTGAAAGAGACAAAAGCGAAGGGTTTCTGAAAGTGACGGCGAAAGGTTTTTTCATGCACCGAACTATGCCGACTCAAATTCAAAAACTTGATGCGTGTGCGTGTCACCAGCATGGCGGCAAACAAGGTCACAAGAAACTTGCGTTGGGGTTTGGTAATCCCGCTCATGCAGTCTAATATCTCGGCGACAATTGTCATCGAAGCCAACTCCCGATGTTGTTTGTTTAGTCACACACAACTAAACGCGAGTTGGCTTTTTTTGTCAAAATCTGTCCGAACTATTGACATTTATCTTCTTTGGATTTGTTCGATAAACTGATTTGTATTTTTGAACGTCGTGCAAAGTTTGTGAAATGAGATTTCACTTATGAAGCAACAGCAGAAAGCGAACTATAATTCACGCATCAGGATTTGCACATCGATTTTCAGCCAATCGTTTTCCCACTTTTTGCTTGTCACTTTAACGAACAGCATCTTTCCGGCGTCCATCAGGCGCGCGGGAATTTCATTCTTGGCGCGGGCGATGTAGCCGAGATGCACATCGTCGCGGGTTACGACTTTAATCGCCAACTCGTCGTGCGCGTTGTCGGGTTCGCGGCGCATGATGAGTTCATCACCTGTGTTGAGCGTGTCATAGACTGCGGTTAAATCGCGCCAACTCGTTCCGGCGATGAAGGTTTCAAGCAAGAGGATGTCGCGCGCGAAGGGTTGCGGTAGGTTGGCGGTGCTGCCGGTGTGTGACAACAGGTTTAGCAAGTTCGATTTTGTAGCCAGCGCGTCGCTCATCGGTGTTCGTCACCGTCTGTGTCGTCAATCTCTTCGAGAAGTTCCGCCCAGTCCGTGTCGTCATTGCTTGCGGATGATGTGGTGATGTTGTCGGAGTCACGGTTGATGTTCATTCCGGTCAGGGCGTAATACGTTTCGTCGAGTTGTTCGCGTTGAAGCCGCAAGGTTTTGTTTTGGGTTGCGAGTGCGAGTTTGCGCGTGGCGAGCCATGCGGCATCGTTCGTGCGCTCTTGCAGGATGTAAGGCAGAGTGGTTTTAATTTCGGTGAGTCGGGCGAGGATTTGATGTATGCGTTCGCGCAAATCGGCTTGACGTTTAGCCAGTGTTTCGATGATTGATGTTCCGGCTTCCGTGATTTCAGCAATCGCGTTTTCGCCTTCAAGCAGCAGGGCGAGCGTGTGCAGTTCATCAAGCGCGCCGTCGCGGTAGGCATCGGCGACGCGCAACCATAGATTACATTCGCGCGTGGTCTGATTCGGATTGAGGTCTGGATGAAGACGTTTGGCGAGCGTGCGATACAGGGTTTGCAGTTCGCGCGTTTCCTCGCTAGACAGGCGCGGGGCGGCTTGGATTTGGCGGGCGAAATCCATATCACTTCGCATCTCGTCAATCTTCGCTTGCCACTGTTGAAATTCGCTGTCGAGTTCGCTTTCGATGATTTCAAGCGGAGCGTGAAGGTTGCGATTGACGTAGCTGCGGGCGAGTTCGAGGCGACGACGTGCGCGGCGTACATCGCATTCCAAAATGAAAGTTTCGTATTCGAGACAACCGATTTTCAGGTTATATTCAGCTTCGATGACGGGCAGCAGCGTGGTTAAATAATCACGTTCAGTAATGAGCTTGACGAGTTCCTCGCGCAAGAGTTCACACGCGCGGCGCAGGGCGATTGCATCGCGGTGCGGCTCTAAACGGTCGGAATGACTGATGGAAGATTGAGGCATCATGGTTTTATGTATCGCTTCTAAAATCGGTCGTGACGGTTCGATTCTCCGCGTGCTGTGTGCATCAATAGCGGGGCGGCGGGAAAACCGGAAAAGTTTTTTTAGATTTTTTTTGCGCGCAGGAAAATCCGCGAATCAATCGTTAAACTGCGCGAGAACTTTTCTTTTTGTCGTTAAACTTGCTTAAATGAATTCGTCGCCGGAAAAAGTTTTTAGCTCTCGATTTCCGGTTGACGCGCCCGCCGACTATTTACCTTTGACGAGTAAGGACATAAAGCCTCGATGCGTCCTCTACATCACCACGCGGAAGTTAAAACCGAGTCGCGCCCGCTGACGAGGCGTAACGCCGAAGCGAATGTTTATCAAAGATTGCCGGAAGTCGAAGTTCAAATCGCGGAATGCGCGGGGCTTGAACACGATGTTTTACTCGCGCGATTGCCGCACGATTATCAAGATTCGAGGCACATCAAAGATGAAACTCTGTGTTATTTGATTCGTGAGCGTCTTTATGAACACAGGCACTCGGAAGCAAGCGACTTGATGGAAGTTTTGCTTCAGCGTCACGCCGGAACAATCAATCGTCGCGTGCGGGGAAACGTCGAAGCCCGTCACGCGGAGGATTGCATGGAAGAAATTACGACGGCTTTGCTAATGCAGATTTACAATCTCGAAACGGATAAAGGCGACTTCGCGCAAGTGCGGTTCGGTTCATATTTTAAGCGGCTGACGACGGAAGCGATAAAGAAGTTTCACCAGCTTGAGCGACGCGAACGCATGATAAATGAGCCACGCGCGCGCGATGATGACACGGGCGAAATTGATAAACTCGATTCTCTGACGGATGAGAAGACGATACCGATTGAAAAGCGTTTGATGATGCGCGACGCACTCAAATATCTTGCGCCGGAGTTGCGCGAAGTCTTTGTTTTGCGTTACTTCGACGATTGGCAAATCGAAGCCGCATC
>JBGTMR010000226.1:0-22050 GCA_041743485.1 Pyrinomonadaceae bacterium
TCGTGCCGTTATCGAAAATCGAATTGCGTGTGATGATGTTGGTCGTAGCAGTCGGTGTGACCATTACGCCCGCGCCGTAATTGCCGTTGATGATGTTGCGCTCAATCGTGTTGTTATTTCCATAAACGCGCACGCCCGCCGTTTCGACGTTCGCGCCCGTTCCCCTGCCGTTGGCGGTGATGGTGTTGTTGACGACGGTGTTCGAGCCGTTGCTTTGAAATGAATCAACGCCGACGCCTTCATTGCCGATGACGAGATTGCCGCGCGCGGTATTGCCCGTTGACCCGGCGGTTTCAAAATCAATGCCGTCGAGATTCGAGTTGCCGACGGCGTTGCCGCGAATCTCGTTGTTCTCAATCGTCCACAGGCTCGAACCCGCTTCGATGCCGATGCCTTTGCCCGCGCTGAAGCCGATAAGGTTGTTTCGCACCGCCCCGTTATCGCCGCCGATGGAACGAATGTTGTCGCCGCCGGAACGCGCCCCCGCGCCCGGATCAACAAATGAAATCGCGTTCGCCCCGATGATATTGGCTTCGATAAGCGTGTTGGTGAACGTGTCGCCGATGCGGATGTTGGCGTTGGCATTGCTGTTCGCCGCGTTGCCGAAGCCGTAAATCGAAAGCCCGCGAATCGTCGCACGCGAGGCTTGCACGTCAAGCCCGACGGTGATGGTCGCGCCGTCAACAATTTGAACTTCGGGACGCGCGACCGAAGATAAACTCAAGTTGTCAACGCCGACGTTGCCGCCCGCGCCGAGCGAACCGGAATTGGTGTTGCCGACGTTCGCGGTTTGCGTTGTGCCGTTAAGCGCGGTGTCGGAATCGGTAATCGCGGGCAGGGCGGTCAACGGTGTGATGACCGCGACGCCGCTCGCGTTTAATTGATTCGCTAAACCGCCGCGCAAACCGGGACGCGCCGCGCCGTTTGAAATCATAAAGACGGTTGTTTCAATTCCCGATGTGAGTCCGCTCTGCGCGAGTGCGCCGTTAGTCAGGGCGTTTGAGTTGATAATGAATTGGCGCAGGCTTCCCTGCCCCGCATCGTTGGTATTGACGATGGTGTCGAAGTTAAAACCGAAATCAACACCCGTGATGTTGGCGATGGAAAGCGTGACGGGGGAGATGGATTGCGCCTGTCCGGTGATTCCGGCGGTGAAGGCTCCGGTCGCGGTGTTGAGAATTGTGCCTGCCGCCGCGTTTCCGGCATCGGAAGCGCGCGGGTCTTCGCCGCCGACGCGCACCGTATCCGCCGTCGTCGTACCGCTCGAAGCGTTCGTGCGAAAAGTTTGCACCGGAAGCAGTGTGGCGACGCTGCCCGCACGCGATGAGGTCACGGAATTATTGACGACGCGGACGGTATAGTCGCCCGCCGTGAGATTGGCGAATGAATACGCTCCGATTGTTCCGGCGGTGTTCGTCGTGGTTGATGTGATGAAATTTCCGCTTGCGTTGTATAACTCGATGCGCGCACCTCCGCGCCCCGTGCCGCCGGAAGTCGCTAAACTGCGTCCCGCCCCGCCGCCGTAATCAACATCTTCAAAGACGATGCCGGAGATGGCAGCGAAGTTGACGGCGGTTGTCGCACCGGCACTGTCATTGGCGGCGACCGCATCAATCGTGTCGCTCGTCACCGTCGCGGTATTGGAAATATTTCCGGCGACGTTCGGAGCGGTGACGGTGATGATGATGTCGGCATTCGCACCGTTCGCCAAAGAGCCGGTCGCGCCGTTGGTACAGGTGACTGTGCCGTTCGCACCCGCCGCTGGAGTCGTGCATGTCCAACCTGCGGGGGCAGTGTGTGAGCGATAAAGCGTACCTGTTGGAAGCGCGTCGGTGAGGCGAACATTAGTCGCGGCGTGCGCCCCGTTGTTCGTGACGCGAAGCGTATAGGTGAGCGTGCCGCCTGCGATGACGGGATTGGGAGCGGCGGTTTTGGTGACGGAGAGGTCGGCGAACTTCGGCATTGAGGCGAAGTCCCAATAAGCACTGCCCGCGTTGGTGGCAATGAGTGTGCCTGTGCCGCTCGTAGTATTGATGGAGATATAAGCACCGTTGGATGCTCCGGCATAGAGCGTACCGTCGATGCCATAGGCGAGTGAGGCAATGACCGCACCCGACGGCAGCGTGATGAGATTGCCGATTTCAACGGCGGTCGGATTGCCTGTCGGATTGACGGAGTAAAGACACACGTTGGTCGTCGCCGTACCCGTGCAACTGACGGCGGCATAGAGCGTGCCGTCCGGGGCAGAAGCGATGTCGCCATTGGCGGGCATGACGACGTTGCCACGATTCGTGACTTTAACGGTCTGCGTGCCAACTTGGGTATAAGTCCCGGACGAAGTGTTGATGGTGTAAAGCGTGCCATCGGCGGCAAAGCCGTAAAGCACACCGGCGGCGTTGAAGGCGAGACGCACAACTTGAACGCCGCCCGGTGAGCCGGTCGTGTTGATGATGGTGTTAGCTCCGGTCGCGGGATTCCAGTAAGCGACGCGACCGATGGGTGTCGCGGCATTGGTGCTGAGATAATAGACTCTGCCGGTGAGCGGGTCACGGGCGGCGGCTGAAGTTGCGAAAGAGAGAGTGCCGACGTTGGTGGTCGCTCCGGTCGCCTGATTGGAAATGATGGAGAGCGTCGTGTTGTTACTGACAACGTAAATCGCGCTGTCCTGAGCGCGAACAGACGGCACAAAAAAGACGGCGGCAAAAAGTATCAATACCGACGCACGGACGAGAAAGATGTTTGACGTGCGACGCATCAGTCTTCTTCCTTTTGCGGCGCGGTGGATGGCGCAGTCGTGTCGGCGGTAGGCTTGGTGGCGGCGGCGGGTGTCGAAGTTCCGTCAAGTCCGGTGCGTGATGTGCCGAACAAATTGAACAGGTTTGAAAGCTTCGATGAAATCGTGAAGTAGAAACCGCGCCGCGCACCGAAGAAGTTGTCGGCGGAAGGTGTCGCACTGCCGCTCAAGGAAGTAAAGTTGTAGCCGCCGCCGAGACGTAAATCTGGCAACAACCAGTACCCGACTTCTGCGCCGAGCGATTCACGATATGAACCCGTGACGGGTTGAAACAGAAGGCGGGCTTCTCCGGCGACATCGAAGCGTGAACCCAAGCGTTGCGCGAGGCGGGCTTGCGTCAGGTAGGTCATCGTCGAAACGTAAGCCACATCGTCGCGCCCGTCGGCGGAGCGGCGGAGGGCGAAGCGTCCGTAGATTTCCGTGTCGGGTCGCAGTTGATACAGACCGTCGGCGGAAAGCGTGTCGGCGATGTCGCTGACGGGGGCGCGTCCCGCGATGCCGGATGCTTCGAGCGAGCGATGCGTGTAGCTAAAGAGCAACGCGGCGCGGTCGTTGTGAAGCGGACGATAGGCGAGGGCGGCGGTCGCCTGCATCACCGAGTTGTGACGGTCTTCAATTTTCGTGTTGTTGATTGTGCCGCCGTCGGTGGTGGTGCGTCCCATTTGAAAACGCGCGAGGGTGGTGATGTCGTCACCGATTTTACCTGCCGCGCCGAGAGTGAAGATTTGCCCTAAGCCGTTGCGGTCGCGGATTTCATAACGCGCCGATGAGCGAAAATCCTCGCCCGCCTGCCAACCGAAGCCGACGCTTCCGCCGGTAAAGCTTTCGCCGTTTCCGGCAAGCAAGAAGCCGCGTTCAAACGCCGTATCAATCGAAAACTGTTTCGAGATAGGAAGGCGATTCGTTAAGCCGATGACGGCGAAACTGTCTGTGCCGTTGATGCCGTTTTCGATTTGATAACGTCCGTTGACGGCGGTGGCGCGACCGATTTGCGTCTCGATTCCGACGGCGGTTTCACGGCGTGAAACCGTTCCCGCGAAGCCTGTCGAAACGAGGTCGGCGATAGGTACGATGGGAGCGGACGCGAGGCGTTGGGTGAAGAACAGACGCGCCGCCGGATTGATTTGATAACGCGCGGTGAGGGTCGTCGCGTCGGGGTAAGTCGGGTCGGCGTCGCCTATGTTCTGTTCGCGCTTGGCGGTGATTTCGAGTTTATCGAACGGGCGATATTCCGCCGCGACGGTGACGAGATTTGAACTGACTTCGCGGTCGTTGGTCGCGTCGTTAAATTCGCGGTGGTCGAGTCCGACGCCGACGCGGAGTTTGTCGTTAAGCTGTTCGGTGTAAAGAGCGGAAACGGTCGAGCGCGAGTTATCAACATTCGCGGTCTGGTTGCGTTCGTTCGTGAAGCTGAACCGCACGGTCGAGGAAGCGCGGGGGCGCATGTCGAACAGCACGGCGGCGCGTGACGAACCGGCGGCTTGCGTGCTGCCGAACGGGTTGAAAAACCCCTGTCCGGTGCGCGTGTAATCGGCGCGCAATGTCGTCTGATAGAAGCCGAGCGGTTGATTGAGTTCAAAGCGGAAAGCGTTGCCGTTCGCGGATTGTCCGACGGTGCGCGTCAGGGCTTCATCGCCGACTGTGAGGCTGGTATTGAGAAAGCCCGCGCCTAAATCGAGCGTGCCGCGACTCGTCGCAAATTCAAAACGCGCCGTGCCTTTATTGGGCAAAGATTTTTCTATATCAATGCCGCCGAGAGTGTAGTTACCGAAGCCTTCGGCGCGGCGTTCGACGGCGGCGGAGAGTCCGGCACGAAGTCCCAGACGACGCAGAACGCCGGATGAGGTTTGCGCCCGCGCGGTATAAACGCTTGACGTGTAATCGTCGGCGCGGTGTTCGTAAGTGACAATAGTTTGAATCAGGTTGAGTTGTGAATCGAAACTCTGCGTCGGGCGAAGGAAGAAAATCGTTCCGGTCAGAGGGTCGAGGTTGTAATCAATCGAGCGCGCGAGGACGGTGCGCGCAATCACGATTTCGGGATTGCGACGGTCGCGGGTTTCACTGATGACGGTTTCGCTTCCCAGCAAAACATCGGCGTGCGAAAGTCGAATTAAGGCGAGCGTGCCGCCCTGAAAAATATCACGCGCCCAAGCCGTATCGGGGCGCGCGCCGCTCAAGGTCACATAGTCGCCGCCCTTGTTTTCGAGGTGAAGTTGCACGCCGGTCAAGCGGCGTTGATAGAGGGCGAGACTTGCGACGGAAGCGTTGACACTGGAGAGCGCGTTGTTTGCGATGAAGTTGGTCGCGGTGTCCACCTGCGTGCGCGTCGAATAGGCGACAGGTTCGACGGTCGCGGTGTCGAAGTCACCGAACTGCGCGAACGAGCGATCTCTATCAAGCCGCGCATAAACTTTCGAGTTGGAACGGGCTTCGTCAAACCGAGTCGAAGAATCGCCGAACAACGGATACACGCGCTCAAGCGGGTCGAGTTGAAACAGGCGGTCACGGTTCGATGCGCCCGTCGTGCGATTGATGGGACGCGCCGAATCGTAAGCGAGCGTGAGCAGGTTTTTATCGGTTAAGAATTTACCGCGAAAGAACAATGAGAGATGCGAGCGATACGCTTTATCTTCGCCGCGCAAGATGTTGTCGGGAGCGGCGCGCCCGAAGGATGCTTCCGCGAGTCCGACGAGAATTGTCGGGCGGACATCAGCCGCGAAACGAATTTCGGATGCGGCGGTGAGCGTGCCGTGCGCGAGACGGATTAAGGCTTTTTGCGGCGCACCTTCCGCGACGAGACGGACGGTCGCTTCGCCGTCAACCGTTTGAATCAGCATCTGGCGCGTCGGCGTGTCGGTCGCGGTTAAGTCGTTCGTGGTGTCGCTTCCGGCGAGGGCAGCTTCGAGGCGGTTGCGGTCGGGCGCGTTTGTTGTTGAAGACGAAGACGTGTTCGCACCCGTTCGAGGCGACGTTGAAGGTGGGTTTGACGCAGTTGTGTTTGCTGTATGGTTGGTGTCATTGGAATTGGCGGGGAGGTTTTCGGATTGATTTTGAGACGCGACGGAGAGGAGGCGTCCGGCACTGACTTCGATGGTGACTGTGCCGTCGAGGGCGGGATTGCCGCGTTCATCGTAAAGCTTGATGTGCAGCGTTGTCGAGTCGCGCCCGTCGGAACGCAGTTCGGAACGCTCCGGTTCAATCGTCATGCGCCGCGCCGCCGCACGTCCGTACACAATAAATTCTTTTGGCGTGGCGGCTTTGCCCGCAGGCGAAACGGCGGCGATGTGAACGCGATTCGCGCCGGGTTGAAGCACGATGCCGACGTATTCATATGTGGCGACGCGGTTCTTGTGGTCTTGACGTTGGACGCCGATGTTCTCTTGCGGAACAAGGTGATTGTTGATTGTAAGTTGCGTCATCCAACCTTCGGCGACGCGGGCGGCGACGCTCAATGCGGGGGTGCGAATCAGAGCGTCGGGCGTCGGGTTTAAGACGACGACATCGCCGGGCGCGACGGCTTCGACGGCTTCGGTCGCAGCTTCTTCGTAAGTTCCGGCGCGGGGCGCGGTGGTATTTGAGATTTCAGATTTCAGATTTGAAATTTCAGATTTGGAGTTTGTTTTTTGCTTTTCACGTTCACGCGCGATGCCGGATTGCGGGGCGGCGTTCGGTGCATCGTCGTCATCACCGACAAGGGCGTTTGCGGCGCGCGGCGCATTGACGTTTTCGGCGACGGTGGAAGCGTTGACGCGGACGGCGAAGTTTTGACGAAGCAAGCCGCCGCCGCCGAGCGGTGTGCGAAGTAGGCGCGTCCAAGAATTGCGGTCGCGTCGGTTTTCGCCTTCGAGAAGTTGCGAACCCGCAGGCAAGGTTATCGGGTCGAGCGAGATGACGAGCGCGCCGTCGTCAACCGCCGGAAAGTTGTACATGCCTTGTGAATCGGTGGTCGCGGATTGCCCGTTAGTTAAGTACAGACGGACGCCCGCGAGCGGTTTATCGCCCGGATTGAACGAATTGTTTTTATCAACGTCGTCGAAGACGCGCCCCAAAATAACCTGCCGCATCGAGAACACGCCGCGCCCGACGCGCACGGTGGCGACGGCTTGCATCGTCGTGATTGGTTCGCCGTTCGGGAAAGTTGCGGTGGCAAGTGCGGTGTTGGAAGCCGCGCCTTCTGACGTGTCCGCCCCGATGCGGACGCGATAGGAAATAGTCGCGTTCGATTGCGCGGCGAGTGAGTTCAAGTTGAAGACGAGCGTTTGATTTGTGACTTGCGGTTCGATTGATTGTGAGGTCGCGCCGCTTTGAAGGCGGGCGGTTCCTTCGGCGTAATGAAAGCCGCGCGGCAACACGTCGCGGATTTGAAGCGATTGAAGCGCGGCACTGGTGCGGTTCTGAACTTCGAGGCGATAGGAAAGCGTGTCGCCGATTTCGGCGTTCTGCTTGTCAACCGATTTGGTGAGTTCGAGGGCGGAAGCTTCAAACAAAGGGATGTTGAACGCGAGGGCGGAAAGTGCTTCGGCGCGAACATTTTCGGTCGTGAGTTCAAAGCTGCCGAAGCGGGCGACGGGCTGACCGTCGAGGGCGCGAACGGTGAGTGTGAACAATCCGCCGCCCGTCGGTGTGATGGTGAGTTCTAATTCACGCGCCCGAAAATTTGTCGCCGCGACACGCAGACGATAGGTTGTCGGTGTGGCGATTTGGTCAAGTTGGTCGGGAGTTAGAACCAAACTCCAATTACCGTTCGCATCGGATACAAACGGGTTATCGTTGGCTTCGTTCGGCGGCGTTCCGGTGTTCGGCGTGGTGAGAACGCGGGCGGCGTTCTCACCGAGCAGTGTGATGTTTGCGCCCGCGACGGGTGTGCCGCTGCGTCCGGCGAAGATTGTGCCGCGCGGCGTGATGATGACAATCGTATCGGATGAACGAATCGGCGAGGCGTTTGAGGCGGAGAGTTCGGCGGTGTTGACGATGCCGCTGCTTGGCGGGGCGGAGCCTGTGACGCGGGCGGAGAACGTGAAGTTGATGACTTCGGCGGGTGCGACTTCCGCGAGGCGAAGTTCGAGCGTCGCGCCGCGCAGTGTGCCTTCGTCGGAATCTTCGGCATCGGTGAGAATGTTGGCGGTCGCGTTGGTGTTTTGCGTGAGGGTGCGGGAGAGGCGAAGCGTGCCGGGAGCGTAGGTGAGATTGCCGGGCAGAGGGTCGCGTAAGACGACGTTGCGGGCGACGGTTTCACCGCTGTTGCGAAAACTGATTGAGTAGGCGAGCGTTTGATTCGGGTTAGCGGTGAAGCGCGTTTGGTCTTCGACGAGTTTGAGCGGTTGAAGCGTAGGGTCAACGGGCGAGGTGAGTTGCGCGGGACGCCCTACGGTGTTGATGATTGTCCCCGTATCAATCGCGCCCGCCCCGATTGCCTGCACGTTGGAGCGGGCGGTTAAGTTGAGCGTCAGGTTTGAACCTTGCGCGATGTCGTTCGTGTCGAGCGTGGCGAGGACGCCGACGCACCGTGCGGGAGCGACGCGCGGCGACATGGTGGAGTTGAGAGCGGCGGGCGTGTCGGCGGGCGATAGTGTGCCGGAATCGTCCGCGTCGAAGCGGAGTTCGACGAGTGTGGCGGGAGAGGTCGCGGTGAAATCGGTGAGCGTGTAGAGGTCGGCGGTGTTGCCTGTGTTGCAAAGTTGAAAAAGGCGTGTGATGCGTTCGCGTGGTGTGACGGCGGCGGAAGGGGCGGATTCGTCGGGTGTGACGGCGAGCATCGCTACGGCGCGCACGATGACGGAGACGGTCGGTGAGACGGTTGAGAATGTGAGTCCGGTCGAGTCGGAATAGGTCGCTTCGGCGCGGTTGTAAATCGTGGTTTCGGCGGGAGTGGTTTCGTCGGCGTGAATTTGGACGGCGGGAAGCGCGAAGCAAAGCAGAGCGACGCACAGGCAGATGAGAGCGCGAGGGCGAATTGTGCGCGGGCGTGTGTGCGAAGCGGGGAATTGAATTTTGTGTGGGAAAAGGTGCATCGCGGCGGAACGGCGGGCAAGGGCGGGAAGGATGAGTTTCTGAATCAGCTTCGGATGGAAGATTGGATAAACATTTAGGACTTTCTCAGTTTTCGTTTTTCTTCTCTTAATTTGAGATTTCAAATTTAAGATTTCAAATTTGAGAAAGCCCTAACATTAAAGGCAGGTGGCGAACACGCCCGCACCGATAAACCTTACAAGCTTCGTGCCACAAGGCGAGAGAAGTTACGATGAAGAACTAAACGGCGTTTTGTTGGGGTTTTCGGATGAAAAACCGATGGCGAGAGAGCGGGCGAGATGTGGATGATGTTATGTCGTGACTATCGCCTGACAAAATGTCATAACCGATGACAAAGTGTCAGGCGATAGAGAACGAGGGTTTTTGCGGTTGCGGCAGTAAATCACAATTTGAGATTTCGACTGCGATTTCGACAATGGAGAGACAGGTAAAACGGAGGTTAGCGGAGGTATAACGGAGGTGAACGGAGAAGCAATTTTAGTATTCCTCCGTTGACCTCCGTTCCTGCCTCCGTTCACCTCCGTTTTACTTCCGTACCGTGAGCCATTTATATCTCAACTCATTTCGCAATCCGGTATTACTTGATTTTACGTTTGAACGTAAAGCTGCCGGATTGATTCGCGCCGAGCGTCGGGACGCTATCGGTCAGTAAAGTCGAACCGACGACATCGCCCGTGATGCTGCCGCCGCGCGTGTCGGTCGCGCCGACGACGTGAATCGTGGACGTTCCCCAGTTGTTCGGGGCGGCGTTGCCGTCTTCGGTGATGACGATGCTTGACGCCGTGAGTTGCACGTTGTCCGCGTCGCCGCCGCCGATTGAGATGTTCGAGTAGTTGACGGTGTAGGTGATGTCCGCGCCCGGAACGGCATCGGTCGTTGCCCCGACGCCCGTCGTGTTATTGACGGCGACGGTTTTTTCGAGCTTCAGGAAACCTGTGTAGAGGCGGTTGATGGTTTCGTTAAACGCTCCCGTCGTGGTGGTTGAAGTCGCGCGAACCGTGACCGGATAAGCGCGCAAGATTTCGAGTCCGGCGGGGGCGGTGACACGGACGAGGATGTCGGCTGTTTGTCCGAAAGCGATGGGCAGGTTAATCGTGCCGTTGCCGGGTTGAACAATCGTGTAACTTGAGCCGCCGTTCACGGAAATCTCGACGGTAAAGTTGGGCGGGAAACTCGCGCTCGGAACGGTAATGGAAAACGTGTCGTTCGCGTTGCCTGCGTTGCGAAGCGTGTTGGTGAACAAGACTTGCTGACCCACCGTCGTCACGCCGCCCGGAGCGACGCCCGCCAAGCCCGCGCTCACACTCTTGTTCGTGTAATCGTCGTTAGTGTTGGTGGGTCCGACGGCGTTGGGTTTGCCGGAAGGTCCGACGAACACGCTGCCGAGGGTTTGAAGCAATGTCTGTTGCTGCACACCGTCGAATTGCGGCGCGCTCGAACCGGGCGCGGAATCTTCTTCAAAATCGGCGTTGCCGTCGCCGCCGTTTCTCACAAGGTCGCCGGATTGGTCGGTGATTTGTGTGCCAATCGAATTGCGGGCAAAGGCGTCGGCAATCTCGAAGATGGGAATCGTCGCGTTCGTCGTGGTGATGGTGACGTTGAAGTTAATCGCGGTCGCGCTTGTTCCCGCGACGAGCGAGTTTCCGGTATTGAAAGCGACGCGGCGCACGTCCGCGAGGTTTGCGGGCGGAGTCGTCGTCCAGACGGCGGTGATCGGGTCAATGGTCAAAGGCGAGACGGTATAGAGCGTACCCGCCGGAAATGTTTGACCGGATGCGAGAGCAGTTCCGACCGGAATCGGAGCGATGACGAACACGCCGGAGTTTGAGCCAGCCGGAGCGTTGGTGAGCGTGACGTTTTGCGCGTCGCGCGAACCGGGATTGCTCAAGTTTAAGCCGTAAGAGATGTTTGAGCCGAGCGGCACGGGACCCGTCGGAGCGGTGAGAGTTAAGAGAAGTTGCGCGTCGTTTTCGATTAACACGCTGACATCGCCGACGGCTTCGCGCAGACCATTGACCGACGCGGAAGCGACGGTACGAACTTCGTTGGCGGAAGAATCGGCGGCGACGTTATCGGCGGACGCATCGCCAAGTGTGACGCGAACCGTATCGCCGTTGGTCGCGGAAGCCGCAATCGTGACCAGCACGGCGACGCTCAATGTGCCGTTCTGCGCGATGCTTGGCGAAAGCACGTCAGCCGCGTTGCCACTGATGTCAGTATCTGTTCCGGCTTGGAAGTTGCCGCCCGCCGCGCCGCGATCAATGAAGGCGATAATCGAAGTCGAATCATACGGACCTGTAACACGAATGCTCGCGCCGTTTGCCAAGAAACGCACTTGGTCGGCAAGGTTTCCGGTGTTGGTGACGACGAAATCGAAGCGGATTTGCTGTCCGGCGACGACTGCCGGGCGCGTGCCGTTGTCCGGTGTGATGACGAGTCCCGACACGTTCGAGACGGTGACGGTGACGGTGTTGGAAGCGGTCGAATAGTTGTTGCCGCTGCCGTCCGAGTAGGTCGCGGAAGCGCGGTTTTGAATTTGTGTGCCGCCCGCCGTTGACTGGGCGAAAAGCGGTGTGGCGATTAGTCCGCAGAGAAGCAGAGCGATTACCGGCAATAGGGTTTGCGTGAGGACGCGACGCGAAAGCGTGGCGGTCAGCGGGCGGGCGGCGGGCTTCAACCGGACATAGCGGAAAGGGGGGGAAGGAATGCTGTTCATCAATAAATCCTTTTCTAATTTTTGTAGTAGTTAAGCGGGCGGGTTTAGGTGGGGATAACGTGTGGTCGCAAGGGTTGGCGGGCGATTAAATTATTCTCATCTTCATACGGTAGAAGTGTTTTGCGGCTCTGCCGCCTGATGTGCGGTGGGGCTTCGCCTCACCGCAGGGACACCCTCCCGACTTCTTCGAGGCTACGCCTCGAACGCGGGCGGCGCAGCCGCCATAACTTTCCGCAAGGCGAGTCGGAAAGGCACAGCCTTTCCGCACATCAGGCGGCAAAGCCGCAAAACTTCACCCGCCGTGAAAGGTGAGTTATTCAATGACCAAGAGCCTATCGAACGCGCACCTTGTAAGTCGCATTGATGGATTGTCCGGCGGCGAGCGGGTCAGCCCACTCGTAACGAACCTGTGTGTACATGGCGACGGGGGCGGCTGATTTTTTCACCGAACCGTCGGCAAGGCGTTCTTCGACTTCCGGCGTGGCGGCGAAGGTTTTGCCCGCGTCAATGCTGTATGTGACACTCACGTTCGCGGAACTGACGGCACTGCCCGCGACGAACGATGTGCCTTCGGGAATACGCCCGACGGTTGAAAAACCGCGCGCCGCGCCGTCGCCCACGTTTTCGGCTTTAATCGTCCACGTCAGGATTTCGCCCGGACGCACGGCGTCGGCTTTAGCGAGAGCGACAGGCTTTTCGTCACGCGCGACTGTTCCGTCAAGTGTGATATTGACTTCGGGACGCGCCGCGCCGACGGCGGAGACGCGAAGCAGACGCGCGCCGCCGGTTTTAGCGACGACGCCCGCCGCGACACCGCAGACGAGCAGGATGAGCAAAACTAAGCCGCGCCGCGAAGGATGGGCGTGCGACGGGTGTGTCAAACGGGAGTGATTCATATCGAGTGTTCCTTTCAAGGTTGGAAGTGATTGAGGGTTGAGAAGTAGTTGAGAAACGGCTGGAGATTGAGAAGCAGTTGACAGACGGGCAATTGAAGGCATCGCGTTTCGTCATCAGTCGTCATAGAGTCGAAGCATGTGACGCGGACGCGCGGCGGCAGAGCGAAAGATGCTGCTGAATCGGCGTGAGGCAGGGGGATGAGCAGGTGGAGGTTTCGGCGGCGTGGCGAGGGCGGCGAGTCTCTGTCTGTCGAAACACATGTTGACAACACGCACGAAGTTTTCATTTGAAACGAAGCGCGGCAAAACCTTGTGCGGGTGATGCGCGTTTGGAGCGGAAACCGAGAACGCTATCGGGTCACGATGAAAGCCGATGACAAGAACGTGCGGGGCGAGTTCGCGCAGGGTTTCGATTGCGCCCGTCGCCCCGAAGCCCGGCATGTCGAGACCAAGCGCAACCATCTCGCACGCACCGGCAATCGCATCGCGCAACATGTCCATCGTGTGACAACACGAACGCGCATCGTGACCCACGCTGTGCAAGGCGGCGATGAGTCGCGGCGTCATCGTTTTATCGTCATCGCAAATAATGATTCGTGCCATAGTAAGGAGATGTCGCCTGTCTTAATAGTTCGTCTCAAGTCGCAAGCCAACGAACCGCCTTGCCGATGTGAACTTCGCGGAAAGCTTGCCGGAGCAGACAAGGGCAAGCTTCGTACCGCAACCCGTAAAGAACGACGGTGGCGCGGCGAATTTTGAGTTTTACTGAGGTTTTCGCCGGATTTGGCGAATTTGGTGAGGGCGACGGGCGGAGAGTGAACGCGCGTACCATCCGCACGAGACTGACAATTTGTCAGGTGGTCACAGACAAATTGTCAGAGGGACGCGACTTGTCAGGCTTCGTATTCGCGGAGTTTGCGATAGAGCGTGCGCGCCGAGATGCCGAGAATAGCGGCGGCGCGTTCGCGGTTGTCGTGCGCTCCGGCAAGCACGCGGAGAATGTGTTGGCGTTCGAGTTCTCCGAGCGTCAGCGCGTGGTTGAGCGGGTTAGATTCGGTGTCGGATGGTGCGTCGGGTTCGGGGCTGGTTAAGGCTTCAGAGGCGGCAGGATCGGCGGTTGATGTTGATGAGGTGGTCGCGCTTTCTTGCGTCCCTGTGATTATCTCTGTCGTCGTTCCTGTCATTGTCGCGGGGCGAACCGAGTTTGGTAATAACAACGCCGCATCAATTTCGTCGGCGGTGGTGAGGGCGGTCGCGCGGTGCAGTGTGTTTCGTAGTTCGCGGACGTTGCCAAGCCATTTGTGGTGTTGTAAAGCTTGCCGTCCGTCTTCGGTCAGAGACAATGAAGGGCGATTGAAGTGTGTGCGGAACGAGCGCAAGAAATGTTCGGTGAGAACCGGAATATCTTCGGGGCGTTCGCGCAACGGCGGGATGTGAAGCGAGATGATGTTGAGACGATAATATAAATCGGCGCGAAAGCGATTGGTGTTTGTATCGGCAAGCAGGTCGCGGTTGGTGGCGGCGATTATCCGCACGTCGGCGGCTTGGTCGCGCACGGCTCCGAGACGGCGGAAGCGTCCCATTTCTAAAAACTGCAAAAGTTTGACCTGCGTGGTCAATGGCAACTCACCGATTTCATCGAGAAACAGCGTCGCACCGTCGGCGGCTTCCAGCAGCCCGCGCTTGAGTGCGTTGGCTCCGGTGAACGCTCCGCGCTCATGCCCGAAGAACTCCGATTCAAATAAAGCTTCCGGCAATGCTCCGCAATTGACGGTGATGACGGGTGCGCCCGCGCGTGCGCTTTTGGAATGAATGAAGCGCGCGAAAACATCTTTCCCCGTGCCGGATTCGCCTGTAATGAGAATCGTCGAATCGTGGCGCGCGGCGGCGAGAGCGAAATTTATCAGATGACGTGTGATGGAACTGGCATGAACAATCGGTGAATCCGTTTCGTCAATCTCATACGCATCAACCGCGATTTCATCTTCAGGGGCGGAAGCTTCGGCGACGACACCGCGCAGTGCCGTGTTCTGCCGCACGATGCGCCGTTTCTCGTCGGCTTTGATGATGATGGCTTCCATCTCATCGAGCGTCGCGGGCTTCGTCAAATAATCGTAAGCTCCGCGCCGCATCGCTTCGATGCCGGTGGTGAGCGAAGTATCGGCGGTCAGCATCACGACTTCCGGCGCGTCGGTTAAGCTGCTGATACGCCCCAGAGCGTCAAGCCCGGACATGTCCGGCATGTTGATGTCGAGCAGCACGACATCTATATCGGTTTCGCGCAAAGTGGCGAGTGCCGCTTCGCCGCCGTCGGCAACCGCGACTTCAAAACCCGAACGGGCGAGTTGCTCGGACACTAATCGCCGCAATACCGCATCGTCATCAACTACGAGAACACGAATTTTACTTTGCATGGTATTAGGTTCTGTTGACGTTTTCAGCCGCGTTCACGCGGCTTTCCGCGAAGCGGCACATAGACCAGCCGTTTTGACGGCTGGGCAGAGCAGTGGAGAAGCGTCCCCAGCCCGTTTCAACGGGCTTCCAATTCGAGTGGCTTAAAGCCAGTAGCAGAGCAAGGACGTTGAAACGCCCTCTGGATTCTTCGCCGCACAACCCGACCAGCCGTCAAACGGCTGGGCTATGTGCCGCGCAAGGCGCGGAAAGACGGCTGAAGCCGCCTGAAAACCGTAAATGTCAACACAAACCTAGTGGATAACGGATGGTTAAAGACAAGTTCTTCACTATCCACTATCCGTTATCCACTAATCTAGGTAGCCACAAACGGAAGCGGCTGCCCTCGCCTTCTCTGGTTTCAACCGTGATTGAGCCGCCGAGCGCATCGGCAAGCGAAGCGCACATCGCCAAGCCCAAACCCGAATTTTGCCCGCCGCGCTTGGTGGTAAAGAACGGGTCGAAGATACGCGCGAGAATCTCGGCACGGATGCCGCTTCCGTTGTCTTCGACTTCGATAAAGATGCGCGCCGCGCCGTCGCCGCGCGTGCGAAGCGTGATGCGCGGCGACACGCTCTGATGCGCGGATGAAGCGTTTCGCGTTTCGCTGACAGAGACGGCGGAGACGGCGTTGCCGATTAAGTTGTCAATTATTTGCCGCACCATACTCGCATCGGTGTGGATGGTTTCAAGCGATTCGTCAAGGTTGAGTTCGATGCGAACCTGCCCGATGTCGGGACGCGCGGCATACACGCGCCATGTATCGCTGACAAGTTGATTGATGGAAACAACGGTGCGAAAGGCGCGCCGTTCGCGCGTCAAATCCAGCAAGCCGCGCGTAATCGCTTTGCCGCGTAAAGCTTGACGGACGATTTCTTCGAGGTAGAAATTCCAGTTGCGTTCTTTCGTAAAAGTTTGAAGCGCGGCAGTGTCAGCCGTCGCGTACAGGTCGCGCAAGTCACGGGTCATCGCTTCGGCGCATGTCGTAATCGCCGCCAGCGGGTTATTGATTTCATGCGCGACGCCCGCCGCCAAGCCGCCGATGGACGCGAGTTTGCCGGAACGCGAAAGCTGTTCCTGCATTCCCGCCAGTTCCGTGATGTCGCTCCACATCACGACGCTCCACGCCAGAGAGTTTTCACCTTTAATAATTTGACGTTCGATTCGAGTTTCATTTCGTGCGTCGGCATGTGCGTCATTATCTGCGGCGGCAAGTTGAAACGTCGTATCGAAGAACGAGATGGAAAACAGATATCGCCACCCGTCTTTGTCATGGACTTCAAAGGACGCGCGCGACGATTTAGCGGAACTGTTTTCGACGCTGTTTTCGGCGGTGTCCTTGTGCGCGGGACGGGCGGCTTGATGGTAAGCCTGTCGGTGGTTTGTCCAGTGCGTCGCCGCGCTCATCCCGAACAATTCCCCGATGACATCTTCCGCCTGTCTGCCGATAATCTCACCCGACGTATAGCCCATCATCTCGGCGGCGTGGCGATTAACGCGCGCGATGCGTCCCGCGCCGTCCAGCACTATCATGCCGTCAGGCAACGCATCGAAAGTCATTTCCCAAACGCGCGTTGCCGTTGTGTCAATCGTCATCTCGCGCGAATCTTTTTCATCATTCATTACATCACTCGAAGCTTGCATGTTTTTCGACGTTTGCATTTGTGCCGCCACTTGTTTAAGCGAAGTGCGCTTCACGGTCAAGCCCGTACCATAGCAACGGCACTATCGCCCTAAAACTTCGCTCGCATTATTCAACTCCGACAATTTCTTCCGACACCTGAAAGGCTTTCATTGCACCCCTTATTACATACAAGTGTCACACCCTTCGCATCGTTGCCCTGATAATCGCCTTTACAACAAACGGCACACGGCTTGCGAACTCCTTATCAATCAACGTCGCTCACAAATGCAAACAAAACCGACTAAGGAGAAACACCAACCATGCGCCGCACACTTATCATTACCATCTTCATCTTCGCCTTACACCTCTCATTCACCTCTTTTGCCCGCGCCCAAGACTCACGGCAACGCGAAAGCTATCCGTCACGCGCCACATCAAGCACCGTCGAACCATCATCACCGTCACTCGCACCCGGCGCGACCTTACGCCGCGCACGCACGCTTTACATCGAACCCAGCCGCCGCATTGACCGCGAATACGTTCAATACAAACTACTCAAAACCGCACAACTCGCGGCGTGGAACATCACCGTCGTCGAAGACGCGCGTGCCGCCGATTTAATCTTGCGCCTTGACCAGAAACTCGCCAACTATCTTTTCAAAATCGTTGACCCGCGCACCACCGCCGTCATCGTCTCCGGCAAAGTCGTCGCCATTAACGACCCCGTAGCGGCTGACCTGCTCGGCTTTGAGATTATCAAACGAATGCGCGAAGTACGCGGCGCGGATTGACCGTATTGAGATTATGTTGATTAGAAGCGGTTGGCGTAAGTCTGCAACGTCTCAATTCCCTCGTTGCCGATGATGCGAAACAGGCGAACGTTCGTGTTGTGTGGAAGGGCGCGGGCAATCAGCGCATCACAGACGACGAGGTGACTGTTGGTCAGACCGCGCTGCCAATCGGGAGAGCGCGCATCGCGGAAGTCGAGCGCGTCCGTATCAATGCCGACCGCGACAAGGACGCGCCGGGCAAAAGCAAGGAACTCCGTGCAAGCCGAAACGACGGTGATAATCGCATCGGGCGGCGGCAGGGTTTCACCGCGCAGAGATTCGATAACGGAGCGCGTGTGCAACAGAATCAGCGGCGTCTCCGGCGGCAATATACGACGCGCAAACGCGGCTTGATTATGAAGTGCGACGGCGGAGACATCGTGGTTTGTCTGTTTGAAAAAACAGGCGGCGGAAATTTCGTTGTCATCGTTCTCGTTCGCGCCAATCACCTGTGCTTCGACATCGAGCGTATGCAAAGGCAGGTCAACGGCTTCCGCAATTTCGGCGGCGAGTATGCGGCGCAGATCCGCATCCGGTTCAACCAACAAGAAAGCATCGGGCAACGCAAGACGCGGGCGCGCGGAGAGTCGCGCACATACTTCGTCAACGGTGTAACCGCGCTTTTCTATCACACACAAAAAGCGGTTAAGTAGAATTTCAAGATCATCTTCACCGTCGTTTGTCTTGGTGATTGTCGCGGGCTTCGCCTGTTCGTTGTCGCAGACGAACACGCCGCTTCCCGTTCTCGCTTCGACCCAACCGCGCCGCGTGAGTTCCGCGTAAGCCGCGCTGACCGTGTTGGAGTGAACCGCGTAACGCCGAGCGACTTGACGTACCGAAGGCAAGCGCGCACCCGTCTTTAATTCACCGCTCGTGATGGCGAGAACGATTTGCGCCGCGAGTTGTTCGCGCAAAGAAACGTCACTGTTTTTTGAAAGCCAAAGGCGCATTTAACTTGCCTGTCAAATCGCGTGTAAAATCCTAGCCGAAACTTACGAGAATGTGACACTTCGGTAAAGCGTCACAACCGCCGACCGCGAAACTCTTTCCGTTCTTCATTATGCGCGCTCAAAAAGTTGAGTCCAACACCGGAAGGATTAAAAATCATGAACAGATTGAACCGATGCCGCGCCCTGTGGCTCGCGCTATTGTGCATCTTCGCGCCGCTTAATGTCACAGCTCAAAGCCCGAATCAAGATGAAAAACTTGCCCGAATAAAAAGCGATGTCGCCGCTATCGGCACAGGCATCGCCGCCCGCGCCGTCGTCAAACAACGTAACGGGCAGAAGGTGAAAGGCTATATCAGTGTCGCCGGAAACGAGTTTTTCGTTGTCAGCGATCCCAAAACCAACGCCGAAACAAAACTGGCGTATGCCGATGTCACAGAAGTCAAACGCGCCAAAAGTGGCTCGACTCGACGTAATGTGTTGCTTGGAGTGGGAGTTACTGCTGTCGTACTAGCCGTAATTGGAGGCGTGCTAAACAACTGACTTTATGAGACGTAGGACATCAATCATCGTCGCTTGTAAATATGAGTTGTGGTGTATGAATGCAAATTCTTCGCACCCGCTAAACTGAAAAGCTTGCGGGTCGTCAATAGACCTCTTGCAAAAGTCCCGTAGGGACTGACTGACAATAGCCCAGTGATTTATCACTGGGGAAATGTTGGAAATGTCTCCAGTCCCGTAGGGACGGCTGAACGGAGTTTCGAGTGTCCCTACGGGACACGGCAGATTGTTGATCCTGTACCCAGCGATGAATCGCTGGGCTACTATCAAACGTCCCTGACGGGACGACTTTTGCAAGAGGTCTAATGATAATAAAGGACGACGTGCCGGGTTGAGCGCGTCATCCTTGTTGTTGTGTGAAGCAATTTGCAAACAATCACGAACTCGTTTCAGCGATTGACGGTTGCCATACTCGCCTCCGGGTAGCGCGTGCCTGCCGCGACGCCTTGCGGGGCGATTTCATCAATGCGCTTTAAGTCTTCCGGTGTGATTTCGACTTCCAGTGCGCCGACGTTCTCTTCGAGATACTTGCGCCGCTTCGTTCCGGGAATCGGGACGATTGTTTCGTCTTGCGCCAAAACCCATGCGAGAGCGAGTTGCGAAGGCTGACAGTTCTTCTCTCGCGCGATTTCTTCGATGCGCTTGACCATCTCTAAATTCTTGTTGAAGTTCTCGCCCTGAAAGCGCGGGGCGTTGCGGCGATAATCGTCGGGTGCTAAATCGTCGAAGCTTTTAATCTGTCCGGTCAGAAAACCGCGACCGAGCGGGCTGTATGCGACGAAGCCGATGCCGAGTTCGCGGCACACGTCGAGCAGTTCGTCTTCCGGCTCACGACTCCACAAACTGTATTCGGTTTGAAGCGCGGCAATCGGATGAATTTTGTGCGCGCGGCGAATCGTTTCCGGCGCGGCTTCGGACATGCCTAGATAACGAACCTTGCCTTCCTCGACGAGCCGCTTCATCTCTCCGATAGTGTCTTCAATCGGCGTTTTCGGGTCAACGCGGTGTTGATAGTAAAGGTCAATCACATCAACATTCAGGCGGCGCAAACTCGCTTCGCACGATTGGCGTACATAATCGGGCTGCCCGTTGACACCCTTGAAACTGCCGTCTTCGCCGCGCATGTTGCCGAACTTCGTGGCGAGTACAACTTCACCCCGACGGTCGGCGATGGCGCGCCCAACGAGTTCCTCATTCTTGAAAGGTCCGTACATATCGGCGGTGTCGAGAAAGTTGACGCCCAAATCCAACGCACGGTGAATCGTGGCGATTGATTCCGTTTCATTCCGCGCTTCGTCTCCGCCGTAAAACTCCGACATTCCCATGCACCCCAAACCGAGTGCCGAAACCTTCAATCCGCTTCTACCTAATTCGCGTGTTTTCATAATTCTTCCCCCCTCATCATGGCTGGCTTTAATTTGTACCTTACGCGGCTTAACTTAACATGAGTTCGTGATAAGAAGCGGTAAAAACTTTATCCACGAAACACACGAAGGCGGCATGAACCGGAGAGGTTCTTTCATATTTTTACTTCGTGTTGATTCATGTCGTTTCGTGGATAAAACAGCTTTCTTGTCTTATGTCGAATTCGCGTTAAGATAAATACCTTACGCATGAGTGTTGCGCGTCGCATCCCTGCACGGGTAAAGTGCCTTTTATGGACAAGCTACCGGCGGCTCCAAAGCAACCACTCAAAAGAGAGGCATAAAAAAATGAGCGAAGACCCGACCAAACGATTCGAGACGGAAAGCAAAGTCACACAGCCGATGCTCGAAACGATACTTAGAGAGTTGAAAGAGTTTCGTGTCGAGATGTCAGAGTTTCGCCTAGAGACAAACGCACGCTTAACCGTCATTGAAAACCGATTAGAGAGCGTGGAAAACCGGTTAGAGAGCGTGGAAGAACGATTAGAGCGCGTCGAAATTGACCTCGATAAGACGCGCGCCGTCGCTCACGACACACGCGGCGATGTTCGTGAACTACGCGCGCTACTTAGAGAGGCATTACCTTCTTTAATGAAATAATCAAAATCCATAACGAATTTTAATCATGGCACATCACAAAATCTATTCGGACATCACCGCGACGATGGGCAACACGCCGCTGATTTTTCTCAATCGCTTAACCGTTGATTTGCCCGCCCGCATCGCCGTCAAGCATGAAGGCTTTAACCCGTACAACTCCGTCAAAGACCGTATCGGCGTGGCGATGATGGACGATGCGATTGCGGGCGGCAGACTCAAGCCGGGCATGATTATCATTGACCCGACGAGCG
Organism: Pyrinomonadaceae bacterium; assembly: GCA_041743485.1. Lineage (GTDB taxonomy): Bacteria > Acidobacteriota > Blastocatellia > Pyrinomonadales > Pyrinomonadaceae > JANDLT01. The sequence goes on from JBGTMR010000226.1 coordinate 21,125, forward strand.
GCAACACGGGCATCGGCTTGGCTTACGTCGCGGCGGCGCGCCGGTACAGGTGCATCTTTACGATGCCCGATACGATGACCGTTGAGCGACGTAATATGTTGCGCGCTCTAGGCTGTAAGATTGTGTTGACCGAAGGCGCGAAGGGGATGAAAGGCGCAATCGCACGCGCCGAAGAGATTGCCGCGCGTTTGGGTGACAAAGCTTGGATGCCGCGACAATTCGACAATCCGGCGAACCCTGACGTTCACTATCGCACGACGGGACCCGAAATCTGGACGGACTCGGAAGGCAAAGTTGACATCTTCGTTTCCGGTGTCGGCACGGGCGGCACGATTTCGGGAGCGGGTAAATTCTTGCGCGAACAGAAACCCGACATCCACATCGTCGCGGTCGAACCGGCGGAAAGCCCCGTGCTTTCGGGCGGTGAACCCGCCCCGCATAAACAGCAAGGCATCGGTGCGGGCTTCATACCTAAGAATCTGGATACGGAAATTTATGATGAAGTGATTCGCGTCACGAACGATGATGCGATGAATATGACCCGACGCATGGCACGCGAAGAAGGCATCTTTTCCGGCATCTCTACGGGTTCGATTACTCACGCGGCGTTGCAACTCGCAGGGCGCAAAGAGAACCGCGACAAGTTAATCGTCTCAATCACTTGCGACTTCGGAGAGCGTTATCTATCGCACCCGGTCTATACGGAGATGGAAGATGCTGACTTCTCGGATGTCGAAGCCGCGATTGCGTCGTAAGGAGATAAGTCGAAAGCCGTAGGGTTGAAACCTGATGTCTGGACACTTTCCGTCCCGACAGGGACGATTGATAATAGCCCAGCGATTTATCGCTGGGATTAGATGTGAAACAGTTTCCAGTCCCGTCAGGGACGACTGAACACGGTCGTAAAGCGGAGTTCAGCCGTCCCT
>JBGTMR010000227.1:0-11457 GCA_041743485.1 Pyrinomonadaceae bacterium
CGATGAGTCGAGACAACCCGCGCCCGCGAGTTGTCTTTGATTGCATGGTCTATTTGCAAGCTACCGTCAGCGAATCCGGGCCGGCGGCGGCGCTGTTGCGATTGGTTGATAGCGATGTTGTCTCTTTGTTCGTGAGTGTCGAAATTCTCGAAGAAGTGCGCGACGTGCTTGCCCGCCCGAAAATCCGCCAGCGAAATCCGGACATCACAGACGAACGCGTGGACGCTCTCATCAAACGCATTGTAGAAAAAGCCACTGTCGTTAATGACATCCCGCAACATTTCCTTTACCAACGCGACCCTAAAGACTCGAAGTACATTAATCTTGCGGTTGAAGCCGAGGCTGAGTATCTTGTCAGCCGCGACAAAGATTTGCTCGATCTGATGACAGGCCATACCAATGAGTGCAAAGATTTCCGGCGTCGCTTTCGGCCACTCAAGGTCATTGAGATTGTTGAGTTTTTGAGAATGGTGATGCCTGAAGAGAACGATGCTTCAACGGAATAATCTGTGCCGGAAGATGGCTTTGCCATGTACACTTAACCTCTCAATTTTGTCCGGTGTGATGAGTTTATTAAGCCACAAACAATCGCGAGCTTAAGCATCAATGTTGATGCAATTCGTAGGTGAAAGCGGGGCGCAATGCGCCAGCGTCCTCGACGCCCTCAAGACCGCGTGCGGCAACCGCAAGAAGGCCGCCAAGCTGCTCGACACCACCGAGCGCATCATGGGATACAAAGTCAAAAAGTATGGGATTGACGCCGAACGCTTCCGACGCTGACAGACGAGCCGGCCACAAGGAAATTATGCCGAAGGTATCCGCATAACACGCTGAATCGGCGTGTTATGCGGATACCTTCGGCATAATCAGAAGTTAGGCGCTTAGAATAATGGTCAGGGATAGATTTATGCAGGATCATAAGTCTGAGATGTTAGATCTTTACGGGAGGTGAAGCATGAAGTGTGTAGCGTGCGGGAGCGCCGCACTCGTCGAGGGTACCTTGATGGATTGTGCAACGATTTTATTCGTGCCGAAGGAGCGATCTATTTGGAAAAGTATGTTGGGCGGCGGCACGCGCAAAGTCCGCGCTTATGGCTGCATTCACTGCCAGCACCTGCAACTCGCCGTCAGCTTTAGCGAGGAGGATTTGCAGCGTTACCAGCAGTTTGAAGGCGAGCAACCGGGTGTACTGGAGCGAATAAACTCAGAGCCGGGAGAATTTGAGGCGTAAAAGGGAGGCGTAATGCCCGGACGCCGCGCCTAACAACGGCATGCACCCGACCGCGAAGAGCGTTACTGTCATCCGCAAGACGCCGTGCTTGGTTCGTTGTGTGCGCGGCGGGTGATGCCGGGCGTTAGGCTCGCGGGACGTTGAACGGGTCTCACGGAGATTGATTGCCTATCCTCTGTATCTTTATATTCCTCATATCTCAGTAGGAAGGTAGGAAGGTTAATGCTTGATATGGAAGCAGCAAATGTGAAATAAGAGGCGCGGTGTTTGGTCGAAAAATTACCGGCTGATGCGAGTCGGGATGATTTAATGCACGAAATCTATGTACGGCAGGCGATTGAGGCCGGGCTTGAGGATAGCCATGCCGGCAAGTTGACGAGCCTTGAAGCTGCGCGGGCTAAGTTCGGATTATCTCAGCCGTGAGAGTCTTCGGACAGATGCGGCTCTCAAACAGCTTGAGGCGATCCGCGATTATCTTTCGCAAACTTTGCCTGAGTACGCCCGTAGAGTCCTTGAGCGTTTAATGAACCGCTCCGAGCAGATCGCCGCTTTCCCGCGCTCCGGGCGCATGGCGCCGGAGAACGAAATTGATGAAGTTCGGTAGGTGATCGAAAGTTCGTTCCGGCTCATTTACCTTAGCACAGAAGAGCAAGTCGAAATTCTGGCTGTCATGCACACCTCTCGCAAAGGGTTGCCGCAAGAAGAATAGGTTGTGTGGTTGGAGCGAGCCTAACGCCCAGCATACGCCCGACCGTGAATCAGCGCGGCTCTCCTGCGCGAGACGCTCGCAAATCAATCGTCCGTCGCGGTGGGTGATGCCGGGCGTTGGGCGGCTTTTCTGTGCGAGAGAATGGGGGAATAAATGACTGACAGAAAAATGCCAAACACAAATCGAACGGCGGAAGCCTTGCACGAACAAGGCGAGTGGCTGCGGATTACGCTTTCGAGTATTGGCGATGCGGTGATTACAACCGATACTAACGGCGGCGTTACTTTTCTTAATCCGGTGGCGCAATCTTTGACCGGATGGACGCAGAACGAAGCGGCAGGTGTGCCGCTCGAAACCGTTTTCAAAATTATCAATGAGGACTCGCGGCGGACGGTTGAGAATCCAGCGACGCGGGCTTTGCGTGAAGGCATGATCGTCGGACTGGCGAATCATACCTTGCTGATGAGCAAAGACGGGACGGAACGCCCGATTGATGACAGCGCCGCGCCGATTCGCAATGCGGCGGGAGAAATCGCCGGAGTCGTGCTGGTCTTTCGGGACGTGAGCGAACGCCGCGAGCAGGAAAGGTCGTTGCGCGACGCGCTCAATTACGCCGAGAGCATTCTTGCCACCGTGCGCGAATCGCTCATCGTGCTGGACAAAACCTTGCGCGTCAAATCGGCGAATCGCTATTTTTACGCAAAGTTTCAAGTTACGCCCGCGGAAACCGAAAACAAGTTTATCTACGAGTTGGGCAACGGACAGTGGAACATTCCCGAATTGCGCGAACTGCTCGAAGATATTCTGCCGCAGAATCATCATTTTGACGATTATGAGATTGAGCTAAACTTTCCGACCATCGGACAAAAAACGATGCTGCTCAACGCCCGCCGCGTTTTCAAGGAAGGCACTCATTCGGAAACGATTCTGCTTGCCATCGAGGACATCACCGAACGCCGTCTGACGGAACAAAAGCTGGAAGATAGCGAAACTCGCTACCGGCGGTTGTTTGAAACGGCGCAGGACGCGATTCTGCTTCTGCACGGCGGTTCGGGAGAAATAACGGATGCCAATCCGTATATCAAAAAAATGCTCGGCTATTCGCTCGATGAACTCGTCGGCAAACAACTTTACGAAATCGGTTTGTTCAAGGACATTGACGAAAACAAAGCCGCTTTTCGTCAACTGCAAACGGAAGGTTATGTCCGCTACGAACATCTGCCGCTGGAAACCAAAGACGGCAAGCCGATTGAAGTCGAGTTTGTCAGCAACACTTATCGGGTTAACCATCACGAAGTTATTCAGTGCAACATCCGCGACATCACCGACCGCTCCCGGCTTGAACGGCGAATATACCAGCAGGCGGACGAACTGGCCGACATCGCCCGCCGCAAAGACGAGTTTTTGGCAATGCTCTCGCACGAACTCCGCAATCCGCTATCGGCAATCTTTAACGCGATGCACATTATCCGGCTTCAGGCGGAGGAAAATCCCGTCCAGCAAAAAGCCCGCAACGTGCTTGAACGGCAAGTCGGGCAGATGTCGCGGATGGTCAACGATTTGATGGAAGTTTCCCGCGTCATCACCGGGCGAATCCGGCTCGAAGAAGAATGCCTCGATTTGCGCGGCGTGGCGGAAAGTGCCGCCGCCGCGGCGCTTCCTTCATTTGAAAAACGCCGCCAACAACTTTTCGTTTCGCTTCCCGATGAACCCGTCTGGCTCACCGCCGATGCCGCACGGCTGGAACAAGTCGTGGTCAATCTCCTCAAAAACGCCGCCAAATACACCGACGAAGGCGGACAAATTTGGTTGACGGTTGAAGCCGAAAACAGCGAAGCCGTCTTGCGTGTGCGCGATACGGGCGAAGGCATCGCGCCCGAATTGCTGCCGAAAATTTTCGACCTTTTCACGCAGGCGGACAGAACTCTCGACCGCGCTCAAGGCGGTCTGGGAATCGGCTTGAGCCTCGTCAAAAGATTAGTCGAACTGCATCACGGCAACGTCGCGGCAACGAGCGCGGGTTTAAGACAAGGCAGCGAGTTCATTATCAAACTACCGCTTGCCGATTCACCCCTGCCGGAATCCGCCGACCACCCGACATCCGAAACACGAAACACGAAATCTCTCAAGGTGCTGGTGGTTGACGACAACGCGGATGCGGCTGATATGGTCGCCCTCACGCTCCAAATGTCGGGTTATGAAGTCCGCGCGGCGTATCTTGGTCAAACCGCGCTCTCGATGGCAAACGCCTTTGAGCCGGACGTGGTTATTATGGATATTGGAATGCCGAAGATGAACGGCTACGAAGTCGCCGCCGCTTTACGCCAAAATCCGCCAACAAAAAATGTGTGGTTAATCGCTATGACCGGCTACGGACAGGACACTGACCGCCAACGCACTCAAGAAGCAGGTTTCGATTATCACTTAGTCAAACCGCTTGAGCCGGAGAAACTCAAAGAACTATTGACGACGCTGGCAAAACAGCCGCGTTCCTTGAAATGAGCAATGGCACGATGTTCAAGATGTCTTTATGCGGGCGGCGCGAATGACAATAACCGCGCCGCCCAACAAGCTAATTGGACGTGAGGGCGAAACAGCGACTTTGTTATCGAACTTGTCTTTTTGCCCTTGGCTTGCGTGTTGGCGGTTTCGCCCCACCACATCTCAACCGTTGGGTCGCTTCGCGCAACGTGAAGACAAGCGCACAGATGAAAGCCGCAGGAAGGTATGTGTTGCCGACCGCGCACGACGGCTCCACTCAGCGAGCGCATATTGTTCTTGAGGTCGCCGCCGCGCTTCGTGGTTCTGGCGCGGGTTGAATAGCGAAGGCGGCTTGGCTAACGATGAAAGAGCAACCCAACAAGCTAACTGAAGGTGACGTGTCAAGCGGAATCGTCGTTTCACGTCGCTGCTGAGATAAGCGATGACCCCCTCTTTCGCAAGCATTCCAAGTATCTCGCCTCATCATAGTTCGTCCGCGTCTGCCAACATTTCCAGATAATGCGTATCCACTTGTAAGCCGTTTCGCGCGCAGAGAGCGGGAGTCGAGGTGTTGCTTAGTGCCATGCGCGAGGTCTTGGGCGAAGCCGTTTGGTTGATGGGCATGAGAACTACAGAAGGCGAATATATGATTGTCGCAAGCAGTGCGGAGAGTGAAGAGATATTGCAAGACTACGCCGTGCGGTGGAAGATCGAAACGCTCTTCGGGTCTCTGAAGACTAGAGGCTGCTGTTTGGAACAAACCCATCTCACGCACCACGAAAGACTTGAAAAACTGTTGGCTCTGGTGACGCTGGCTTTTTGCTGGGCGTACCTCTTCCAAACACAACAGGTATTTCCGATCTATTCGTCCACGAACCGAATCTGCCGCTTGGCGATCAGAGAGTCATTCCAGAAACTGCAAGATCGTGATTAAAGTAAGATGAAAGGGTGCTTGTGCCGATTGACCGCGCCGAGGAAAGGGATCGGCAAAATCCCGATCCTTAAAGATGATGCCAAGTTCGTCATAAATCCGCAGACACATTGAGCCTTTGGGATAAAGCAGCGTGAGCGATGCGGGCTGTCTGCTCAGTAACGGTGTAATCGAGATTGGGATGCAGCAACACGGTAGCCCTCCGACAGTAGAATAAAGCAGGCATAGAGCATAACCCGGAGGAGAGTGAGATGATGAGATTGACTTGACCGCTCTCGATGCAAAACGATTTTCGAGCAAGCAACAACCAGCCTCTTGTAGTAGCATCTGATACTGAAGTTAAGCGAAGTTCAGGATGACGACTTCGCATACATTATTTCGCACGTTTTATAAATTCTTATCCTAGAGTTCTCGCATGAATCACTCACTAAATATGCCGTTTTCAATGCGCTTTATTTTCACCTTCGCGCTCTTTTTGTTGTCGAGTGGCGCGGCGGCGATGCACGCGCAAACTTCTTCGACAGCTACCACCACTAACCCCTCACCAATCTTGCTGCCCGGCGCGGCACGCTCGGATGCGCCATACACCGTCGGAGAGCGTTTGACTTATAACGTCTCGTTTTCTAACTTCCCTTCCGCCGCCCATCTCGAACTCACGGTTGCCAATCGCGGCACGTTCTTCGGGCGCGAAGCCATCGAACTGCAGGCACACGTCGAAACCACAGGCGTCGTCAATGCCGCGCTTTATGCGATAAACAACGATTATCTGACTTACATTGATGCCGTCACCAAACTGCCGTTTCGCACAACGGAAGCGGCGCGCGACGGAGCGCAAGCCGGAGCGTCGGCGCGTGACTATAACCAGCCGCTCGGCACGGAAGCCATCCCGTCGCGTTCGCGCGCGGTTCTCGTCGCGGGCAACTATGATTTCCTTTCCGCCCTGTACCGCATACGCGCTCTGCCGCTTGCCGAACGCGGTGTGTACAGGCTTCAACTCGAAAGCAACGCATCGCAGGTCAGCGGACGTTACGACATCGAAGTGAAAGTCGCGGGGCGTGAACAAATCAAATCCAACGTCGGCTCGTTCAACACCATCGTCGTCACCGCCCGCCCGCTTCGCGCCGGAGACAATGCCCCGCGCGTTCAAGTCAACTTTACGGACGACGCGCGACATGTTCCCGTGCGTATCGCCGTTCAACTTCCGCAAGGCACGATTCAAGCCGAACTTGCGAGTTCCGAATTGCCCGCCGCCCCGCCGCCCATCATCGTCACAAACGCTCCGAACGCCGTCGCCGCAGTGGTCGCCCCGCCCATCGTCGCGCCGCCCGTACCGAACAGCCTCAACCCACGCGAGAGTCTTCCTTTCAAAGTCGGCGAACAACTCAATTACAACATCTTTCTAGGCGCGGGCGCGCAACCCGCTGGATTGATTTCAGCGCAGGTGCGCCCGAACGCGAACTACTTCGGGCGTACCGGATTGATGCTCGCCGCTTCCGCGCAGACTCTCACGGCGACGCCTTCTGCCGCGAGTTTGTTCGCCGTCTATGACAACATCAATTCTTATATTGACCCGGAAACCCTGCTTCCGTTTCGCACCGAACTCCGCGCCGCCGATTCACCCGCCGCCAGCATCATCAACTTTGAACAGTCGCGCGGGACGGTGCGGATGAGCGACGGCACGCAAGTCGCCATTCCGGTTGGAACTCACGACCTTGTATCCATCGCTTATGCGCTCCGGTTGTTTCGTTTGACGCCGCCTAATCGCACCTCCGTTTCGGTGTTCATAAACAATCGCCCGCGCACCGTGACGATGGTTGCGCTCGCGCGTGAAGCGATTTTGATTGGCGACCAGAGAGTTCCCGCCGTGCAGGTTTCCGTCACTCTCGACGGTGCAGAAGCCGACAAATATCAGATGCGTTTATGGATTAGCGACGATGCGACGCGCACACCGCTCCGCTTCGCCGCAATGACCGCGATTGGCTCGGTGCGCGCCGATTTAGCGATTCTGCCGGTCGTGTCGCAGTGAGATTCGCCGCGAGGATTCGGGCAATCGGCGTTGGTTGTCAGCGTGCCGTGTTCGCGCGTCAAGACAAAAATTTACTCTCCGATTCAGCTTGAAATTGAAATCAGATTTCAATCAGCTTATACTGCGTTTGTCGCCTTGTTGCATATCTCATTTCACGAAGTCATTCAGGAATAGCTTCGTTTCAAATGTAGATAAAAAATTCAAGATTTCATTTCAAGATTAAATACACCGCTCGTTCAGGTTTTTAATAATGCGTACCGACTTTCTTGCTTCTGACATTTCCTCTAACAACGCGCCGACAGACGCGCCTCATGTTCGTCAAAACCCGACGACGCAACTGTGTTGTCTGCCGTTCGGCGTACAGGCGCGCATCACGAAAATTGATTCACGCGGTGCGGTTTCACGGCGGTTGATGGAAATGGGCGTGCTGCCGGGTGCGATGGTGCGCGTTATTAAAGCCGCGCCGTTCGGTTGCCCGCTTGAGATTGAAGTGCGCGGTTATCGTTTGGCGATGCGCCGCGCCGAAGCCGCGCATGTCAGCGTCGTCGCGGGTTAAGAGATTAAAAGCTTATCGTCGAAGTTTGATGTCAACATCCACACTCACACCGCGCACCGCCACGACACACACCGCGCAACGCTCAAATCAAAATCCGGTCGTGATGTTGGCGGGCAATCCGAACGCCGGAAAAACAAGTCTCTTTAACGCTCTGACGGGTTTGCGCCAGAAGGTCGCAAACTATCCCGGCGTGACCGTCGAACGTGTCGAAGGTCAATGGTCACTTTCCGCATCAGGCAATGGGGATGTCTCCGTTTCAGGTTCATCACAATCCTCATCGCAACCATTGACGGCGCGCGTGATTGACCTTCCCGGACTGTACAGCCTCGATGCTCTTTCACCCGATGAACAGATTGCGCGATGTTGTCTCGCAGGTGAAGCGGCGGGCGTTCCCGCTCCCGATGTGATAATCGCGGTCGTTGATACGACGAACCTCGAACGCAATCTTTACCTTTTTACCCAACTGCTCGAATACCGCAAACCGATTGTCGTCGCACTGACGATGTTCGACACCGCGACGCGCCGCAACTTAAAAATTGACACCGCAAAACTCGCCGCCCGTCTCAGCGTCCCGGTCGTGCCGGTCATCGTTTCCACCGAATACGGACTTGATGAACTCCGCGCCGCCGTGCGTCGTGAACTCGTCGCGCCTTCAACCGTCGAATCTTTTTCGTGGGAAACGAATGGTGAGAGTAAAGCGGCGAACTCGACGATGAGCGATGACGATGGGACGATGAACGATGCGACGTGGAACGCATGGCAATCATCGCTCGAAGCCCGTTATCGTTGGATTGAAGATGTTGTTGCCGACGCGATTAGTACGCCCGAATCGAATCGAATCAAGAGCGGTTCGACCTCTCACGTCAAGGCTGACAACGCCGATGACTTGACGATGCGGATTGACCGATGGGCGACGCACAAGGTGTTCGGCTTGCTTATCTTTGTCGGATTGATGCTGCTCGTTTTTCAATCCATTTTCGCTTGGGCGTCGCTGCCGATGGACTTGATTGATCAAGGCTTCGGAACGCTCGGTGCGCTTGTGCGTGCCGGATTGCCTGAAGGTTTATTCACCGACTTACTCGTTGACGGCATCATCGCGGGCGTGGGCGGCGTGCTGGTTTTCCTGCCGCAAATCTGTTTATTGTTTCTGTTTATCGCGCTTCTCGAAGACACGGGTTACATGGCGCGGGCGGCGTTTCTGATGGATAGATTGATGCGTGGAGTGGGATTGCACGGCAAAGCTTTCGTGCCTCTGCTTTCGAGTTTCGCGTGCGCGATTCCGGGCATCATGGCGACGCGGACGATTGAGAATCCGCGTGACCGGATTGCGACGATTATGATTGCGCCGCTGATGAGTTGTTCGGCGCGGCTTCCGGTTTATACGCTGATGATTGCGGCGTTCTTCGCCGACCGCCGCGTGTTCGGCTTTTTGTCGCTCGGCGCGCTTATTATCTTGGCGATGTACGCGCTCGGCATCGTCGCCGCGATTGTCGTCGCCACCTTGCTCAAGCGCACACTCTTGCGCGCTCCGACGCCGCCGCTCGTGATGGAATTGCCGCCTTACCGCGTGCCGCAATTTCGCGTCGTCGCGCACACCGTGATGTCGCGGGCGTGGATGTTTATACGTCGCGCGGGAACGGTGATTCTCGCAATTTCGATTCTGTTATGGGGACTCGTGACGTTTCCGCGCACCGCTCAACTGACCGCCGAACAACAGAGCGCGGTGACGCAAAGTGTGCGGGAAACGGGTCTGGAAAACGGCGCGACTGCTGCCGCAGATGATGAAGTTGGTGCGAACACGGTATCGCAGGGGGCGCAATTACGCGGGAGTTTCGCCGGACGTTTCGGGCAGTTTATCGAACCCGTCATCGCTCCGCTCGGCTTCGATTGGCGCATCGGTATCGGATTGATTTCATCTTTTGCGGCGCGTGAGGTTTTCGTTTCGACGATGAGCATCGTGTATAACGTCGGGGCGGAAGCGACCGAAGAAGATGCGTCGCTCATCACGGCTTTCACGGATGCGCAACGCGATGACGGAAGCCCCGCGTGGACGCCGCTCGTCGCCGTGTCGTTGATGGTCTTTTTCGTTCTCGCGTGTCAGTGCATGTCAACGGTGGCGATTGCGAGACGCGAGACGAATTCGTGGACATGGGCGTTGTTCATGGTCGCGTACATGCTCGTCCTCGCTTACGCCGCATCGTTTATAACTTATCAAGGCGGGCGACTGCTCGGTTTTGCGTGAGGTTAGTGATGTTTATTGATTGGCAGACCTTACTCGTCGCACTCGTCATAATAACGGCGGGTGGGTATGTTGCGCGCCGCTTATTCCGACAGGTCAAATCACTCACATCTAAATCGGGCGACGGTTCATGCGCGACTGGATGCGGTTCGTGCGGCAGCGCGACACCGAACAAACAACCGGGCATCGTTCAAATCACACGCCGCGCGACGATAAAGCAACGACAAACATAATCACCGAGTGGACTGTTCGGCGCGCCGGTTTAACCACAGAGACGCAGAGGTTACACAGAGCAAGCACAGAGAAAAGCATTATGTCTTCTCTGTGCTTGCTCTGTGGGTTTTGCTCAGTGTCTCTGTGGTTAATTCCTGTCTCTCATCACAACACAAAATTGAAATTGATATAACCCGAAACGCGCGCCGATTGTGTGCCGTTGAGCGGTTGCCGGAATCGCCAACGCCGCGCCGCGTCTTCCGCCGCGCGTCTTAACATCTCAGGTCCCGATGTACTGCGCGCACTTTCGACGACACCTTTTTCGTTGATGACAAGAACCACTGTAACAATGCCCGTGACGCGGGCATTGCGCGCCGAAGGTGGATACAAGGGTTGTACCTTCTGCGTCGCTTTCCCCGCGAGTTGACCGATTTCAACGATTTGAGCCGTCGTCGTTGTGGTTGCGGCGGGTGAGTTTGGAAGCGTGTTCGCAGTTGCCGATGTCGCGGGTGGAGCGACGGGCAAAGAAGGTACTGACGAAGATTCATCAGCGTCGGCGGTGAGGACACGTTCGCGGGTTGTGTTCGTGGTGTTGACGTTCGCCGTTTCAGGGGATGGTTTTGATGCGAAACCGAACGTGGAGGGAGGCGTGTTCGCGGTTGTACGAACGGGTGAAATGTTGGCGGCGGTCATTTGTCGTCGGCTGCCGTCCGGTTGACTGACCTGCCATCTCGCATCGGCGGCGGCGAGGCGTTGGCGCGCGTCCGAAAGATGACGTTGCCATTCAATGCGTTCTTTACCGTCGCGCGCCAACAGAAGACAGACGCCCGCCGCGTCTTCAAACAGAGCGGCGACATCGGTGTGCATCGTCCCTTGTGTTCCGGCTTGAACTTGCAGCGTGCGGGCTTGGACGACAAGCGCATCGAGCAGCAGACGCAAGCCTTCCAAATCGTTGGTGGCTTCGACGGGCAATGCGCGACGGTCGGCGATGTTGACGTTGTAAGCGCGATAATGTGCGAGTCGCGCGCGCACGCCGTTTAAGACTTGTCCGGCGACGGCGTAGTAAGTTCG
>JBGTMR010000228.1:0-10909 GCA_041743485.1 Pyrinomonadaceae bacterium
AACTCGCTGAGGACACGTTGTTCAAAAGCACTTAAAGGTTGGGTCGGTTCTTCGTTCATGACTTGACTCCTTTTCAACGAAAGCAAGTTTTAGTTTAGCGTTAATCCGACGGCACGGGTTCGTGTTCGCGCGCCCATTGGGTTTCGGCTTCCTTTGTGATGCGCGTTGGATACTGTCCGTTCCAGCACGCGACGCATGACGAATCGGGGCGGAAGCCGGTCGCTTCCAACATGCCTTCAAGTGAGAGATAACCGAGCGAGTCGGCTTCGATGAAGCGACAGATTTCATCGGTCGTCATTTGCGCGGCGATGAGGTCGGCGCGGTCGGGCGTGTCCACGCCGTAGAAACACGGGTTGGTCGTCGGCGGGCAACTGACTCTCATGTGAATCTCCGCCGCCCCCGCTTCTCTGACCATGCGGACGATTTTTTTTGAAGTCGTACCGCGCACGATGGAGTCATCAATCAGGACGACGCGGCGACCTTGTATGAGATGACGCACGGGGTTGAGTTTGATGCGAACGCCAAAGCTTCGGATTGATTGTTTGGGTTCGATGAAGGTGCGCCCGACGTAATGATTCCGCACCAAGCCTTGACGATATTTAATGCCGGATTGAGCGGCGTAACCTATCGCCGCCGCGACGCCGGAATCGGGAACGGGAATCACGATGTCGGCGTCCGCCGGGTGTTCGATGGCAAGACGTTTGCCCATCTTGTGGCGCGACTCATTCACGGAACGCCCGAAGGCGAGCGAGTCGGGGCGCGAAAAATAGACATGCTCGAAGATGCAGAAGCTGTGCGGTTTTTCTCCTAACGGAAACGATGAATGAAGTCCGTCGCGGTCAATGACGAGCATCTCGCCGGGTTCGATGTCGCGGACGTACTCGGCTTCGATTAAATCAAACGCGCATGTTTCCGAAGCGATGACCCACGCGCCGCGCGTCGAGTAGTGAGCGTCGCGTTTGTCGGGCGTCGTCATGCGACCCAAAGCGAGCGGGCGAAAACCGCGTGCGTCACGCACGGCGATGAGCGCGTCGGGCGTTTGAAAAAGCATCGAAAACGCGCCTTCGGTTTCGCGTAAAACTTCCGGTATCGCTTCGGCAATCGTCGCCGCATGAGAGCGCGCGACGCCGTGAAGCACGACTTCGGTATCGGATGTCGAGGAGAAAATCGCCCCGTCGTCTTCAAGTCGTTTGCGCTCATCCGTCGCAAACGGAAGGTTGCCGTTATGACAGACGGCGACTTGCCCGTAACGACACTTGACGAGAAACGGTTGGGCTTCGCGTATCGAAACCTCTCCGGCGGTCGAATACCGAACGTGACCGATGGCAGCCGCGCCGGGCAGACGGTTCAACGTCGCTTCATCGAAGACATCGGAAACCAAACCCATTGCGCGTTCGCTTCTCAGTTCCGTCCCCGTCGAGGCGACGATGCCGCACGATTCTTGCCCGCGATGTTGAAGGGCGTACAGACCGAGATATGCGAGGCGCGCGGCTTCCGTGTGACCGAAGATGCCGAACACACCGCACTCGTCGCGGAATTTATCGAAGATGGCAGATTGCGCCATAGTTTTCACCGTGATTTCGCTTTCACTAAACTTCGTCGAATGATTAAAAGTTGATTGTCGCCGTGCGAATCACATTGTACAAGACACGGGCAAACGATGCGTATTTGATGCGCGATGCGGGCGACAATGCTAGAGTCGCGGAAGCCGCGCCGGACGTGCGAAAAGCTTGAGGCGCGAAACTCTTTTATCAACCTTTTTCCGAATGCGATTTAAGAACTCAAGCGACGGCGCGGCTCACGCGACGCCCGACGGGGAAGCGGATTTTCAACCGCGTTTGATACTCGCGTTGCGCGTCGTCGTGGTCGCCGCGATTGTCGGCGGCGGGTGGTGGTTCGCGGCGTCGCTGCCGCCGGAAGACTCCCCGCCGTCAAGCGGCAACAATCAAACGACGACGTTGCGCGTCAACCTGCGCGAGGAAAACAAAGAGGACGCGAGGGAAGAATCGAGCAGCGACAAACGGATTGAACCGGGCGATTTGAGCGTCAAGCTGTATCCGGTTGATGTCGCGGGCGTGCAGAGAGAATTTTTAACGGAACGACGGGCGGGCGTGTCGTTCGATGATTTCGTGACGCGCCGCATGGCGGGACGCACGCCAATCGAAGCGCGTTTTGACGGGCGCGGACAGGCGACGGCGGAAGTCTCTACGGGCAGATGGTGGATTTACGCATCGCGGCGGCGCGGGGCGGAAGAAGTGATGTGGCGTCTGCCCGTCAACGTGCGCGGGCGCGAACAGGACGTGAATTTAACTCAACAAAACGCATACATGCGAACCCGCGATTTTTGAGTTGGAAAGATGCCCTTCGCATAGCCAATAGAACATTACCGGTTGTTCATTCTTATTCTGACTCCTGACTTCTGACTTCCGGCTCCTGCTTTTATGCTTTCTCGTTCACGTTACGCGGGCGATGCCGCGCTTGTTTTGACGACGTTGATTTGGGGTTCGACGTTCATACTCGCCAAAGATGTTTTGAGCGAATGGACGCCGCTCGCCTATATCACGGTGCGATTTGCGATTGCCGCCGTCGCGTTGTGTTTGATGTTTAGAAAAGAGTTGGCGGCGGCGACGTGGCGGGATTGGCAGGCGGGCTTTGTGCTGGGGATGTTGGTCGGATGCGGCTTTGTCGTGCAGGCAATGGGACAGGTTTATACGTCGGCGACGAAATCGGCGTTTATCACCGGACTCACGACGCCGCTTGTTCCGTTGTGCGCGTATCTTATATTGCGCGCGCGCCCGACGTTCGGGAATATGCTCGGCATCGTGTGCGCGACAATCGGCGGGTTCATACTGCTCGCTCCGCCTTCGTCAAATCAGAGCGAAGGCATGTTGAGCGGCGTCAACATCGGAGACTTGTTGACGCTCTCATGCACGATTCTGTTTGCGACGCATATCGTGCTGCTCGGCATTTATACAAAACGCACGAACGTCAAACGGTTGACGGTTTTACAAATCACCACCGCGACGATTCTGTTCGTCACGGTGTGGACGACGATTAAAGCGTGCGCCGCGTTTGGCGCGGTCGGATGGCTGCCGGACGCGCTCGCACGCGAAGCCGCGCCGCTCGTGTGGAATGTCGGCACGCTGTGGCGTTTGATGTATCTCGGCTTAGTCGGCACACTCGCGGCGTTTCTGTTGTGGACGTGGGGACAGGCGCGCGTCGAAGCGGTGCGGGCGGCAATTATCTTCAACCTTGAGCCGGTGTTTGCGACGCTGTTCGCGGTCGCCGTTCGCGGGCGCGAAGAATGGCTTGGCGGCTGGGCAAGCTTCGGAGCGGCGTTGATATTGTTGGGCGTGCTGATTTCGGAAGTACGGCGGAAATAGTGGATAACGGATAGTGGATAGTGGATAGTTTAAGAAATGTTCCTGCTTTTCACTATCCGTTATCCACTATCAGGCGTTATACTCGCTGACCTTCCTGCTTTACCTGATTTTAAGCTTCGCGTTGCAGGAAGCCGCGCCGTGCAAGGGTCACGCACGGCGATTGGCTTTGACGAAAAACACTTTTGCATTAAGCGGTAATGGAGTTAAAAGTTTTATGTTAAGACTTCCAGAAGGCGGCACGACGGACGCCGAAAAAGCGATTTTACACAAGCTTCGAGTGTGGATTGCCGCGCTCGCCGTCGCGTGTTTGGTGTTCGGTATGGGTCTCGGCGCATTGCTCGCCGGACGCTCCTTCGTCGTCGCCCAAAACGACGGACAAATGAAAGAACAGATTGCCCGCGCTCCCGAAGCGTTGTCGGCGTCGTTTGCGGAAATCGCCCGCCGTGTCGAACCGGCGGTTGTCAATATAGACACCGTGACCGCCGCCCCGCGTGCCGGGCGTCTGCGGCAAAAGCCCGACGGCACGTTCGGTATGGATGACGACGAAGAGGACGGCGACACACCAAATCAGGGCGAAGGCGACAAGACGCCGGACGGCAAGACGCCGGATAAAGACGGTAAAGAAATCAATCCCGATATGTTCGAGATGTTTCGTCGCCAAATCAATCCCGCTCCGCGCGGCGTAGGCAGCGGCTTTATCGTTGATTCAAAGGGTTACATCTTAACCAACAATCACGTTATTGACGGCGCGACTTCCATCACCGTTCAACTGCAAGACGGCACGGAACTGCGCGGGCGCGTCGTCGGGCGCGATGCCGAATCGGATTTAGCGGTGATTAAGGTTGATGCCGGAAGGGAACTTCCGACGCTCAAACTCGGCGACTCGAACATCTGCGAAGTCGGCGATTGGGTACTCGCCATCGGTTCGCCTTTCGGCTTGCGCCAAACCGTGACCGCCGGAATCGTCTCGACCAAAGACCGCCAAGCCGAATCGTCGCAACTCGTCCGCTTCATTCAAACCGACGCAGCGATAAATCGCGGCAACTCCGGCGGACCTCTCGTCAATATGCGCGGTGAAGTCATCGGCGTTAATTCGCAAATCGCCACCTCGACCGGAGATTACAACGGCATAGGCTTCGCCGTTCCGTCAAACGAAGCGACGTTCGTTTATCGTCAACTGACCGCCGACGGCAACCGCGTCCGGCGCGGTTATCTAGGCATCGTGCTTCAACCCGTGCGCGGCGAATTTGCCCGTGTTTATAATTTGCCGGAAGCGAAAGGCGCGATTGTCGCCGACATTCCCGACCGCGAAGCACCCGCCCCGCGCGCCGGATTACAAGTCGGCGATGTCATCACGGAAATCAACGGGCAGGCAATCAAGGATTCGCAAGACCTGATTAGTAAAATCGCCGCTACGACCGTCGGCAACACCGTTCAGCTGACTTACTTGCGCGACACCGAAGGCGGGGCGACGAGCAAACTCGAACGCCGCACCGCTTCCGTTTCACTCGGCGAACGTCCCGTGACCGCCGGACGCCGCAGCACGCGACGCGGCAATCTGCCGCCCGGTCATCCGACGGTGGATGAACCGGACACGGAAACACCCGTGCCGTCCGCCGATGCCGAACCCGTCCGCCCGCGTATGGGTTTGCGCCTAAGCGAACTGACGCCGCAACTTGCGAACGAACGCAACCTCAAAGGCTTGCGCGGGTTGCTCGTCCGCGACGTAGAAGACGGCGGGCTTGCCGACAGCGCGGGCGTGCGCTCCGGCACAATCATTCAACGCATCAACCGCGCACAGGTCAATTCGATGTCCGACTTCGAGCGCGCCATCGCCGCCCTCAAACCCGGCGATGCCGTCGTCCTAAACGTCGCCTTCTATGACGGCGAGCGCGTCGTCTATAACATCGTCCAATTCACGTTTCAGTAACGGATAACGGATAGTGGATAACGGATAGTTGAAAGGCAAGAACAGCTTCTTCAACTATCCACTATCCGTTATCCACTATCCACTAAAGACATGTCTCAAGCACAGAAAACCATCAAAAAATCCAAACCGCAAACAACCGTCACGAGCGCGAAACCGCGCACGGCGACTTATCAAAATTACATCAACGGCGAATGGGTCAAGGCTTCAAGCGGCGATACGTTTGAAAACTTGAATCCGGCGGACACACGCGAAGTCGTCGGGCGATTCGCTTCATCGGGCGTTGAAGATGTTGACCGCGCGGTCGCGGCGGCGGTCGAAGCCCGTGATAAATGGCGCAAGACTCCCGCGCCGCGAAGGGCTGAGTTATTGTTCAAAGTCGGCGAAATTTTGATGCGAAACAAAGACGTTTTTGCACGCGAGATGACGCGCGAAATGGGCAAGGTTTTGAAGGAGACGGGCGGCGACGTTCAGGAAGCGATTGACTGCACGTACTACACGGCGGGCGAGGGTCGCAGGCTGCACGGCTTTACGACTCCGGCGGAAATGCCGAACAAATTTGCGATGTGCGTGCGTCAACCCGTAGGCGTCTGCGGACTCGTCACGCCTTGGAATTTCCCGATGGCGATACCGAGTTGGAAGATGATTCCCGCCCTGATTTGCGGCAATACTCTCGTCATCAAACCCGCCGAAGACACGCCTTTATCAACAATCAATTTAGTGAAAGCGTGCGTTGAAGCAGGCATTCCGAAAGGCGTCGTCAATGTCGTCACGGGTGCGGGCGAAACGGGTGCGGCGTTGGTCGGACACCGCGACACGCGCTTGATTTCCTTCACGGGTTCGACCGACACCGGAAGAAAAGTCGCGTCCGTGTGCGCCGATAGAAACGCGATTTGTTCGCTTGAGATGGGCGGCAAAAACGTCCAAATCGTAATGGACGATGCGAACATTGACCTTGCGATTGAAGGTGCTTTGTGGGGCGCGTTCGGAACTGCCGGACAGCGTTGCACCGCGACTTCGCGCATCGTCGTTCACAAGAAAATCTACAAACAGTTTGCCGCCAAGTTCGTCGAGAAAGCGAAGGCATTGCGCGTCGGCGACGGGTTGAAAGACTCAACCGATGTCGGACCCGTCATCAATCAAAACGCCGTCAATAAAATCATCGGCTATATCGAAATCGGCAAAAAAGAAGACAAAGCAAAACTCGCGTGCGGCGGCGAACAAATCACGACCGGCGCACACGCACACGGTTTCTTTATTCAACCGACGGTGTTCACGGAAGTTGCGCCGACGATGCGAATCGCGCAGGAAGAAATCTTCGGACCCGTGACGGCGATTATACCGTGCGACTCTTTAGACAACGCGGTCGAGATTGCGAACAATGTGCGGTACGGCTTATCGGCTTCGATTTTCACGAAAGATGTCAACCAAGCCTTCGCCGCGATGAACGACATCTACACCGGCATCGTCTATATCAACGCCCCGACCATCGGCGCGGAAGTGCATCTCCCGTTCGGCGGAACGAAAGCGACGGGCAACGGACACCGCGAAGCCGGAACGCAAGTCTTGGACATTTTCACGGAATGGAAATCCGTCTATGTTGATTACAGCAACAAGCTTCAACGGGCGCAGATTGATACTGAAAACTTATAAACCGACTTGAAAATGAAATTGCCGCAAGCGAAAGTTGATGCCGATAAGCGTTTATCTTGATGTTTGTTGTTTGCAGCGTCCGTTCGATGATTTGTCGCAAGTTCGCGTGCGGTTGGAAGCCGAAGCCGTCGCTTTAATTTTGTCTTATGTCGAAGAAAATCGGATAAGTTTGTGTTCAAGTGAAGCGATTGAATACGAAGTTAATCAAATCACGAATCAAAGGCGCGCTAACCGTGTACAAGCGATAATAATGCTGGCTTCTCGTCGCCTTGCATCGGATGAAATTGTGGTAACTCGTGCCGCAGAGATAAAGAAATTCGGTTTCACCGCATTGGACGCGCTTCATCTGGCTTGCGCCGAATCGGGCGGGGTAAGTGTGTTTTTAACAACGGATGATAAACTGCTCAAACGCGCGTTGCGGTTGCGCCCCAAACTTTCAATAAGCGCGGCTAATCCGTTGACGTGGTTGCAAGAAACGGAGATACCATGAACACACGCGAAATGACGCCTGAGCAAATTCGCACCAAAGGTTTAGAAGCGTTGGTGCGCGAACTCGGAACAGTCGGCATGATTCGCTTCATACAACTGTTTGAACCGGGAAGTGGCGATTATACAAAGGAGCGCGAAAACTTGCTCAAAGGTATAACTTTGGATGAGATTGTGAGCGACATTCAAAGCAAGCGGGATGCAAGCTGAATTGCCGATGTTGATATTTCAAAACAGTGACTACTTAGCCGCGTTCACGCGGCTTTCCGCGAAAGCGGCACTTAGACCAGCCGTTCGACGGCTGGGGCGAATGCGAACCGTTCTCCTCAGCCCGTTTCTAACGGGCTTTCACATGAGGCTTGAGCCGTTAGGGTAATTGTGGCTAAAGCCGGAGCGAGAAGGACCTTAAAACGCCCTTGCGAATTTATTGACCTCACTACCCATCGCTGGAAAGCGATGGTCTATTTGCCCTTCGGGGAAGACGGCTGAGTAGTTACGATATTTCAAAATAACCTTTAACGAACGGAGAAATCATTGTGCTAGTTGGATTACCGAAGGAAATCAAAGATAACGAGTATCGCGTCGGGATGACGCCCGCCGGAGTGCGCGCGTTGACCGATGCCGGACACAAGGTTGTAGTTGAACATGACGCGGGCGAAGGTTCGGGTTTTGAGAACGCTTTATATGAAAAAGCGGGGGCGACGATTCTGGGTTCTGCCGATGAAATATGGGAGCAGGGCGAGATGATTGTGAAAGTTAAAGAACCCATCAAGCCCGAATACAGCCGTATGCGCGAAGGGCAGTTGCTTTTCACGTACCTTCATCTCGCGCCCGACCCGGAACAGACAAAGGCTCTGCTTGAGCGAAAAGTTTCGGCGGTCGCATATGAAACCGTGACGGATAAGCGCGGAACTTTGCCTTTGCTCACGCCGATGTCGGAAGTCGCGGGACGCATGGCGGTTCAAGTCGGAGCGCAGTATTTAGAGAAAATCAACGGCGGGCGCGGCGTGTTATTGGGTGGCGTTCCGGGCGTTCCGGCGGGGCGCGTCGTGATTTTGGGCGGCGGTGTCGTCGGCACAAACGCCGCGAAAATGGCGGTCGGCTTGGGAGCGCAAGTCACGATTGTTGATAACAACCTTGACCGTTTGCGCGAACTCGATGACATATTTTTATCGCGCATCACGACGCTGGCTTCGAGTCGTTACGCGATTCACGAAGCGATTTCACACGCCGATTTAATCGTCGGCGGCGTGCTGATTCCCGGAGCCGCCGCGCCGCACCTTGTGACGCGCGAGATGTTGAAAGACGTGCCGAACGGAGCGGTCGTCGTGGACGTTTCGGTTGACCAAGGCGGGTGCATAGAGACGACGCACCCGACGACGCACAGCGACCCGACTTTCTACGTCGAAGGTGTCTTGCATTATTGCGTCGCCAATATGCCCGGAGCAGTTCCGCGCACCTCGACATTCGCTTTGACGAACGCGACGCTGCCCTACGTTTTGAAGTTGGCGAATCACGGATTTATGGAAGCCGTGACAAGCGACAACGGATTGAAAGCGGGCGTCAATACTTACGCCGGAAAGCTTACCTACGAAGCCGTCGCCGAAGCGCAAAACTTGGACTACACGCCGTTTGACGACATCGCACGCGGAACTACGTCAACGACGGCAAACACCACGACGCAAGGCGCGACAACGGGCATCTAAAATCCGGCGGAAGCGCGGCATAAAAACAAGCGAAGAGGCGGGTTGTTTATAAACCCGCCTCTTCGCTTGTTTGGAGTATTTGCGTGTCAGGCTTTAACTTGTATCGCGTTTGCAGCGCAGTTTGAAGAACCCTTATTACGCCGCGAGCGCGGCTTTGTGAAGCAGCGATTTTACGGAATGAACTATTTCGGCGGCAGCGGCGGGTTTGGGAATAAACGTGTCAACATAGCCGCGCGTTTCGGCGATGCCGGTGGTCAATCCGCTCAGTAAAACGGTCGGAACGTGGGATGTTGCGGGATGTTGGCGCAGGTAACGACACAGTTCGCGCCCATCCAAACCGGGCAACATGCCGTCCGTCACAACCGCATCAATCGAATGCGTCATCGCCAGTTCGACCGCTTCCATGCCGTCGCCCACCGCGATGATTGCGAAACCCGCGCGTTGTAAAACGACGCTCAAGTAACGGCGCATCGCCGAATCGTCTTCGACAAGCAAAATCGTCGGTCGCCCCGTCGCGGCGGATGCCCCGTTAAGCGGCGGCGCGGGTGTGATGCCGGGAACGATGTGGTTGGCGATGCTCATGATTTGACGTTTATTGAACGATTGTTCGGCAGCGGGCGGGCAACTTTACATCTCACAATCGTTGCGCTACATCGAAAAAGAATTGAAAAAGCGGGAGAGGTCGGCTTTTTAAGCGAGCCGTTCGCACTAATCGCTGTGCAAATACGATGCCGTTGAAATAGGCAGGGTTTTAGCCTGTTTTGAATTTGAAGCGGGTGCGTGTTTCTTTCAGTCTGACTAATTTGTGACTACTGTTGCTTTCATTTTGAATGATGCGGCTGAACTAAGAACTGCCGCGCGTGGTTAAACGGAGCGTGCGCGTATATGTGTTAGAATGCGCGGTTTCTCCGACGCTAAAGCTTCGCACCGTGAAAGTATTTGGTGGAGAAACGCCCGAAAAGCTGTCGGGCATAGTTTTATAAGAAGCGGATTTACGAAGAAAGATTAAGCTTTATGTACGAGTTTGCTGTTACTCCGGCGACGACGCAGATACGACGGCGCGGAGTCGAAATTGCGGAAGTCGCCGTAGCGAGCCTTGCCGCCGAACTGGAACTGGAACGCGGTGACCGCATCGTGCGCGTCAACGGGCGTGCCGTGCGCGATTATTTGGACTTTCGTTTTCAAACCAGCGGCGAAGCGGAACTGACTTTTGATGTCGTCAAACACACGGGCGAAGAATGGGAAGTCGAACTGGAGCGCGGCGAAGGCGAAGATTTCGGCATCACGTTTGAACAAATTGTGCCACGTCAATGTGCCAATGATTGCCTGTTCTGCTTTTGCAAAGGCAACCCTGAAGACGCCCGCCCCGCCCTTCGCGTCCGTGATGAAGACGTGCGCCTCTCGTTTCTCTACGGCAACTACACGACGCTCACTTCAATCACTGAAGAAGAGATGCGCCGCGTCATCGAGCAACGCATGTCGCCGCAATACGTCTCCGTCCACGCGACCGACTTGGATGTACGCGCACATCTTTTGGGCGTGGATAAAAAACGCGCCGATATTTCCGCGAAGCTAGAGCGCATGATGGATGCCGGAATCGAGATTCACGCCCAAGTCGTTTTGTGTCCGACCATTAACGACGGCGCGATTTTAGAGCGCACAATACGCGACCTCGCCGCCCGTCATCCCCAAATCATCTCATGCGCCATCGTCCCGCTCGGACTCACCAAGTACAACACCGATTCCCGCCTCAC
>JBGTMR010000229.1:0-2071 GCA_041743485.1 Pyrinomonadaceae bacterium
CACTGACCACTGACCACTGACCACTGGCTTATGAAATTCCAAGACGAATCACAAAACTTACGCCTCCGCCTCGTTATTCTTCAGCTTGGCGTATTGTTGCTGCTCGGCGTGTTGGGCGTGCGTTTGTATCTTTTGCAAATCGTTCGCGGAGCGCATTACGCGGAGATGGCGGAGAATCAGCGCATAAGATTGTTGCCTGTTCCCGCCCCGCGCGGTGTGATATTCGACCGCAACGGAAAAGTCCTGGTTGATTCGACGCCGATTTACAACGTCATCATGTCACGCGAGGATGTGCGTAATCATAACCTCACCACGCTTGTCGAACCGCTTTCCGCCGGACTCGGTATTGACCCCGATTTCCTGCGCGAACGGTTTGAAGAAATCAAAACTCAACCGCAATTTGAATCCGTTAAAGTTAAGGAAGGCGCGACTCCCGCCGACATCGCGTGGGTTGAAGCGCACGCCTTAGAGCATTCCGAACTTCGCATCGAAGCCCAACCGCAACGCCGTTATCCGGCGGACGGCACGCTCGCCCACGCTCTCGGTTACGTCAGTGAAATCAGTCAGAAGCAGTTGGACGAACCCGAATATCAAGCGCGCGGCTTGAAGATGGGCGACACCATCGGCAAGGAAGGTTTGGAACAAACATACGACCATCTCTTGCGCGGGCGCGACGGCTATCGCAAAGTTCTCGTCAACAGTCGCGGGCAGATTCAGGAAACGATTGAAACCGTCGCCCCGCAACCCGGTCAGGATTTAGTGACGACGATTGACCTTGAGATGCAAAGGGCGGCGGAAGAACGCTTACGGACAAGCCCATCGAAGCGCGGCGTTATCGTGGCGATGAACCCGAACAACGGCGAGATTTTAGCTCTCGCTTCCTATCCGACTTTTGACCCGAATTTGTTCACGCAACGCATCACGACCAGAGAAGGACGCCGCGAATACGCCGCCCTCATCACCGACAAGCAACGTCCGCTTTATAATCGCGCGATTCGCGGACGTTACCCGCCCGGTTCGACGTGGAAGATTCCGATGGCAATGGCGGGTCTGACGCAAGGCGCGATTTCGATTAAGCACTCGGAAATCGCGTGCGGCGGCGGCATCACTATCGGTAATAAATTCACGCGCTGCATGTCGCAACACGGCACGCCCGAACTGCGTTATGCGATTGAAAAATCATGTGACGGGTACTTTTATCGTCTCGGCTTGAAGATGGGACTCGAAGGCATTGAGAAGATGGTTGATGATTATGACATCAACAAGCGCACCGGAATTGACCTGCCGCACGAACTCATCAGTTGGACGCCTTCGCGCGAGTTCAAGAGAAAGTGGAACAAGGCAGACCCCGAATGGCGCGACATTGATACGGTCTATGCTTCGTTCGGACAGGTTTATGACATCGTGACGCCGATGGCGATGCTGCGCGCGGTCGCCGGAATCGGCGTCGGCGGCACGCTTCACATTCCGCACCTTTTCAAAGAAGCCCGCCGCGTCAATGAAACTCCGGCGTTTGCCGCGCGCCCGTTAATCGCGTATCAAAGCCCCGCCCCGAAAATCGTGCCGATACCGGAAGACCAACATCGCTTCGTCGTCGAAGGCATGTGGAACGTCGTCAACCGCGCCGGAACGGGACGCGGCATCAAGATGGAAAACTTTGAAATCGCCGGTAAAACCGGAACGGCACAAGTCGCCGCGCTCGGCAAAGACGTGGGCGATAACAAAGACCACTCGTGGTTCGTTTCCTACGCTCCGGCATACAAACCCGAAATTGCGATGATTGCCTTAATTGAAAACGTCGGCTTCGGCGGAACTTACGCTGCCCCCGCTTCACGCGCCGTTTATGATGTTTATTACCGCGAAACGCGCGGCGAAGAAGTGACGGAAACACAACTCGCTAAGAAGTAGTGGTCAGTGGTCAGTGGTCAGTAAATGCAAGGCAGTAGGCAGTAAGAACTAAAGACCGCGCTCACTAACTTTCAACTTTATGCTTGACATCCCAATCATAAATCCCATGCTCCACTGACCACTGACCACTGACCACTGACCACTGACCACTGACCACTGACCA
>JBGTMR010000230.1:0-15277 GCA_041743485.1 Pyrinomonadaceae bacterium
GCGATGACCGGAATGGCTTTCGCCTTCGCTTCTTCGAGCGATACCGGAATGCCTTTCGACGAATCGAGAACATAGAACAGACTCGAAAAATCTACTCTGCCGAGAAGCATACCGATAGGCGGCATGATGATGCCTTCGACAAGTGAGGTCACGATTTTACCGAACGCCGCGCCGATGACGACCGCGACCGCGAGGTCTATCACATTGCCGCGTGCGACAAAGGTCTTAAATTCCTGCCACATAGATTTTCTTTCCTTAAATCAATACTTGAACTGAAGTTAATTGCAGTGAGGCGGCAAAGTAAGTCGTGCGAAGATGGAGCGATAAGGCATGGTGACTTTGAAGCTTGAACTTCATAATCGAAAAGACACGATTTTATAAGCCAACGATTTCCCCTCCTGTGGCTTCAAAGTTGCTCGTATCGGGCGGTGAACGCCGAACGGAAACTTAAAATCGAACATTAGTGAACTTTTGCAGAGTTGTATCGTTCAATAAGAAAATACAATCAAGCAGGGAATCAATCAAAATGAAAAGCATCAATACAAAACAGGTCAGAATCGTTAAGAGCAGCGAACGTAATCGCCGCGAAGAATTAGTACAGGAAAAAGCCGCGAACCAGAAGAAAACGACTCAGGAAACTGCGCGCGACATGATGTCAACCGTGACAGGCTGGGTCAACGAACTTCACTTGCGCCAACAGGCAGAGACAGCACGCGCGATTAGGTCTTTATTTCCTGAGCCGACAGCCGTTAAGTAACCGGCACTTAATAGAGTTCCAAAGAGGCAGTAACACACTGAAGCCTCACCACATATTGTATGTGGTGAGGCTTTTTTCGCGTCTAGGTTTTGTATCCAAGTCGCTGTGAATCATATTGTCGCGTAAAGGTATCGCTTGAGTAAAAAGGTATTGCTTGAGTAAATCGTTTCACCATTCGTATGTTAGTCCGGGTTCGGCGATGTGTAGGTTTGTCCGACCGAAAGCGGCGAGTTCGCGCATGATTACGTCGCGGTATGACGGTTTAATGTGAACGGCATAGATGCTTGTTAGATGACGGAGTTTCTCGAGTTCGGTATCGAGCAAGGCAGGTGTCAAATGACCGGAGTCAATCGCAAGTTTGCTGAGAGCGTTGGGAAACGAGCATTCAATCATCAAGGCATTGAGATGTGGCAGACGGTTTAAGACTTGCCAAAACTCATCGGTCGCTCCGGTATCGGCGGAGTATGCGACGTGCGTGTCTTGTGATGTCAGGAGCAAGCCGACGGTCGGGACGGCGTGATGCACGGGAATCGGCGTGATGGTCAAATGTTTGATTGAGAATGTTTCGTTGGGTTGGAGCGTAACGTATTCCATGACGCGACAGCGACCGTTGCTAAGTTCGGAGAAGCGCGGGTAAGTGTGCCAGTTAAAGATGTCGTCTTCGAGGCGTTGAATGTTCTCTGCCGTCGCATAAACGCGCACGGGTTGTTCGAGATACTCGAACGAATCGTCAATGAAAATCGGCAAACTCGCAACATGGTCAATATGTGTGTGCGTGATGATAACGTCGCGTATCGCGGTGCGTTCATGCGGGGCGAGGGCAAGTCCGAGACTTCCGGCATCAATGGCGATAGTGTCGTCAACGAGATAACAACTTAAACGCTGTTCGACGCATGGACGACCATGTTCGTCGAAAGTGCTTGGGAGAAGTTTAATTTTCACGGTGGAGTGGAGCATCCTGACCGCGCACCGGTTGTTGTGTCACGGATAAAGCAAATGACCCAGAACAGTATGAGACAAGCGGCGCGCGAAAATTAAATAAAGCGTTGAGACATTGAAACGAGGCGTTTAGCGCGCACAGGTTTGGGCGCGACCACCGTCAATCGAATAAGTAACGCCGGTAATCCACGCGGCTTGGGACGAGGTGAGAAAGTAAATCAGTTCGGCAACTTCTTCGGCTGTTCCCGTGCGACCGAGTGGATGAGTCACGGCGGAACGCGCTAGGAATTCTTGATAATCATTTTCCGACATGCCGCCCTCACGATGCAAATTGGTTTTGACGACGCCGGGATTCACCGCATTGACGCGCACACCTGCGGAAGCAAGTTCGAGTGCCGCGCAGCGTGTCAACTGGTCAACCGCCGCTTTGGAAACACAATAAGCGAGGACGTTCGGGAAGGAACGCAAACCCGTGACGCTTGAGACGTTGACGATGTTGCCGTGTGTGCGTTCGAGATGCGGAGCGGCAAGTTTCATTAAATGGAAAACGGCGCGCACGTTGACGTTCATCAGTTCATCCCAAGCCGCGAGCGATGTATCACGAACTGAACCGTTAGAGATTGAACCGGCGGCATTGACGAGTATGTCGAGTTTGCCGAAGCGGTTCACGGTTTCGGCGACGATGTGTTCGGCGTCATTTTCAATGGTAATATCGGCGGCAATGAATGCAGTTTCGCCCGCTTCATTGCTGATATACGAAGCAAGCGAGGCGAGCGGTTTTTCGCGGCGACCGACGAGCATCACGCCTGCTCCGGCGTTCGCCAAACGAATCGCCGTCGCGCGACCGATGCCCGAAGATGCTCCGGTCACAAGGGCGATTTTGCCATGCAGTTCTCGCGGCATGTTTTCTTTTTCGGTTTTCAAAATTTACAGTCTTAATCACCGTTTTGCATTCATGACGGTTGATTGATATTGGTATAGACGACGCACATGCTACTACAACCTCGCGCGTCAGGGTGAATAAATTTAACGACGTGCGCGGGCGAAGGATTGTTGACAGAAGCAGGAAAAAGTCTCACTATTTTCAGCACCACACAGTGACAATCGCCCGGCGTTCTGAAGTAAGATGACAAGACGGAACGCCTTCACCTGATAAGCATCAATCGAAACACAAAAGGGCGATTCGTCTTCACGACAAAACGCTAAAATAACAAACGATGACGCACATTCCGAAGTTAGTCGCCCGCGCTGATTTTAGTTAAGCCACCATGCCCAGTGTTCAAGTTAAAAACGTCAAAGCGCAACATCACGATGGAGTGTCTATAAGTTCGACTCGCGCATCAGTGATGATGCCACGCCCTATCATGTCCACCGGACGTTACGCGGCGTTGAGTGGATTGGCGGCGGCGACGGCGTTCTATGTTCTATGGTGGGTGTTGAGCGTCGAAGGCGACGAATCTCCGTGGGTCGCTTCGGGTGTCGCGGCGGGCATGACGATTTTGGCGTGCGTCGTCGCGCGGGAAATCAAGATGCGCCGTCATGACCATCTTGCGCGGCTGCATCAATTACCGAACACGACTCGCTATCAAGCCAAGAAGCGACTCGGATACACGGCAACGTTGACGGCGGCGACAACCGCGATTCGTCGTCTTGAGCGGCGTTTGCGGGAAATCGAACGGCGCGGAGCGACTCCGGTCGAGCATCTCGAAGCATGTCAGTTGTGCGAGCAGTATCTTAAAAGTGCTGAAGAAACTTTGCCGACGTTGGGAGTGGGAACGGAAGTCCGCGCCGCCGTGCGCGCCGGACAGGAGCGCGTCAGTGTGTTGCGAAAACGACACCTGTTATTGTGGGCGCGCAAAGAATCGCAATCTCTAACCATGCTGGCACAGCAGCGCACGCGACCGGAAGACAAAATCGAGATGGCGCAAAATGCTCTCGCGGTGATTGACGAAGCTTTGCAAGCGTATCCGAACGAAACGGAATTGTACGAATCGGGACTTGCCGTGCGCGAGTACATCGCATCGGTCACGCTGGCGCGGTGGGTAACGCTTGCCGAGCGTGCCGAGTTCAAGAATCAGATTGCCGAAGCCGCCGATTATTACCGCGACGCGCTTTTCGATTTGTCGCGCGCTGACATCAGCGAAGCGACGCGCGAAGAAGCCGCCGATAGATTGTTCGGTAAACTGCAAATGCTACGAGCCTATTTAGCGACCAATGACGACACGGCGGCAAACGAAAATACGGACGGTAATACGGACAACGCGGGATTGTTGACCACCGATGTCGTCAAGAAGCCAGACCTATTTGACGAAACGTGTCCTTCGTAAATCGCATGGTTGATTGCCCGGTGAATAAGGCGAGTTTTGTTGCTTCTCGTTTTCACATATCGCAACCTGCGCCGTGACTCGTGCATCACAAGCGGGTTCGCTTGAAATTCCAGTCGGGCGTGAAGCGCGGGCGATAAGCTTGAACCGTTCGGCGGGCGCGTTGTGTTTCAACGAAAATCGTGCAAAACTCACAGTTTCTTTGAATGCGGTTGAGCGCGGCTGTTATGTGTTAGGTGATAATCCGATACTAAATCAAAGCCGCCAATCATGTTTCTTCTGCCTCTGAATTGAACACTTCACCTTAAAGAAGTTGTTTGAAGATAATTAACACGTAAGGCTTCGCAGGAATTACTATTATGAAAAAGACGACTTTATCAATGCTTGCTCTGGCGGTTTTGTTGAGCGGTATCAACCTCGCTTCAGCGCAAACTTCAGCCCAAAACGGCAGCGTCACCGCCCCCGTTGCGCCCGCCGCCGGTGGCACTAATACACCGGCGGGCATCCGCGATTACCTGCTCGGACCCGGTGACGTGCTTGATCTTAAAGTTTTCAACGAAACACAGTTCGACGGCACACTCGAAATCAGTAGCGACGGGACGGTGATTGTACCGTTCGTCGAAACTCCGATTACCGCCGTCTGCCGCCGCATCGAAGATGTGCGCGTGGATGTCATTGCCGCTCTCGGCAAGATGTTGAAACGCCCGCAGGTCAATTTGCAAATCAGAGAACGCCGCAGTCGCGTCCCCGCTTCCGTGTATGGCGCGGTGCAGACTCCGACGCGATTTGAGATGTATCGCCGTGTGCGTCTGCTCGAACTGATTTCTTATTCGGGCGGCGTGACGGAGCGGGCAAACGGCACGATTCGGGTTTTCCACACGCCGCAATCTTTTGTGTGCGATGCGGAAGAGAAAAGTTTCGGCGTTCAGTCAGCCGATTCCGATTCGACGGCGACCGACGCAACGACGACCGATGCATCGCTTGACCCGCTGAAAGTACGCTTCGACGAGTATCGCATTGAAGATTTGAAGCGCGGCATAGAATCCGCCAACCCTTACATTCGTCCCGGCGACATCGTGAAGGTCGAAGAAGCCGAGCCGGTCTATATCACGGGTTCAGTCGTCGCACCGCAAGGCGTGTACTTGCGCGAAGGACTGACATTAAGCCGCGCTCTGGCGCAAGTCGGCGGCGTGCGTAAGGAAGCCAAGACCGACAAGATACGCATCATCCGCTCGAAGCCGAACAGCAACGAACAACCCGAACTGCTTGCCGTCAATTACAAAGCGATTCGTGACCAGAAACAGCCCGACATCTTGCTTAAACCTTACGACATTATTGAAGTCGGTGAAGCAAATCCGTTTGGTCTGAGCAGAATCGGCGATACTTTGCTTGGCTTCGCAACGGCGGGGGCGGGAAGTCTCGCCGGTCAACTTCCGGTGCGAGTGCTTTACTAAATCACTTACTTCTTACGCAGGATAATATGTCGAACACCAAAATCAACGCTTCCATCAACAGCACGCGCAAGCGGCAACGACGCATGACGATTCTCTGGATTGTCGCCGCCATCGCCGTCATCGTCACTCTGATGTACTTGGGTCAAATCGCCATGCTTTACGTACTGGCGACGTTAAGCGTCACGACCTTGCTTGTTATCGTCGCCCTCGCCGATTTCGGTGAAGCCCGCCGCGAAACTCAAGCCCCGCCGTTTGACGACTCATCGGCACTCGGTGATCGTCAGTCTGTGGTGTGAACGCTAAATTATCATTTCGCCCCAAAGCAATAAGAGCCTGTACTTCTTGAAAAAAGTACAGGCTCTTGGCATAGTGCCACGCGAGTTCAAAATACGTTCGCACCGCACGGAGAGATTATCCAAGTGCAATCATCAGTAGTTTCGTCTAAACCAACCGAAAGTAATTTCAAGCGATGGTTTCTCGAAGGCGTGAAGCCTACCGAAGGACCTTACGAACAAGAAGGCAAACACAAAGACCATCCGTGGTGGCAGGTGATGTGTTTGACGGGCGTGGATTATTTTTCGACGCTCGGCTATCAACCCGGCATCGCGTTCGTCGCCGCCGGAGCGTTGTCACCGATTGCGACGCTCGTGCTGGTACTGTTGACGCTGTTCGGAGCGTTGCCGATGTATAACCGCGTCGCGGCGGCGAGTCCGCACGGCGACGGTTCGATTTCGATGTTGGAGAATTTATTGCCGCGCTGGAAAGGCAAACTGTTCGTGCTGTGTCTGCTCGGCTTCGTCGCCACGAGTTTCGTTATCACCATCACACTCTCCGCCGCCGACGCGACCGCGCACATCATCGAAAATCCGTTCGTCGAAGAACACCTTCACTTTCTCAATCACCGCATCGGCGTCACGCTCGTGCTTATCGCTCTGCTCGGAGCGGTGTTCCTCAAAGGTTTTAAGGAAGCCATCGGTATCGCCGTCGTCCTCGTCATAGTTTATATAGGGCTTAATTTAGTCGTCGTCGGTGTTTGTTTGTACCAAGTGGCGACGCACCCGGAAGTTTTGACGAATTGGACGAACGCGCTGTCGGCGCGCCATAGCAATCCGTTTTTGATGATCGGGGCGGCGTTGCTTCTGTTCCCGAAGTTGGCTCTGGGTTTGTCCGGGTTTGAAACCGGAGTCGTGGTGATGCCGCTCGTGCGCGGTGATGCGAACGATAACCCGAAGCATCCCGTCGGGCGCATACGCAACACGCGCAAACTGCTCGCGGGTGCGGCTCTGATTATGAGTGTGATGTTGATTGCGAGTAGTTTCGTGACGACGACGCTGATTCCGGCATCGGAGTTTTTAGCGGAAACCGAGACGCAAGCGGCGGGCAAAGCCAACGGGCGCGCCCTCGCCTATCTCGCGCACTTTTATTTCGGCAATACGTTCGGCACGATTTATGACATCAGCACGATACTGATTTTGTGGTTCGCGGGTTCGAGCGCGATGGCGGGATTACTCAACATCGTGCCGCGCTACTTGCCGCGTTACGGCATGGCTCCAAATTGGGCGCGGGCTTCGCGTCCGTTGGTTTTGGTTTTCACGCTGACCTCTTTTCTGGTGACGATACTTTTCAAAGCCGATGTGGACGCGCAGGGCGGAGCTTACGCGACGGGCGTGTTGACGTTGATGAGTTCGGCGGCAGTCGCGGTGACGCTCGCGGCATGGCGGAAAAGGAGTCGCGCAAAGTGGGCGTTTCTGGTTATCTCACTCGTCTTCATTTACACAACCGGCGTCAACATCTTCGCGCAACCGGAAGGCATCAAGATTGCTTCGATATTCATTGCCGCAATCGTTTTAGTGTCGCTCGTTTCGCGCGTGTATCGCACAACTGAATTGCGTGTGGAGAGCGTTGTATTAGACGAAACGGCGCGGGAATTTATAAATGAGGCGATGCGCGGGCAGGGCGTTGTTCGCATCGTCGCCAATCGCCGCGATACCGGAGATGAGCGTGAATACGAGATAAAAGAGAGAACCAAGCGTGCCGATAATCACATTCCGGCGGACGAGCCGATTATCTTTTTCGAGATTCGACCGAGCGATGCTTCGGATTTTTCCAGCGAGATGCGCGTGCGCGGCGTGGACATCGGCGGCTACCGGGTATTGCGAACAAAAAGCTCTGCCGTTCCCAACGCTATCGCCGCGTTTCTGCTTCACCTGCGCGACACGACGGATAAACTGCCGCACGTCTATTTCGGCTGGAGCGAAGGCAATCCGTTGACGTACTTGTTTAAGTATGTCGCGTTCGGTGAAGGCGATACCGCCCCTGTGACGCATGAGGTTTTGCGCCAAGCCGAATCGAATCCGGCACGCCGTCCCATCGTCCATGTCGGCGGCTAAGTTGCGCGGCTGATGTCTGATCACTTTTCATTGTCCCGGAGGGACTTCCGACAGTAGCCCGGCGATTTATCGCCGGGGATAATGGTAATCAAATTTTAAGTCCTGTAGGGACGACTGAAATGCCAGATTTCAGTCGTCCCTACGGGACTTCATTCTTCTCCACATCTGTTCCCAGCGATAAATCGCTGGGCTATTATCAACCGTCCCTGACGGGACGAAAATGTGTCCGTACTTCAGGTGGCGCGGATTACCTGAACAGGTGTAAGATTGCGTTCGTCTTTGAAAACTAATGCCTAAGTCGGCGCGCGAGAAAACGTGTCGGCACGGGGGAACCATCGTTCCGGCTTTTGTAAGCGGGACACGGGGCGCATCGTCGAAGCGGCAAAAGAGCCGTTTCGCGTAGAACACTTTCCAGTTCAAGCCCGTCAGCTAACTCCGTCGGCGAAAAAGGAAAGAGCAAGTTTTGCCGCCTCAGGTTTATGAATCTTAAAAGGGTGCGGGAGCAGTATGCTCTCGCACCCGTTTTTCGTGTACACGAAAATGGTTTGAGCCAAGCTTCGACGGCAGATGACGCGCTTTCCTTAACACATAACTTGTTAAGGAGAATCACAATGTCAACCGATATTAAACCGCGTCGCGTGTCGCGTGAAAAAGTGGGCGAGTGGCTGCTTGACGGACACGTCGCAACCGGCGACGCGCCGCACGCTCCCGTCACACATCATCGTCACCCGTGGTGGCAGGTGATGTGTTTGACGGGCGTTGATTATTTTTCGACGCTCGGCTATCAACCCGGCATTGCGTTTCTCGCTGCCGGAATGCTTTCACCGTTGGCGACCATCATTCTCGTACTTTTAACACTGTTCGGAGCATTGCCGATTTATAGTTACGTCGCGGCGGAAAGCCCGCACGGTGAAGGTTCGATTTCGATGTTGGAAAACCTGCTTTCACGTTGGCGGGGCAAGTTGTTCGTGCTGTGTCTGCTCGGCTTCGTGGCGACGGATTTCATCATCACTATCACGCTTTCAGCCGCCGATGCGACCGCGCACATCATCGAAAATCCGTTCGTCGAAGAACACCTTCACTTTCTCAATCATCGCATCGGCATCACGCTCGTATTGATTGGTTTGCTCGGCGCGGTATTCCTAAAAGGTTTTAAGGAAGCCATCGGGATTGCCGTCATCCTTGTCATAGTTTATATAGGGCTTAACACGATTGTCGTCGGCTACGGTGTTTATGAAATAGCGACGCACCCGGAACTGCTTTCGCGTTGGAACGATGCTTTGTTTGCGATGCCACAGACACGCGGCAACGTGTTTCTGATGATTGGCTTCGCGCTGATTCTGTTTCCGAAACTGGCACTCGGTCTTTCCGGTTTCGAGACGGGAGTGGCGATGATGCCGCTCGTGCAAGACCCGCATCGCATACAGAACACGCGCAAATTATTGTTAAGTGCCGCTCTGATTATGAGCGTGATGTTAATTGCGAGTAGCTTTGTCACGACGCTTTTAATCGAGCCGGATAAGTTTCGCGCCGCCGATACGGTTGCCGGTATCCAAGCGGGCGAAGCCAACGGGCGCGCCCTCGCGTATCTCGCGCACAAATTCTTTGGCGATGTGTTTGGAACGATTTACGACATCAGCACGATACTGATTTTGTGGTTCGCGGGTTCGAGCGCGCTGGCAGGATTGCTGAACATCGTGCCGCGCTACTTGCCGCGCTACGGCATGGCTCCTTACTGGGCGCGGGCGACACGACCGTTGGCAATCGTGTTCACGTTGATTGCTTTTCTGGTCACAATACTTTTCAAAGCCGATGTTGACGCTCAAGGGGGAGCTTACGCGACGGGCGTACTGGTCTTGATGAGTTCGGCGGCAATCGCGGTGACGCTTTCATCCAAACGGAAAGGCGGGCGGGCGTGGCTGTTGTTTTTGAGTATCGCCGCCGTCTTTATTTACACCACCATCGTTAATGTCATCGAACGTCCCGAAGGCATCAAGATCGCCTCGCTCTTTATTCTCGGCATCGTCGCCACGTCGCTCATCTCGCGTGTGTACCGCACGACGGAATTGCGCGTTGATAAAGTCGAACTCGATGAAGTGGCGCGACGCTTTATTGATGAAGCCAAGACCGACACGATTCGCATCATCGCCAACCGTTGCGATACGGGCGACCGTGAAGAATACGAGCGCAAGGAACGCGAACAGCGCGAAGACCATTCGCTGGAAACGAACAAACCGATTCTGTTTTTCGAGGTTACGCCGAAAGACGCTTCGCAGTTTTCCGGCGTCTTGAAAGTGCGCGGGCGTGAAGTCGAGGGTTATCGCGTGTTGAGTACCGAGAGTCCGGCGGTTCCGAATGCTATCGCCGCTTTCTTGTTGTATCTGCGGAACTCGACGGGAAAGATTCCGCACGTCTATTTCGGTTGGAGTGAAGGCAATCCGCTTTTCTACGTGTTCAAATATATCGCGTTCGGTGAAGGCGATACCGCACCCGTGACGCGCGAAGTTTTGCGTCAAGCCGAATCGAATCCGAAACAACGTCCGAATGTTCACGTCGGCGGTTGAACGAAAGGTGAAAGTTGAAAATCGAAGGGCGAAAGTGTCAGGCAGACGGAAACAGTC
Organism: Pyrinomonadaceae bacterium; assembly: GCA_041743485.1. Classification (GTDB taxonomy): domain Bacteria; phylum Acidobacteriota; class Blastocatellia; order Pyrinomonadales; family Pyrinomonadaceae; genus JANDLT01. The sequence continues at coordinate 10,486 of JBGTMR010000230.1, forward strand.
TTTTCCTTTCGATTTTCAACTTTGAGCGGAGAGACGCCGTTATTCTGGCGCAATGCAGGCGAGTGCTTTAGTGTATCTGCGTCCCGTCGCTTGTTTGCCCGCGTTGGGCGAGAAAGCAACTGCGGCAGAAAACCGGGCGACCCTGCGAAGGATAAAACGGCACGGTCGTCGGTTCGTCGCACTGCGCGCACCTGACGGCGACTTCGATGCGTTGCCGCAAGCCGCTCTCTTGGGCGGCGATAATCGCGTTCAGGCGTTCATTCTTTTTCTGCTTGCATGATTTGCAACGCTTCGGTTCGTTTTGCAAACCCTTATCACGAAAGAAAGTTTGCTCTCCGACAGTCCACAGAAAATCTTCTTCACAATCAACGCAATGAATGAATTTGTCTTGCAGTTCCCCCGTCTCTGCTTGAGTCCACTCGGCAGGCGAGTGAGAGGTATTTTCCGAGTGGGAAGGTAATTTCATGGATGACATAGTAGATTGTTACCTCGCTTGATAAGTTTGAGTGTGTCGGCAGAGAGAAAGGCGTGAACAGCGCGAAGGAAATACGGCGTTGCCCTTTTTGCAAAATATAGCGATGAACAAATTGTGTCAAGTTTGTAACATGATTGGCATCAATGAAAAGCCGCGCTATCCTGATTTGTTTTTTAAGCCGATGCGTTGAGAAGCGCGAAACTTTGTTTTATGAGCGGTGTGGACATGATGAAAATTCTGGTCGTCGGTTCGGGCGGACGCGAACACGCTTTAGTATGGTCATTGATTCACACTTCGCACCGCACCGTGAAAGTGTTCTGCGCTCCGGGAAACGCGGGGATAGCGCAACTCGCCGAAACGATTGATATTGATGCGATTGACATCGGCGGGCTTGCCGATTTTGCCGAAAGTCAAAACATTGATTTAACGATTGTCGGCGGTGAAGCCGCGCTTGCCGCCGGAATCGCGGACGAATTTGCGCGGCGAAATCTGCTTATCGCCGCCCCGACTAAGAACGCCGCGCGTTTGGAATCAAGCAAGTCTTTCGCTAAATCATTTATGACGCGGCACAAAATTCCGACCGCGCATTATCGCACCGCCGCTTCACTCGAAGCGGCGCAAGAGTGTTTGCGAAGCGGCGAATTCGGAGACGCGGAAACCCCTATCGTCGTCAAAGCCGACGGTTTGGCGGCGGGCAAAGGTGTTCACGTCACTGCGTCGCACGCCGAAGCTTTGCGGTGCGTTGAAGAATTGATGAACACGAACGCTCGCTCCGTATCGCCCGGCGCTTCACCCTCTGTGGTTGTTCTCGAAGAAAAACTCGAAGGCGCGGAAGTCTCGCTTTTGTTATGGACGGACGGGCGCGATTACGTTTTGATGCCACCGGCACGCGACCATAAACGCATCGGCGAAAACGATACGGGGGCGAACACGGGCGGCATGGGCGTCATCACTTCTGATGACATTCTCGATGCCGCGACGCTCGAAGAAATCAAGCGCACAATCGTCGAACCGACGCTTCGCGGTGCGCGTGATGAAGGCTTCACGTTTCGCGGCGTGCTTTACATAGGCTTGATGTTGACGCCTGACGGGGCGCGTGTGATTGAGTACAACGCGCGTCTCGGCGACCCGGAAACGCAGGCGATACTCGTTCGTTTGAAAAGCGATCTGGTTGAAATCTTCCAAGCCGTCGCGCGCGGAAATCTTGGTGAAATCAACGTCGAATGGTCTGAAGACGCTTCCGCGTGCGTGGTTCTCGCGGCGCGCGGTTATCCGAACAAACCGGAAATCGGACACATCATCGAAGGGCTTGAAACCTTTGATGTGAATGATGACGGGCGCGGTGACGTGCTTGTGTTTCACGCCGCGACTGCGCGCCGTGATAATCGGTGGTTGACGGCGGGCGGGCGCGTGCTTGGTGTAACGGCGACTGCCGCGCATCTCAATGATGCCCTTGCCAAATGCTACGACGCGATTAGTCGCATCAAGTGGGACGGCGTGAATTACCGCCGCGACATAGGGCGTTTCAAGCGTGAAAGGTAGGCTTACGTCGCACGAAAAAGCTTGAATATCGCAAGGCACGGCGACGCTTTCGGCTGACATTTCGCCCGCTTTAACAATCAATCTAGTCGCACCGCGCAGAGTCCTGATATACTCGGTTTTACGGCGCGGGCGCAAGGCTTGCAACCGCGCACCGCGACGGTTCGTACAAGCCAAAGCGAATGTGAACCGTCGTCGGGTTAAATGATTTCGGGAGGAACTTTTTAGTTATGGGCGTGTGGGTAAGATTGAAGCGTTCTGTGCGTGCGTTGTTCGGCGGTCTGATTGAAAAAACAGAAGACCCTGAAATGATTCTGCAACAAACCATCCGCGACATGCGTGACCGTGTGCCGGAACTCACCAACTCGGTTTCGCAAGTCATGGCGACCGAGAAACTTTTGGCGCGCAATAAAGAGCGACTCGAAGGGCAAGTCGTCGAACTCGACTCGAAAATCAAGGCTTCGGTCAAAATGGGGCGCGATGATGTGGCAACCGCCTACATCGGTCAACTTCAACAGGCTCAACTCGATTTACAAAAAACCTCACAGCAACTTGACCATGCGGGCGTGGCATCGAAGCAAGCGTTGAAGGCGCGCGACAACTACGTTTTGCAGATGCAGCGTCGCAGTGCCGAAGCGATGCAACTCATCAGTCAATCGAAGCAAGCCAAGTTGCAAGAGCAACTCGCGCAGACAATGGAATCGTTTCAGATTGGCGATGATTCTTCGACGTTCAGCGAAATGCGCGACAAGATTGACCGTCGCTCGGCAGCCGCCGAAGCCAAGATGCAACTTGGCACGACGAATGTTGATTCGCAAATGCAAGAAATCGAGCAGGAAGCTTTGAATATGCAGTTGCAAGATAAACTTCTCGCCTATAAACAAGAGATGAACATGCTGCCGGGTTCAACCGAAAAGAAAGTTAATCAGTTGCCCGCCGCTTCACCCGAAGACTCGAACGGCAATCATTAAAATCGCACGATTATTTACGTTCTCAACCAACGGCTTTCACCGTCACCAAGTTACAGAATCATGGCGGACAAAAAGAAAATTGATTTACAGTATTTAACTGCCGCAGTCCAAGAGCCTGCCAACTTTTGGGGTATCGCGGGCTTCGCCGTCGCCGCTGCTTACACGCAATCGGTTATCCCGCTCGGCGCGGCGATTGTCGCAGAAGGCTTGTATCTCGCCACTGTTCCGGCGACGCGCCTTTATCGTCGTTACATAGACGATAATGAGCGCGAACGTCAACTCAAGCTTCGCACCGCGCGCCGCGAAAAACTCATTAAGGAATTTGACCCGCGCGAACGCGACGCGGTGACGTATCTCGGCTATCTCAAAGGTCAGATTTACGAAAACTATCGCAAGTTCACCGCGCAAAAAGAGATTCCCTCCAACCTTCAATCACTCGACCAGCGTTGGGAAGACTTCGTTGATTTGCTTGACGTGTATCGTCGCCGCAAACATCATCTACGCACAATCAACAAGCAAGCCGTACAGAATCAACTGACGCAAGCCGAACGTGTGATTGAAACCACGACCGACGAGCGCACACGCCGCGTTCAACAGGCGAACGCCGAGATTCTCAAACGCCGTATCTCAGCCTTTGGCGAACTTGAGCATTCAGTGAAACTTGTCGAAGCCCAACTTCAATCTATCGAAAACTTTTTCGGTCTCGTTAAGGATCAGGTCATCACCCTGCCGACGCCGGAGCGTGTCTCATCGCTCGACTTTGAACAACTCAGCGATTCGATTGAGATGACCAAACGTATGCTCGAAGACACGTCCGACGCCATCGGCGCGCTCGATAATCACAACCGCGAAATCGGCAACTACGATTTGCTGACCTCCGGCTCAACCCCGAAGTAATCAACCCGTTCAACCGAACACAAAAGCTAAAAGTCTCGGATATGGTATCCGAGCCTTTTAGCTTTTTAGAAACCATCGAACGAAACCTTTAAGCCGCCAAGCGTTCGCGCAAAATGTCTTCGAGCGCGCTTTCGTTGAGGCGGTAAGTTTCGTTGCAGAAATGGCATGTCATCGCCGCTCCCGCGTCCTCGCGCAGCATGGATTCGAGTTCCGCGCGGTCAATGGAAGAAATCAGCGACACCGCGCGCTCGTAAGAACACGGACACGCGAAGCGCACCGCTTTTTCCTCCATCACGTCAAACCCCATTCCGCCGAGTGCCGTGCGAAGCAGGTCGGCGGGCGTCGCTCCTTCACGAATCATACTCGTCGTGTGCGGCGCGCGGCTCACGGCTTCCTCGATTTGACGAATCGTTTTATCGCTCGCGCCCGGCATCAACTGAATCATCAATCCGCCCGCCGCTTCGACGTATCGCTCGCCCGTGTCGTCGGCGCGCATCAGCACGCCGAGCATCACCGCCGACGGAATCTGTTCGGATTGCGTCATGTAATAAGCGAAATCCCCCGCGATTTCGCCCGAAGTAATCGGGACTGAACCGCGATACGGTTCGCGGTACAAACCCATGTCGTAACCCGATTCGCGCATCACATAAAACATTCCCTGTCCGACGATGCCGCTCACGTCAAGCTTGCCATTCGCTTTAAGCGGCACTTCGGCATCGGGGTTACGCACATAACCGCGCACCGTTCCCGCCGCGTTCGTCTCCGCCGTGATGCCGCCGATCTCGCCGTCGCCCGCAATCTGCACGGTCAAACGGTCGAGTTCCTTGAGCGTCGAACCGAGCAGCAGCGTACCCGTCAAAGTGCGTCCCAACGCCGCCGCGACCGTGTTCGATGTTTGGTGACGCTCAAC
>JBGTMR010000231.1:0-2001 GCA_041743485.1 Pyrinomonadaceae bacterium
GACGTTTTGCGATATGTACTACTTTGAGGACGCGATTGCCGATGAAACGGCGCGTGCCGGAGTCCGCGCCGTGTTGGGCGAAACGGTGATTGATTTTCCCGCCCCCGACAACAAGACGCACGAAGCAATGATGGCTTACACCGAACGCTTTATCAACAAGTGGCAGGGGAACAAGCTTGTTACTCCGGCGTTCGCGCCGCACGCGCCTTACACGGTTTCCGAAGAACATTTGAACAACGTGCGGCAGGCTGCCGAACGCTTAAACGCTCCGATATTGATTCACGTCGCTGAGACGAAGAAGGAACTCGATGACAGTCTGCGCGACAAGAACGCTTCGCCCGTCGCGTATCTCGCGCGGATAAATTTTTTGAGTTCGCGTGTCATCGCCGCGCACGTCATTCACATCAACGCGGATGACATCAGGTTGCTTAAACAGAACGGTGTCGGTGCGGTTCACAATCCGCAATCGAATATGAAACTCGCTTCCGGCATCGCCCCCGTGCCACAGATGCTTGCGTCAAATTTGCCTTTGGGACTTGGCACGGACGGGGCGGCGTCGAATAACGACCTCAATATGTGGGAAGAAATTGACACGGCGGCGAAGCTACACAAAGTCGCAAGCGGCGACCCGCGCGTCGTCACGGCGCGCGAAGCTTTTGCGATGGCGACGATTAACGGAGCGCGTGCTTTGCACCTTGAGCGTGAAATCGGTTCGCTTGAAAAAGGAAAGCGCGCCGACATCGTAATCGTTGACGCGGACGCGGCGCACCAGACACCACGCTACAATTTATTTTCAACGCTCGTCTATGCGACGAAAGCGTCGGACGTGCGAACCGTGATTATTGACGGAAAAACCGTGATGCTCGACCGTCGTTTGTTGACGCTCAATGAACCGCTTATTAAGCGTCAGGCACGAACTTGGCGCACACGCATCACACGCAGCCTCGCCGTCAAGTCGCAAGGACGCACCGACGGCAACGCACCGAACTGACATGACTCACCTTACGCGACGAAGCGGCTGTGCCGCCTGATGGTGCGGAAAGGCTGTGCCTTTCCGTCCTGTGATAAAAAATGTAGCGGCTACGCCGCCCGTTCTGAGGCGTAGCCTCGAAGATGTGTGAGTAATCGTTATCGGTGAGGCAGAAGCCTCACCGCACATCAGGCGGCAGAGCCGCAAAACTTTGTCACCGCGTAAGGTGAGTGACATAAAACTGAACGATACGGGTTGCCTGTCATCACAAATGTCGGCATAATGCCCGTCCAAACACATCTTAGAGAAAGCGAGACATAAGGGTTTTTTATGTATGCCTCGCTTTTTCGATTTATGGAGTACAGCCTTTGACATCGAAATCCTCTCGCCTCTCTCCGTTCGCAATCAAGGCAGCGTCGCTAAACTCAAGACAAGGTTTCCCCCAAGTCCTGTTATGCGCGCTCATTCTGTGTGGCTTGTCCGGCGTCTCGCACGCTCAACAAACTACCACTACCAAACCGGCATCTCCCGCCGCTTCACCCACTGCTTCAAGCGCAAATCCCGATGACATGGCGGCGACCATTGTTTCCGTCGCACCGCTTGTGCCGGAAGCGGCGGAAGAATGGGGCGGCGATGAAGCGAAAGCCGTTGCCGTTAGCGAAGTCGAAAAGCGTTTGATTCACGCGCGTTCGCTCGCCGCTATCGGCAACTATGCCGGAGCGATTCAACAACTCGAAACGGTGCGCGCCGCAAACACCGATGCCGCGATTGCCAACGTCGCCCGCGTTCTTCTAACGAGTATCTATATCGAACAAGCCGATTACAAACGCGCTTCGTCCATGCTCGGTGAAGCGTTCAACTTACGCTCGACCGGCGGCGAAAGCGGCACCCGAACTTACTACGCCGTCGCCGGACAAGTCTTAAACGGCGTGCGCGCGCGACTCGCACATTATCGCGCTTACAACGTCAACATCGCCGACCGTCGCGCATTGCCCGTCGAAGCCACCAACGATTTGGAAGGCTTGCGTCTG
>JBGTMR010000232.1:0-3958 GCA_041743485.1 Pyrinomonadaceae bacterium
TTTTGCGCCGCAACGACGGCGGACAGACCACTCAACAACCCTAAAGTCAGTAACCGTCTTGGTAGAAGATTTAGTCTGAAAACGGGACACGCGAAACCCTTCCTCATCGAACTCAAAGGAAGGGTTTTTGCGTGTCTCATAACCCCGGTTATCGAAACTGTTTGAACTTCAGTATTTGAGATTTCAAATGCTGTGGCTTGACAGTTAGAAACACGGTCGCTATCCTGACCGTTCGCGTTTTTTACGCCGGAAATAGGGAATCTTATCTATGAGTACATACTTTCCAAGCGGCAAAGGTCTTGCCGAAAAACGCCGTTGGCATGTTGTTGATGCTGCCGGTCAACCCGTCGGGCGAATCGCCACCGAAATCGCGCGCATTTTGTCGGGCAAAAACAACCCGCAATACACGCCTTTCATGGACATGGGCGATCATGTAATCGTTATCAACGCGCGCCACAGCACTTTCAAAGGCGCGCGCATGACGCAGAAAGTTTATCGCCGCCACACGCTTTACCCCGGCGGCTTGCGCGAAGTCGGCGTTAAGGAACAGTTTGCCAAACATCCTGAGCGCGTGATTGAACAGGCTGTTCTCGGTATGCTTCCGAAAACCAAGATGGGGCGCGCGATGGGCAAAAAGCTGAAGGTTTATGCCGACGACAAACACCCGCACGCCGCGCAACTGCCGCAACTTCTGAATATCAAGGAACTGTCCGGCGACAAACTGCTTGTGGACACCAAAGTTTAGTTCAAGCGTGAATACAATTTAACAAGGAAATTTATCTGTGGCTGAAATTCAATATCAAGGAACGGGGCGGCGCAAAACTTCGACCGCGCGCGTCTATCTGCGTCCCGGAACCGGCGACATTAAAATCAACAAACGCGAATTCGAGAACTACTTTCCGAACGAAACGCTTCGCACAATCATCCGTCAACCGTTGATGCTGACCGACACCGCGAACAAGTTCGACATCTATGTCAACGTGGACGGCGGCGGTCTCTCCGGTCAAGCCGGTGCGGTGCGTCACGGCATCACACGCGCCTTGATGGAGTTCAATCTAGACATGCGACCCGCGCTCAAGAGTGCCGGATTCGTTACCCGCGACCCGCGCCAAAAAGAACGCAAGAAGTACGGACAAAAAGGCGCACGCGCACGCTTCCAGTTCTCGAAAAGATAAAAAGCAGGAGCCAGAAGCCAGAATGAAGACAGGAAGAACGTGTTTAATTCTGACTACTGGCTCCTGCCTCCTATTAATTCCATTGCCGCGCACTCGATTGGTTTAATCAAACGATGCGCGGCGAGTACATTAAACCAATCACACGTTAAGGAGTTTTAATTTGGCTACGACCGTTACGATGAAAGAACTTTTAGAGGCGGGCGTTCACTTCGGACACCAGGTCCGTCGTTGGAATCCGAAAATGAAAGAGTATATTTTCGGTGAACGCAACGGCATCTCCATTATTGATTTACAGAAAACCCAACGCATGTTCCGCGACGCGATTACGTTCGTCACGAATTTGGCAGGCGAAGATAGAGGTAAAACCGTGCTGTTCGTCGGCACAAAGCGTCAGGCACAAGACGCGATTCGTGAAGAGTCGGAACGCGCCGGACAGTATTACATCAATCAACGCTGGCTCGGCGGACTTCTGACCAACTTTCAGACCGTACAGAAATCCATTCGTCGCTTGAAAGACATCGAAACGATGCAGGGCGACGGACGCGCCGACAAGTTGACGAAGAAAGAGCGCATCGCACTTGACCGCGAACGCGACTTGTTGCTCAAAAACTTTGCGGGCATTCGCAACATGACGCGCGTGCCTGATGCGCTGTTCATCATTGATGTGCGTAAAGAAGAAATCGCCGTGCAGGAAGCCAACCGTCTCGGCATTCCCGTGATTGCCGTCGTTGATAGTAACTGCTCGCCCGAAGGCGTTGATTACATAATACCCGGCAACGATGACGCGCTTCGCGCTGTGCGTTTGTTCTCTGCGCGCATCGCCGATGCGGTGATTGAAGGTCAACAAATGCGTTCGCGTGAGAACGAAGAAGCCGATGCCGCAGGTACTGAACAAACAGCGACCCAAGACGGGGCGACTGACACCGCGACTCAAGATGCGGGGCAAACTTCGACGAACGGCGACGCTCCGGCAAGCGACGCGGCGGGTGACAACACATCATCGGTCACAACCGACATAAATCCCGGTGCGCGCTCCAACATGGTCGCGGATATGGAAAACTCGGAAACGATTTCACAAGTTTCTTCACCGGGCAACGTCGGGTTTGGCAAGACCGGACAGCAACCCGACAGCATCGGCGACCACCCGCAAGTCGGCACGGGCGCGCCCGAACGCGGCGCGTTTGGCGGGGGTACGGATGAAGCCGAACTCGTCCCGCAGCAATCGGCGGAACAAGACAAGGGTGCTGATTCAGTCGGAGCGGCAAGCTAAGAATCATCGTCCAAAAAGACGGGCAAACATTTCGAGCATCACGACGAGCGCAGCCAAGTGACGCGGACAGACCGCTCGGCTGCGCTTCTTTTTAGGTTAAAATAGAATCACAAAAACACGCGATTATTTTTATTGAGGAGACATAAGTTATGGCTGATGTAGCGGCAAGCGCGGTGAAATCCTTGCGCGACAAAACAGGTGCGGGCATGATGGAATGCCGCAACGCACTTCAAGAAGCGGGCGGCAACGAAGACCAAGCGATTGAAGTTTTGCGTAAGCGCGGGGCGGCGAAAGGCGTTAAAGCCGCCAGTCGCATCGCGGCGGAAGGCGTCGTCGGTTCTTACATACACATGGGCGGCAAAGTCGGCGTGATGGTTGAAGTCAACTGCGAAACCGATTTCGTCGGACGCACGCCGGAGTTTCAACAACTCGTCAAAGACATTGCGATGCACATCGCGGCGGCTGAACCGCGTTTCGTTTCGCGCGATGAAGTTGCGGCGGACGTAGTTGATAAGGAAAGAGAAATCGCCGTCGCACAGGCGAAGAACGAGCCTAAGAACGCGAACAAGCCGGATAATGTGTTGGAGAAAATCGCGGAAGGGCGCATCAACAAGTTTTACGAAGAAGCCGTTTTGCTCGACCAGCCGTTTGTCAAAGACCCCGCGAAAACCGTCGGTGAACTTTTAACGGAAAACGTCGCGCGCACCGGCGAACGTATCACCGTGCGCCGCTTCACACGCTATAAAATGGGCGAAGGCATCGCGCGCCGCGAAGACGACTTCAACAGCGAAGTCGCGGCTCTCGCGGGCGGCAATCAATAAAGCAAATTACGTCTCCTAACATTTGAAATCTCAAATTTGAGATTTCAAATGTTAGGAGAAGACAATAAGCGACGACAAATATAAATGAACGCAGAGCAGGATTTTCAACCGACAGCCAACGCCGCGCACGCCCGACCGCGTGTGTTGTTGAAACTTTCCGGCGAAGCGTTAATGGGTTCGCAAGGTTACGGGGTTGACACTTTGGTCGCGCAGTCAATCGGTGAAGAAATCCGCGATGCGCGCGCGACGGGCATTGAAATCGCCATTGTCGTCGGCGGCGGCAACATCTTTCGCGGCGTCTCGAAAAGCGCGAGCGGGATGGATAGGTCGAGTGCCGATTACATTGGAATGCTGGCAACGGTGATGAATGCCGTCGTGCTTCAAGACGCATTGGAGAAGCTTGGCGTTTTTACGCGCGTCTTGTCAGCGATAAACATGCCGGAAGTCGCCGAACCGTTCATACGTCGGCGCGCGATTCGTCACCTTGAAAAAGGGCGCGTCGTCATCTTCGCCGCCGGAACGGGCAATCCTTATTTCACGACCGATTCCGCCGCCGCCCTGCGCGCTCTCGAAATCAAAGCCGATGTTTTGCTCAAAGCGACAAAGGTTAAAGGCGTGTATTCGGCTGACCCGAACGTGGACGCGGACGCCGTGTTTTATGAATCAATAACTTACCGCGACGTTTTACAAAA
>JBGTMR010000233.1:0-27323 GCA_041743485.1 Pyrinomonadaceae bacterium
TGCACAAACACTTACTTATAAATTGCTTCATGAGGTGAATGGTGAATGGTGAATGGTGAATGGTGAATTGAAGTAACTACTCAGCCGTCTTCAGACGGCTTTCCCGAAGGGCGCATAGTCCAGCCGTTTGACGGCTGGGTAAGCGCAGTCAATAAATTTGCGAGGGCGTTTTAACGTCCTTCTCTCCCGGCTTTAGCCACCAGCACCCGAACGGCTCAAGCCTCATGCGAAAACCCGTTAAAAACGGGCTGATGAGTTTGGTTGGCAATAGACCTCTTGCAAAAGTCCCGTAGGGACTTCGTGACAATAGCCCAGCGATTTATCGCTGGGGAAAAGTCAAAAAATCTTTCTAGTCCCGTAAGGGACGACTGAACTTTCAAGTGTCCCTACGGGACACGGCAGGTTGTTCATCCTGTACCCAGCGATAAATCGCTGGGCTAAAATCAAACGTCCCTGACGGGACGACTTTTGCAAGAGGTCTAATACAAAAGGTAAGCCATAATGTGCGGCGCGGGTGAACTGCAACTTCACCCGCGCCGCATCTCACCTTATTCGCGTGGGACATGTTCTATCGCACTCAGTCGAGCTTTTTCATCGCTTGACTAAGTTCATCGCAGATGGCAACAATACGCGCATCCTTTTCCCCTGTAACTATTGGCAACCGGGTAATGACATCGAAGTGTCATCGTTTGCTGTGTTGAAAAACGAAATTTACCCGGCGGGTAAATCGAGTTTCGGCGCGAGCGTCATCGCTCATCTTTATCGCAACCGAAACGCGCGCATCCGCCTTAGCTAACGCCGAAGCTGATTTCAATATACGGTCTGTCTCGTATATAAACCTTCGGGCGTCATGGAGATGAAATTAAATGAGTTTTATTCAAATTAGCAAAAAGAGAATTTTACTAACCGGCTCGGCGTTGCTCGTCTTCGCTTTTGCATCCGTCGCACCGGCGCAGGACGCGATGAATCAGAACACCGCCGGTTCATCATCGGCAATGCAGACCGCCGCCCCGCAACGCACCGTTGTCAGTGGACAACGCGAAACAATCAACGGAACAATCTTGCGCCGCGATGTTGATACTTTCACTTTGCTTGATGAAAAAGGCAGCGAAGTGACGGTGCGAATCGGCGACCAAACGCAAGTCGTCGAGCGCGAAGGCAATCCGTTTCGTCGCGGACGCAATTACGGCGTCACAAGTTTATTGCGCGGGCTTGATGTCGAAGTTCGCGGGCGCGGCGATTCGGGCGGGCAATTACTCGCGGAACGTGTCCGCGTGCGTCCGAGCGACCTTCGCACGGCGCGTTCGATTGATGCCAACGTGCGTCCCGTCGAAGCCCGCGTCGGACAAGTCGAACAGAACGCCGAACGCCTTTCGGGACAATTAGACGAACTCGCGGCAGTCGCCAACGCTTCGGCGGGCGGCGCGAAAGCGGCACAGGAAACCGCTAATGCGGCTGTCGGCGGCGTCAATGCCACCAACGACCGCATCTCGGCACTTGATGATTATGTGACACAGGAAACCGCCGCCGTAAATTTCCGCACGGGCAGTGCCGTGCTTTCGACGGAAGCGAAGGCTTCGCTTGATAGTGTGGCGACCAAGTATTTCAGTGCCAAAAATTTCATCATCGAAATTACCGGCTATGCCGATTCGTCCGGCAGCGTTGACCGCAATCGTGCGCTTAGTCAACGCCGCGCCGATGCCGTCGTGCGCTATCTCGCGGAACAGCATCGCATCCCGCTTCGCCGCATGGTGACGCCGTTCGGCTACGGTGAAGCCCAACCGATTGCCGACGATACGACGCGCGAAGGGCGCGCACAGAATCGCCGCGTTGAAGTTAAGGTTCTGGTCAATCGCGGCTTGCAACAATCCGCTCCGACGATGACGCCGAACACCAGCACGAGTTCGTCCGAAACATCGTCCGGCGCAATGTAAAACTAGCTTGTCGGGTTTCGGCAACAGCATACGACCGCGCGCGAAACGGGCGAAGCGAAACGGAGTTTTAACGACTCAAAGCTTTCTCCGCATTTTGCGCGCGGTCGCGCTTTTACGATTTGAGGTTTGCAAAGAAGCAATCGCCCTGTGTTTCGGGTGCATCCTATTCCGGCGGTATCACATTCATCGCTTCACATTTGAACTGTGAGCAACTGGTAAAAACATGAACTTTAGAAACGCGATTTTATCCTCGCCCGTCGTCCGTATTTGTGCCTTGTGCCTGATTACCATGTTCATCGCGTGGCACATACCCGTTTCTGCACAACAACGTCAACGCCGCGCCAGACCGTCGTCCCGCGCAACGACAACACAAACAGCGACACCCGCCGCGCAACAACCGAGCATCAGCGTTCCCGTCACTGCTCCGCCTCCACCGCCTCCGACACCACGCCCGACACCGCCGCCCGTCGAATCCGCCGCTCCCGTCGAAGACGACGGCGACGTTATCAGTTTCGTTTCCAAACTCGTCGTCGTTCCCGTCGCCGTCACCGACGGGACGGGTATGCCCGTCAAAGGTTTGACGGCTGGTGATTTTCGCATCGAAGAACGCGGCAAACCGCAGCAAGTCGCGCAGGTCGGCGATGCCGATGAAGTCCCGCTCGAACTCGCGTTATTGATTGACGTGTCGGGAAGCGTGCAGGGACGATTCGATTTTGAACTCGAAGCGGCGGCAAGATTTTTGCGACAGATTATGAAGCCGGGCGACCGTGTGACACTGTTTGCCGTTGATACCGCTCCGCAACGCATCGGCACACCACGCGCCACGCTCGACCAAGCCTTAGCCCAACTGAAACTTTTCCAACCGAAGCGACAGACGACGGCGTTCTTCGACACGGTTGTCGAAGCCGCGCGTTTTCTCGCGTCCTCAACCCCTCCGACTTCGCGCCGCGTGATTGTCTGTCTCTCCGACGGTGAAGATACCAACAGCGAACGCATGAAAGCCCGCATCGAAACTGCCGCCCGCGCCGCCGCTAAAAAAGAAAAAGAGGCGAACCCTGACCCGAATTACGTCGCGCCACAAGTCATTCAGGCGCAAGCGCAAACCCACGCACTGCTTCTACAAGCCACTTTACCGGAAGTCCAACGCGCCGATGCCGTGTTCTATGCTATCAATCCGGCAGGCGGTTCGGTTTATTTGAATGTGGGTGCGCGGCGCGGTCAGGACGGAATGCAGAAGATTTCCGCGACGACCGGCGGCACGGCTTTTCTGCCGAACGTGCTGGAAGATTTGGACATCGTGTTCAATCAAATCGCCGCCGAACTGCGCGCTCAATACCTGATTCAATACTACTCGAACAACACCGCGACGGCGGGCGAATACCTTCCGATTCAGGTTCGCACGCCAAGCCGCGCGCTCTTGCGCGTCCGCGCCCGACAAGGTTATTACTCGAAATAGGAATGAGTGATGAGGTCAGGACACTTTCCTTTGTCCCGTAGGGACTTGTGACAACAGCCCAGCGATTTATCGCTGGGGTTAGCGTCGAACAGAGATTCTAGTCCCGCAAGGGACGACTGAAACTTCGGCATACATTCAGCCGTCCCTTGCGGGACTTCGTTCATCTCTTCGTGTGTTCCCAGCGATGAATCGCTGGGCTATTACCGGTCTTCCCTTGCGGGACGGAAAATGTGTCCAGACATCGGGGATGAGTAACGACTGATGAAATCGTCGCGGTTTGTCCGCGTCTGATTTCTAAAACTACTCGGTACAATCGCGGTCGCCGCCTGTGCCGCAGAGGAAAATTTGCGGTGCGTATTCGCGCGTCAGTTCACGCACGCCGCGATAAATTTGCGTCTCCCCGTAATTCTCCTTCGTCCAACCAAGTTGCGCGCGGGCGCGCCATGTTTCGTTGAAGGCGCGCGGTTCGTTTGCGCCGTAAAGGTGGCGGGCTTCGTGAAGCAAGACGGCAGCGCGTTCGGTATCGTCAACCGGAAGTGTGAAAAATTCAGGGTACAAGGTTACGACTTGAAACGGAAAGTTGGTCGCGGCGTAAGCGTCGGCGTGTCCGGTGTAACTATTCCACCAGTTATCCGTACTACGAAAACTTGTGACGCTGCCGAGCATAAAAGCTTCGCCGGTGAAACCCCGCGCGCGTAAAACTTCGACGGCGCGTGTCACCTGTTGTTTCTGTGAAGCGGTAAGCGGTTCGGAAGTGACAAGCAAGGAAATGTACGCGACGGCGAGGACAAAACCGACGGCGGCAAACACCGCCAACGCGCGCTGTCGAAACGATATGCGGCGCGGCGCGGCATCGTCCGCATGTTCAGCCGCGCCTTGTTCAAAGGTGAAACCGTCTTCCGGCAAGTGTTGATTGTGCGCGTCGAACGCCGCCCCGCATCGCGGGCAGACGAGAACATCATCACCGGCGAAAGTGACCAATCCGCACCACAGGCATTTGACACGCGAAGAAAGAAGCGAAGCGGGCGACGCAGTTTGAGAATCGGGCATAGTGTGAAGCAATCACAGCGGAGAAGTGGAGTTTCGGTGGAGATAGGGAGAGGGACGGGAGACGCGCGCGATGAAGTAGCCGCGCCTCAACCACTGTAACTAAAGGGCGGGCGCGGCGGCAAGTTTTATCATTGAAGAAACATGAAACGGGCGGCGGAAACAATCGGCTGTTGTAAAATTACATGCGAATCAGAAAAGCGCACGTATCAAATAAACCGCGCCGACGACGATACCACCGAGCGCGAGCAGGGAGACGATGGCGATGAGCGCGACGATAAATTTGAATTTGCGAAAACGGTTAGGGTCGGCGGGCGATAAAGATGTTTGCGGAAAATAGGGCGGCGGTGTGTCGGTTGCCATAAAAGTCGGTTCCTTAGAGTTTGTAAATTTGATTGTGTGATGTGGTGATAATGAGCTTTGCGATTAAGTTTTAAGCTGTGATGCGACGCATCGCGTCATGTTATTGTAGAATCGAGATTCAAACAAATTAAGGCATCTTCACCGAATGAAACCGTCTGCACCGAACCGCAGTCTGCGCCGATTGTCATTTAAGATGACGGCGGCAAATTTAAGGCGGCGAACTCAGACATAGCTTCTTATCACGAGGTACACAAAACAACCGTGAACACAAATCAAAATCTCGATGTCTCCGAACACATCGCGGAAAACTTCGGGGCGAACGCTTCTTATGTCGAGAGCATGTTGAGCCGCTTTCGCAGTGACCCGTCGTTGGTTGACGACGAATGGCGCGCTTATTTCGCCGAACTTTTAGGCGACATTGCGAACAACGGCAACAACTCTCCAGTCGCTTCAACGACGAACGCGAACCCTTCACCCGCGCGCCCGACGACAATAACAGCGACGCCCGAACCGCGTGCCGCCGCTTCAAACGGCGCATCGTCACCACCGCCGTCGGCGGCTTCAACCGTCGCTCCATCTCCGGCAAGTCCCGCGAGTGTTCCGGCGACGAATGCCGCCGCGCCCGCCCGCGCCGCTACCTCAAACGCTTCATCGTCCGCCACATCAATCGCGGGAGCGCAAATCTTGCGCGGGGCGGCGTTGCGTATCGTCGAGAATATGGAAGCGAGTTTGAACGTGCCGACCGCGACCTCGAACCGTCGCGTTCCGGTCAAAGTCTTGGAAGAAAACCGCATCATCATCAATCAGTATTTGCTTGAGACTTCGAGCGGCAAAGCTTCTTTCACACACATCATCGCGTGGTCGCTCATTAAGGCTCTCAAAAGTTTTCCGCAACTAAACGATTCCTATGCGGTTATTGACGGCAACCCGTCGCGCGTGCGTGGCGAAGCGGTCAACATCGGGATTGCGATTGACACCACGAAGAAAGACGGTTCGCGTACCCTGATGGTTCCGAACATCAAAGGCGCGGATGCGATGAACTTCCGCGAGTTTCTCAAAGCTTACGACGACACCGTGAAGCGGACGCGCGAAGGCAAAATCGAAGTCAAAGATTTTCAGAACACGACGATTTCGATTACCAATCCCGGCACACTCGGCACGGTTTCATCACAGCCGCGTTTGATGGAAGGGCAAGCCGCGATTATTGCGACGGGAGCGATTGAGTATCCGGCGGAGTATCAGGCGATGGCTCCGGCGATGCTCTCGCAACTCGGCATTTCAAAGAGCGTCAACATCTCGTCAACCTACGACCACCGCATCATTCAGGGCGCGGAGTCCGGGGCGTTTCTCAAACTCGTTCACGAACTCCTTATCGGGGAACACGATTTTTACGATGAGATGTTCGCGGATTTAGGTTTGTCTCTGAAGCCTATGCGGTGGGCGATTGACTATAACCCGCCGCTTCTGGGGCAGGAACACGCCGACGACCAGACGCGCAAGCAAGCCGCCGTGTTCGAACTCATGAGCGCGTATCGTTCTTACGGTCATCTCGTCGCCGACATTGACCCTTTGCACACGATGCAACTGCACGAGCATTCGTCGCTCGATATGGAAGAATACGGACTGACGATTTGGGATTTAGACCGCGAGTTTTTGACCAACGGTTTGGGCGGCGTCGAGCGCGCGACGTTGCGTAAGATTCTGGAGACTTTGCGGCGCGCGTACTGCGGGCGCATCGGCGTCGAATACCGTCACATTCAAAGCACGAATGAAAAGAAGTGGCTGCGCGAACGTATTGAATCCCTGACGACTCCGATTGAAGCGGAAATAAAGAAACAGATTTTATGGAAGCTGGTTTCCGCCGAACAGTTCGAGCGTTTTCTGCATACGAAGTTCTTGGGAGCGAAACGCTTTTCCGTCGAAGGCTGCGAAACCATTATCCCGCTTTTAGACCAACTCATCGAACTCAGTGCGGAGCGCGGAGTCGAAGACATCACTTTAGGGATGGCGCATCGCGGGCGTTTGAATGTTCTGGCAAATGTGCTTGGTCATTTTTGCGAACGCATCTTCACCGCGTTTGAAGGCTATGTTCACCCGAATTTTCCGGCGGACGAAGGCGACGTGAAATATCACCAAGGCGCGCGGGGGATGCGCGAAACGGCATTTGGTACGACGGTTCAACTCACGCTTTCACCGAACCCTTCGCATCTCGAATTTGTTGACGCTCCGGTCGAGGGCATGGTGCGCGCCAAGCAAGATTCGCTGCCTATCGCGCGCGATGAAGCGTGGGATAAAGCCTTGCCCGTTCTGCTTCACGGCGACGCGGCTTTCGCGGGTCAGGGCATCGTGATGGAGACGTTAAATCTTGCCGACCTGAAAGGTTATCGCACGGGCGGAACTATCCACATCGTCATCAATAATCAAATCGGTTTCACGACTTCACCCGAAGCGAGTCGTTCGACGATTTATTCGACCGACATTGCGAAGATGACCGCGCTTCCGATTTTCCACGTCAACGGGGACGACCCCGAAGCGGCATATCGCGTGATGAAACTCGCACTCGAATACCGTCAGGAATACAACAAAGACATCGTGATTGACCTCGTAGGTTTCCGGCGTCTCGGTCACAACGAAACGGATGAGCCGACCTATACGCAACCCGTGATGTACGCCCGCGTCAAAGAGCATCCGGGCGTGCGAGCGATATATGCCGAACAGCTTGTGCGGGAAAAGGTTTTGAGCGAAGCGGAAGTCAAAGAACTGATTGACGAGCGCGTGCGCCGTTATGAAGCGGCACTCGCACGTTCAAAAGAAGCGGCGGCAAAGCGCACGAAGCAAACCGAACTCGCCGCCCCGATGACGGATGAAGACGGCTCGAACATCCTTGAAACAGGCATCGCTGAAAACGTCGTCGAACGTCTCGGACAGCACATCGCGGTCGTACCGGAAAACTTCCACGTCAACCCGAAAATGGTGTCGCAACTCGCGCGTCGCGCGAAGATGGGCGACGGCAGCGCGCCGTTTGATTGGGCATTCGCGGAAGCGATGGCTTTCGGCTCACTCGTACTCGAAGGGACGCATGTTCGACTTAGCGGACAGGATTCGGGGCGCGGCACTTTTAGTCACCGTCACGCCGTGATGTACGACACGAAGTCGGGCGAGCAATGGATGCCGCTCGGCGATGTTAAACCGGAAACGGATGTTGAAGCGGGCGGTGTACAGGCGCGTTTTGAAGTTTATGATTCGTCGCTTTCGGAACTCGCGGTGCTTGGTTTCGAGTACGGTTATACGGTTGTCAGGCAAGACGCGCTCGTTTTGTGGGAAGCGCAATTCGGTGATTTTGCGAACGGAGCGCAAGTCATCTTCGACCAGTTCATCGCGTCGGGCGAAGATAAATGGAAGCAGACTTCCCGCCTTGTGATGCTGTTGCCGCACGGCTACGAAGGACAGGGTCCCGAACACTCAAGTGCGCGGCTTGAAAGGTTTTTACAAGCGTGCGCGGAAAATAACTTGCAGGTTTGCGTGCCTACGACGCCCGCGCAGTATTTCCATTTGCTGCGTCGGCAAGTCAGACAGGAAGCCCCGCGCCCGCTGATTGTAATGACGCCGAAATCTTTACTGCGTCTTCCGGCATCGTTCTCCTCGCGCGATGAAATCACAACAGGCGGTTTTCAACCTGTGCTTGACGACGTGGAGATTGAGAATCGCGGCGAAGTCCGGCGCGTCGTGATGTGCGGCGGCAAAGTCTTTTATGACCTCGCCGCCGCGCGCCGTGAAAACGAAACGAAAGGGCAGGTCGCTATTTTGCGGCTCGAACAGTTTTATCCATTCCCCGAAACGCGAATCCGCGAACTGCTCGCCACGTTTCCGAACCTCAAAGAACTCGCGTGGACGCAGGAAGAACCGCACAACATGGGGGCGTGGACGTTCCTCGAATCGCGTCTGAAAGACTTGTTGCCTGACGGTGTGAAGCTGCGCTACATCGGGCGCACGGCTTCCGCTTCACCCGCGACCGGCTCATACGCGACGCATGAATTGGAGCAAACCAAAATCGTGCAGGACGCGCTTAAACTCGAAACCCAACCCGATGAAGTCGCCACCGAACAAGTCCCGGATGTCGGCATCGGAGGGTGAAGAAGATTGATTCAATGACTCATTCAGTCATTGAATCAATCAACCGATGATGCACTGAATCAATCAAATTAAATCTTGGAGGAAACATTATGAAACGTAAAAGCACCGCACATTGGCAGGGCGGATTGAAGGACGGCAAAGGCACGCTCTCATCGGACAGCGGCGTCTTGTCGGAAACGCAGTATTCATTTCACACGCGCTTTGAAGACGGCAAGGGGACGAACCCCGAAGAACTCATCGCCGCCGCGCACGCCGGATGCTTCACGATGGCTCTTTCCGGTGAACTGGGCAAAGCCGGAATGACCGCCGACGGCATTGATACGATTGCGACCGTGACGATGGAAAAACTGGAAGCGGGTCCGACGGTGACGGAGATTCACTTGGACGTGACGGCGAAAATTCCCGGCGCGGAACAATCGGCATTTACGACGGCGGCGAACACCGCGAAAGAAAACTGCCCGATTTCGCGTCTGCTCAACGCGAAGATTACGATGGATGCGAAGTTGGAAGCCTAAGAATTTTCACCGTGAGCAAAAGTGCGGGTGCGAGTCAAGTTTGACTCGCACCCGCACTTTCGTTGTTCTGTTTTTTACGGCTTCGCTTATCGCGGTGCGCCTCTGAAATCACGGTTCGGTGTGTTGCCGAATGTCCCGCCGATGGGCGTGGTGGTGTGTGTTCCGGCAAAGCGTAACGCGGTGCGTGTGCCGCCCGTCGCCGCCGATGCGGGAAAGCGTATCAGGCGCGTCGCCGTCGCACCGGGCGCGAGTTTGCCGTAGGATTGCGGCAAGGTTACGGCAGACGTGGTGCCGAGTCGCGCGGTCGTCAGTTGAACATTATTGGCGACGCTCGTGCCGGTGTTGGTGATGGTGACGAAGGTGATGTATTCCCCCGTCGCCGCGTCGCGCGTCAACCGCTTGGCGGTGATTTTGAATTGCTGGTTAAGCACGTCTTCACCGTCCGGCAAACTGTCGCCGTTGGCGTCTATGAACCAACCTATGTCGCGCATAAACGGTAAGGTTAAATCGTTCGGCGGAGTGAGTTGATGAGTCAGGTCGCCGTTGATGCTCGGCTCCATTAGCTGATTTGGCAGCGCGCTCGTATCCCAGTGTGAAACGCTCGAACCGGATTGCACGGGGTCGGGCGTAAAGAGAAACGCGCGGGCTTGCGAATCCGCTCCGGCATAGATGTTCGGGTCAACGCCGAGTGTGCCGTTGACGAGGTTGCCGCCGAGTGAACCTTTAATCGTATTGCCGTCAACAAGGGCGATCCTGACGGCGGGAATACTGATGGTCGCGTCGTCGCCGCCAAGTCCGGGCGGCGGGTTCTCAGCGACGTTATCAACGATGATGACGCCGACTGCTCCGGCGTTCTGCGCGTTTTTGACTTTCACGGTGAAGTTGCAGTTGCCACGGTCAATCAGCGCGATGTTGCCGTTAATCTCCACCGGATTTGTAATTGGAGCGCAAACATCGGTCGGCGTGGCGTCGCCGTCGGTTGCCGCGACGATGTTGGCGGTGACGCCCGGTGTGGCGAGTTGCGCTCCGAATTGGGCTGTGCCGACGGCGTAAGTTTTGGCGACGCTTGACGGAGCGTTGATAGTCAGAAGCGGTGTGCCGAGACGCAGCACGCCGGGAAGGGCTGCCGTCACGTTGCGCCCATTCCAGATGAGACGCCGTGTGTTGGAAGCCGATGCCTGACGTTCGGCATTCGTCATGTCAATCCAAAGTTTGCCCGTCGTCGTGTCAAACGTGTAATGAGAAAAGATGTCGCGCGCCCCGACGCCGTTCGATGAATTGACGAAACTTGAGAATCCCAGACCGTGAGCAAATTCGTGAAGGGCGACGACGACGAGGTTGGTTTGATTCGGTGATTGATTCGTGTCAAGCCCGTAATACCAACTGGAATTTGTGAGACAGTTCGTCGTGCCGAGACTGCTATTGAAGGTGGCGTTGATGTCGGCGTTGCCGGGACTTAAATCGCGTCCCGCGCGTTTGTCGGCAAGTGCGCTGTGATACGAAGTGTCGCCGTACTCCGTGCCGGGAAAATTACGAAACGAACGCGCTGCACCTGCCGAACCGAGTACCCCGCTGTTTGCCGTACAGGTCAACGGATCGAAGTTAGCGTTGATTCTGATTTCGGCAACGCTATCGAGTGTCGCACCCCAAATGTCGGCAGCGAATTGAAAAGCGATGAGCCGTTGTTGCCCGATGGTCGTGCCAAAATTGTTGCCGACGGGTTGCGCGGGCGTCGGGTCGTTGAAACCTTCACCCGCAGCATCGGCATTAACGACGACGATGCGCGCCGCCGCGTAAGCATCGGTGATGGGCATGGACAACAGGCAGATGAAAGCCAGCGTAACGAAAAGTGATTTAGGAATGAAATTTCTGTTCGTAAATTTTGCGTTCATAGATTATGCAAGGAGCGGTTAAAGCGAGAGGGGGCGGAAATTGACGAAGATGCACGTTGTGTCATGCGGGTCTTCAAAAAATTAGTTGCGCGCTGGGCGTGTGCTTCGTGTTTTGGTCGCGGGCTTCGATGTGGGTGGCGGCGTTTGCGCGGCGGGCGGGATAGCGGCGGGAGCGGTGTCTTTCGCGTCCGTATCCAGTTTGAAGCCGAAGAAATCGGCGGCGGATTCCGGCGTCGTGACGCATTCGGTTTCGACTTTGCCTTCGGTTGTAGTGCGCGCAAGCATCAAGTTCATAAAGCGTCCTTGCAAATCCGTTTCTTCCGTGCCGTCGGCGTGCTTGTGAACGGTGAGACCTTCGGTTGATTGATTGAGCAGCTTCTTCATACCTTCGGCGAGGATTTTGGCTTCTTCGGCGGTCGGCGCAACGAGTCTTCCGGTTTGGCGATTGATTTTGACTTGCTGCCCGTTGACGGTTGTGGTCACGGTGTCATTTTCGTCCGGCGGTTGAACGCTGACGGTTTGCGCGGAAGCTGTCACGGCACATAGCACGACAAACAGCATCAAGCTTTGAATGCGGAACTTCATCGGGATAAACCTTTCTGTATTTCTATCTGTATTTCCGAACGATGGGTTTTGATTTGAGGCGAAACTAACGGTGGTTCAGATGAACCACGCGGGCGATGCGATGCACGCCAGACCTTTGGAATTTAACGAGCCGCACCGGAAACTTAAAGCGAAAAGGCTTAAACGGATGCGGGCAAAGCACCCCACGCGGCGCGCTCGGTCAAGCGTTCCGGCGGCGTCGAGATAAGGCGCGCGTCGAGTTTCAAACTGCGTTCGACGCGCGACGATGCGTTGTGAAGCCGAAGCGAAACCGTCCAGTTATTATCAAGCGTGACGACGGCGGTGTTGTGCGAATCTTTTTTGAACGCGGCGGAGATGATGCGCGACGGAACGGGCAAGCGTTTGATGAGCGTTGACGGTTGTTTCGTTACAGGGTTGTAACCGAGTGTGTGCGCGAAGGAATAAGTTTGCAGTTCGGTGGTTTCACTCGCGGCGTGGGCGATGACTTTATAAAAATCTTGCCGTCCGACGAGAAAGCGAATCAACTTGGCGGGCATCTCTTTATCGAGTTGAGACTGCGCGAGAAGCTCTGCGATAAGGGCTTCGATGATGGGGCGATAGTATCGTGTCTGTTTAGCTTCATCGCTAAGTCCGAGCGAATCCCAGTGCGCTCCGGTCGCGGCGAAGCGTTCGAGTTCATCGAACACAGGTTTTATACGGGCGAAATACTGCGGACTCGCGGGACGATTAAACCATGCTCGCGCGAAATCGAATTGACCCGCGAGGCGCGGATGTTTGACGGCATCGTTGTTGATTTTGACGAGAATGCCGCACTCCCAAGAACTCGCATGATTGGGCGTAATGTGGCGGGCGACGACATCACGCACGTCACCGACGATGCCTTGCGCGTCCGTTTGCATCGCCACCTGATACGCGCCGGGAAGCGGGCGGCGAAACATCGGTTCATACTTTTGTAAAAGCGTCATCGCGGCGGCGGCGGCGCGCAAGTAGCTGTGGCGGGCGAACGGCTTTGAGCCGTCGAAGCGGCGCGCGGCGGTGCGACTCGCGGGACTCATCACAATCTCCGCCGATGTTTTCGGAGCGCGGTTTAATGCTTCGACGACGGCGCGGGCGCACGCATACTCGAACGCTTTGCCGTTCGCCGATTCATTATCGAGTGCCGGATTGTAGAATGCAGCGTGGTTCATCTTTATGTCGTCATAGGCGCGATTTGGCGGGCGTGTGAAAGTCAAATCAAAGGTGCGCCATGATGTTGGCTTTTTGCGTCAGTAACGGAAAAGGAACGTAATCGGCATGGCGTCCGCCGCGTCGCAAACAGTTAACCATACGCATCGCGCCGTCGGCATTGCGCGTGTGAACGGTGATGTTTGAAGCGGCTTGATACTTGGGATTTTCGGCAAGCCACACGGCGATGGCGTAACCCGTGCGTTCGTCGTCGTGTTCTTCGGCGTGGTAATGCTCCGGCAGTAAATCATGGTCGAGAAACAGGGCGTCGTAAGAAGCCGACTTGAGCAGTTCGAGAGCTTCGCCGACCGTTTCCGCGATGTCAACATGGTCTTTAGCGAAACGCTGCTTGAACCAGTCGTGACGGCGAACATCATCATCAAGCAGAAAAATGTGGTAAGGGTCGCGCGAAACTCCGGGCGTACCGAAGCCGAGTTTGAACATCAACGAACGAAAGAAACTCATGAGTCTTAAACGATAAGGGTGCGAGGTGACAAGTCAAAATAAAGGAGCAAAAACGGTTATTGCTTTATGCGGTCAAACAAATATAACATGAGAGCATATCGAGTACATCGCCCCGATTCTTAGTGAGTCTGGTTAGGAAACTTCCGGTTTAACTCTCCCTTGTTGCCGAAAGTGGGTATGTACGCTTGCCATTTCGGGCTAAATGCGCCGGAGTTTGTAGTCTGACAAAACCAATTATGAAGTGTCCTTACTGTGATAGACCCTTGCGACGGTTTGGCACGCGATGTCGCGCCTGTCGGCGTTATGTTTTGCGTTGGTATCATATTCTGCTGCTTGTCATACTGGCGATTGCGGCGTGCGGTTTAATCCTCGAACTGATGGTTAAAATGTTCGGCGTGTGAACCGGCAAGAAAGTAATTTACGCGATTTAGCCGCCTCTCTCTGTTCTCCACCTTGAAACGATGTTCGCACGCAAAATTAACGATGCGAATCAAGGGTTAAGTCTGTTCTGTCTTTAGCTGCGGCAGCAGCGATGAGACGGTAGCCCACAGTGAAGCGCAAGCGTAACTGTGGGAAAGAATGGTAGAAAAAGATTTTAAGCTACGGTAGTAGCGGCAGAAATCAGGCGGCAAGCAACCTCATCGGGTTATCTTATGCTGCTACCGCAGCTGGAAATCTTTGTGTCGCTTAAACCCACAGTTTCGCTTCGCTTCACTGTGGGCTACCGTCTTGCCGCTACTCCGTAGCTAATGAACATAACAATCGAAGTCCTTACTCTTGATTCGCATTAACGAAAGCGATTGCAAATCATTTTTCGGGTGCTATAATCCCCGTCGCTTTCAAGTTCACAAGCGAGTGTTTCACTTTTTATGAAGTAAGCCGCACGGCAAGCGGGACTGAAACACCCTCTTGATTCAAATGTTTTGCCTGTCCGTTTTCGGTTCTCAAAGCTAACTTCCATGTCGTCTGAAAAAAGCAAAAAACAGGCTCTCCGCGCCGTCCCCGATGCGGCATTGCCACCGGAGGACGACGCTCCGCTTTTTAAGACCATCCCCGAACACACCGACGAATACGCTTCGACCGCGTGTCCGCTCTGTAACGGTTCGGGTTGGGAACAAGTCGGCAATCAAAGCAGCAATCAAGGCGTGCGGCGATGCAAATGTTTCGCCCTCAAAGCCCAAGCCGATGTCGTTAGCACCGCCCGCATCCCGCATCGTTATCGCCCGTGTTCCCTGCACAATTACTATCCGATACACGGCAACGGCACGCAGTTTCGCGCGTTCAATTATGCCGTCCGACTCGCCCGCGAATATCCGGCGATTGATCGCGGCTTGCTTTTCATGGGAACGGTCGGCGTCGGCAAAACACATCTGTCGGTCGCCGTTTTGCAAGAACTCATCGGCAAAGGCATCGGCTGTCTGTTCTATGATTTCGGCTCGCTCTTAAAAGAGATTCAGGATTCTTACAGCAAAGTCTCACACACTTCCGAACTAAGCCTGCTCGCTCCGGTCTTCAATACCGATGTTTTAGTTTTAGATGAACTCGGCGCATCGAAGCCGACCGATTGGGTCAGAGACACGATGATGCACGTCATCGGCAAACGCTATAACGACCAGAAACTCACAATCTTCACCACCAACTATTTAGACCAACGCCGCGCTTCCGAAGAAACCCTAGAAGACCGCATCGGCGTTCGTCTTAGAAGTCGTCTTTACGAGATGTGCAAAACCGTTATCATCGAAGGCGAAGATTGGCGCAAGAAAAAAGACGCGCTAAACCCGTAAAACGACAAACCGCGTATCAAACCGAAGCGCAACGGATTCTGCTTTCCGTTGCGCTTTTTGATTGCTTATTTTAACTGCTTGTGTGGATTAAGACTCGTTACTTCGCACCGTTCGCTCATGTGAAATGCTCAACGGATTTCGTCGCGCTCAAGCGGCGGGACAACCGGCGGCGGAAACGTGACGTTGCGGTAAATCTCGCTCAAACCCAAATCACAATCCAGCGACGGCAGATGAACAACCGCGTCCAAATCAGCGAAGTCACGATAAATCCATTCGCCGTCTCCGGTTTTGAATAACTGCGTGACCGCCGCGCCGTCTTGCGCGATGAGCAAGTATTCGCGGAAGCTTTCGATTGGTTTGTAGTATCTGAACTTTTCGCTCCGGTCATAATTGGCGGTCGAGTTCGACAAAACTTCGACAATCAAAGCGGGATTCACCAGCGCATCCACGCCGCCTATTTTCTCAAACTTCGCCTCACCACATAACGCTGAAACGTCCGCGTAACGATAAGGCGGATGACTCGGAACTTTGATTCGCATGTTTCCTGAAAACACACGACATTTGCGTTCTGCCAGTACAGGCTTTAGATGCGAGATGATATTGGTTTCAATCTCATCGTGACTCTCACTCGCTCCGCTCATGCAGAAAACTTCACCATCGAAATACTCATACTTTTCGTCCGTATTGCGTTCCAACTCAAAGTATTCTTCGAGCGTATATCGTTTCTCTAAATTGGCGACCATTTACTTTGCGCTCCCTTCAAGCTGTGATGTGGGCAGGAATCGAATTTGCCAAATCATTTGTAATATAACCGAGTCGGCAAGCAAAGCGTGAGGAAAAAATCCGCCGATTTTATGCCGCGCAAACGCGATGTGTATAATGTCGTAATCTCACACAACATCACGAAAAGATTGCCCGCCGCCACACCTATCGCTTCATGCCAAAACGCACAGACATCAAGAAAATACTTATCATCGGTTCGGGTCCCATAGTCATCGGTCAGGGATGCGAGTTCGATTATTCAGGCACACAGGCTTGTAAGAGTCTGCGTCAAGAAGGCTACAAAGTCGTACTCGTCAACTCGAATCCGGCGACGATTATGACCGACCCGGAAACGGCTGACCGCACATACATCGAGCCGTTGACCGTTGAGGTCGTGACCAAGATTATCGAACGCGAACGTCCCGATGCCTTGTTGCCGACGGTCGGCGGGCAGACGGCTCTCAATCTCGCGGTCGCGCTCTCTGAAGCGGGCGTGCTTGAAACTTACGGCGTCGAGATGATTGGGGCGCAGATTGAAGCCGTGAAACTCGCGGAAGACCGTCGCCTGTTCAAAGCGGCGATGGAGGCGGTCGGCTTACCGATGCCGAAAGGGGGCTTCGCGCGGTCGTGGGACGATGCCGAAAAGTTGGTCGAAACGACGGGTTATCCGGCGATTGTCCGTCCGTCGTTCACGCTCGGCGGCACGGGCGGCGGGACGGCTTACAACCCCGAAGAGTTTGAGGAAATCGTGCGCGGCGGTTTGGCGGCGTCGCCGATGCACGAAGTTCTTATCGAAGAATCGTTGTTGGGTTGGAAAGAATACGAACTCGAAGTGATGAGAGATTGCGCGGATAACGTCGTCATCATCTGTTCGATTGAAAACTTCGACCCGATGGGCGTTCACACGGGCGACTCGATCACGGTCGCGCCAGCGCAAACTCTGACCGACCGCGAATATCAAACTTTGCGCGACATGAGCGTCAAAATTATCCGCACCGTCGGAGTTGAAACCGGCGGCTCGAACATACAGTTTGCCGTTAATCCTGTGAACGGCGAGATACGCATTATTGAAATGAACCCGCGCGTTTCACGCTCATCCGCGTTGGCATCGAAAGCGACCGGATTCCCTATCGCCAAAATCGCGGCGAAACTCGCGGTCGGCTACACGCTCGACGAGATACCGAACGACATCACAAAGAAGACTCCCGCCTCGTTTGAGCCGACGCTCGATTACGTCGTCGCCAAAATTCCGAAGTGGTCGTTTGAGAAATTCAAAGCCGCCGAAGATGTTTTGGGTACGCAAATGAAATCGGTCGGTGAAGTCATGGCAATCGGGCGCACGTTCAAAGAAGCATTGTTCAAAGGGCTGCGTTCGCTCGAAGCGACGACGCCTTTGCGATTAGAAAACGTCGCGCCCGATGAGCTTCAACGCAAACTCGCGCGCCCGAACTCACAACGCTTTTCATATATCACTTATGCTTTGCGAAACAATGTGAGCATCAGGGAAATCAATCGTTTGTCGGGAATTGACCCGTGGTTTCTCGAACAACTTCAAGACGTGATGCACATTCAAACACGCATCGAAGGCAAGCGACTCGAACAAGTTGACGACGAACTTTTACGTACCGCGAAAGAGGTCGGATTATCCGATAGACGGCTCGCTTATTTAACCGGAAGCGATGAATTGACGGTGCGCGCCCGTCGTAAAACATCGGGCATCGTTCCGGTCTTTAAGCGTGTTGATACATGCGGGGCGGAATTTGAATCGTTCACGCCGTATCTCTATTCGACTTACGAACAGGAAGATGAATCAGAGCCGACGACGCGAAGGAAGATTATGATTCTCGGTTCGGGACCCAATCGCATCGGGCAAGGAATCGAGTTTGACTATTGTTGTTGTCATGCGTCGTTCGCTTTGCGGGACGCCGACTTTGAAACCATTATGGTCAACTGCAATCCCGAAACCGTCTCGACCGACTACGACACATCCGACCGTCTTTACTTCGAGCCGCTGACGTTTGAAGACGTGATGAGCATCATTGATGTTGAAAAGCCATTGGGTGTCATCGTGCAGTTCGGCGGGCAAACGCCGCTCAACCTCGCGGGACAACTTGAGCGGGCGGGCGCGCCCATCATCGGCACCTCGCCCGATTCGATTGACCTCGCGGAAGACCGCAAACGCTTCACCGCCCTACTCACAGAGCTTCGCATTCCACAGCCGCCCGCCGGAACCGCCGTCACTTCGGATGAAGCCAACGCGGTCGCGGACGGCATCGGGTATCCGGTCTTGGTACGCCCAAGTTATGTGCTTGGCGGGCGCGCGATGGCGATTGTGTATGACGCGCCCGCACTCGAAGATTATATGCGGACGGCAATCGCGGCATCGCCGGAGCGTCCCGTATTGATTGATAAATTTCTTGAGAGCGCGGCGGAGTTTGACGTTGATGCGATTGCCGATGATGAAACATGTGTCATCGCCGGTATCCAAGAACACATCGAGGAAGCGGGCATCCATTCCGGCGATTCATCGTGTGTTTTGCCGCCCGTTCGCATCGAACCGGAACACGTCGAAACGATGCGGCATTACACACGCCGTCTGGCAAAAGCCTTGAACGTGCGCGGCTTGATGAACATTCAATTTGCGATTAAAGACAATCGCGTTTATGTCATCGAAGTTAATCCACGCGCATCGCGCACCGTGCCGTTCGTCTCAAAAGCGACGGGCGTTCCACTCGCGCGCGTCGCCGCTCTTGTGATGACGGGACGCAAACTTTCGAGTTTCAATTTGCCGGATGATTTGACCGATACGATTAAAAATCGCTTCTTCATCAAGTCGCCCGTGTTTCCGTTCGCCAAGTTTCCCGGCGTTGACCCCGTACTGGGACCTGAAATGCACTCGACGGGCGAGGTCATGGGCATCGGCGAAACTTTCGGTGAAGCCTACGCGAAAGCGATGAGCGGCGCGGGGCTGCAACTGCCGCGCGAAGGCACGGCGTTTATCTCCGTCAACGACGCGGATAAAGGAGCGGCTGCCGTCGTCGCGCGTCGCCTTGATAAACTCGGCTTCAAGCTAATCGCCACCTTCGGGACGAGCGAACGCTTACGCGAAACCGGCTTGAAAGTCGAAACGGTTTTCAAAGTTAACGAAGGTCGCCCGAACGTCGTTGACCTCATCAAGCAAGGCGACATCGCCATTATCATCAACACCCCGCTTGGTCGCACATCGCACTACGACGAGCAAGCGATTCGTCGCGCCGCCCTTCAATACGGCGTGCCGTGCGTCACGACGATGACGGGCGCGGAAGCCATCATCGCCGCGCTCACGTCGAACATGAGCGGCGAAACGTCCGTCGTCGCGCTTCAGGAATTGCACGCGAAACAATTTGAATCCAAGATGGATTGAACCCTCATCAAGCGCGAAGAAAGAGAGGACGATTATGACTGAAGATGAACAACACGAACGCCGTGAACGGCAAATCAATTTCATCATCGAACAGCAAGCGCAGTTCACGATTGACATGCAGCGCACAAAGGAATCCGACGACGAACTGCGTCGCATCCTTGCCGAACACATGATTCAATCAAATGAATACATGGCGCAATCTAACGAGCGAATGGAACGAATCGAGCGAAATGCGAAGCAACAGCAGCAAAACGCGGAGCAGCAACAAGAGTTATTAGCCCGTACACAAAGCTTGTTGTATTCATCGCTGGAAAATCAAGAGCAAATCAAAATAGACCAAGAACAAATGAAGGCAACGATGAAAACTATCGCGTCACACGTTGACCGCATCGGTGAAGCGATGGTTTATCTGCTTGACCGTGACAGTCGCAAGAACGGCGACGGAAGTTAAGTAAGTCGAAGTGAAAACAGATGTCAGCTAATCCAAAACATTTTCTAACGCCGGAAGAATACTTGGAAATCGAAGAAGCCGCCGAACGACGGAGTGAGTATTTCAATGGTGAAATGTTCTTGATGGCGGGTGCGAGTCCGCGCCACGTTTTGATAGTTACCAACACAATCTATAATTTGCTGTCACAAACAAAACGCACGCGACGGTGTAATGTTTTTTCAAATGATATGCGGGTGCAAGTGTCGCCAACCGGACTTTACACCTATCCCGATATTGTTGCGGTGTGCGCGAAGCCGGAGTTTCTGAAAAGGAAGAGAGGCGTGTGGAATACCGGAACGCTGCTTAACCCGACGTTGATTGTCGAAGTCTTGTCTGATTCGACGAAGGATTACGACAGAGGCGAGAAGTTTGAACACTATCGCACGCTCGAATCTTTGCGGGGGTATGTGTTGATTGCTCAAAACAAAGTTCACGTTGAATTGCATACGCGGCAAGATGCGGGCGGATGGTTGTTGACGGAAACCAACAACCGCGCGGACGTGGTGGCATTGCCGTCAATTGAATGCGAGTTGTCGTTGACGGAAGTTTATGACGGTTACGAAGCTTTGCCGATGACGGCGGATAATGATGAAGAAGAAACAACTGAAATGAGGATATGAAGATGAACGAACCGGAAACTATCGAACGTATTTTTAACGAGTGTCAGGTGATTGCCGTCGTCGGTTTATCGTCGA
This sequence comes from Pyrinomonadaceae bacterium, assembly GCA_041743485.1. Lineage (GTDB taxonomy): Bacteria > Acidobacteriota > Blastocatellia > Pyrinomonadales > Pyrinomonadaceae > JANDLT01. Next base: position 20,750 of record JBGTMR010000233.1, read on the forward strand.
AGCCGCGCCCGTCGAACATGGTCGCAAAGTATATGAAGCAACACGATTATAAAATCGTGCCGGTCAACCCGCGTGAAACCGAAGTCTTGGGCGAGCGGGCTTTCGCATCTTTGAAGGAGGCAAAGGAAGCCGTCGGTGTGATTGATCTGGTTGACGTGTTCCGGCGTTCCGAAGAAGCGGGGGCGGTGGTTGACGATGCGATTGCGATTGGCGCGAAAGCCGTGTGGTTGCAGGACGGTGTGATTGACGAGAGCGCGGCGGAGCGCGCGGCGGAAGCCGGATTGATGGTCGTGATGGATAGATGTTGGCTGCGCGATTATGCTCGACGGTGAAAGATGTTGCCGGTAGTCTTATACTCTTTTCAGGTCTGACAACTAACCTCGCACAAGGTTAAGTTTATGACGACACCACAGAAGTCGCACGAAGTAACGCAACTGCTCGTCTCATGGGGCAACGGCGACGAAGCCGCCCTTGAGCAGTTGATTCCGCTTGTCCACAGCGAACTGCGCCGCCTCGCCCGAAGGTACATGAACGGCGAACGCGCCGGACACACTTTGCAGACGACCGCACTCGTCAATGAAGCTTACCTGCGGCTTGTTGATTGGAAGAATGTGCGGTGGGAAAATCGTTCGCACTTCTTCGCCGTCTCCGCGCAGATGATGCGCCGCATTCTCGTTGACTTTGCGCGCCAGCGCACCACGCACAAACGTGATGCGGGCGTGCGCGTAATGACGCTTGACGGCGTGGCGGACATCGGGCAGATGAAAGACGGTAGTTTGATTGCCCTTGACGACGCGCTTAACACGCTTCACACGCTTGACGAGCGCAAGAGCCGGATTGTGGAATTGCGTTTCTTCGGCGGTTTGAGTGTCGAAGAAACGGCGGAAGTCTTGAAGATTTCGCGCCCGACCGTCATCCGCGAATGGACGAAAGCGAAAGCATGGCTCTACCGTGAATTGTCGAATACGGTGACAAGTGACGAGTGACAAGTGACGAGTGAGTGGAAAAAGAGACTAGAACTTTGCCCTTAACTTATCGCATATCGCTCACGGCAAATCACTTGTCACTTGTCACTCGTCACTTGTCACTCCCTCTCCTATATGAAGTCTGAACGCTGGAAGCAAATTGATAATCTGTTTGATGACGCCCTCGAAGTTGCGGGCGAATATCGCGCCGCGTTCCTTGACGCGCGATGCGGCGATGACGCGGAGTTGCGCGCGGAAGTCGAATCTCTGCTCGCGGCGCACGAACAATCGCAAAGCTTTATCGAGAGTCCGGCGGTTCATGTCGCGGCGCGGTTGCTCAGTAGTGACGACGCGAACGAAGAAGGGTGTTGTACGGTCGGGCAGTTGGTCGGACGGTACAAGATTCGTTCGTTAATCGGCAGAGGCGGGATGGGCGAAGTTTATCTCGCGGATGATACCGAACTCGAACGACTCGTGGCTTTGAAGGTTTTGCCCGTCGAGATTGCCGGTGATTCGGAGCGCGTGCGGCGTTTCGTGCAGGAAGCGAAATCGGCTTCCGCTTTGAACCATCCGAACATTTTGACGATTCATGAAATCGGACGGTTGGGCGATTCGCGCTTTATCGCCAGCGAGTACATCGCGGGCGAAACTTTGCGCGACCGAAGCGGTCGGAGCGACACAGAGCCTTTGACGTTGGGCGAGGTTATTGATGTCGCCGCGCAAGTCGCCGCCGCGCTTAACGCCGCGCACGCCGCCGACATCGTGCATCGTGACATCAAGCCGGAAAACATCATGTTGCGCGGGGACGGTCTGGTGAAGGTTCTGGATTTCGGGTTGGCGAAGCTGACCGAACGCAAACAGGAATCGGTTGATAAGGAAGCCGCGACCCGCCTTCAAGTCTTGACGACGCCCGGCATGGTCATCGGCACGCCCGGTTACATGTCGCCCGAACAGGCGCGCGGAAAAGCGACCGATGCGCGCTCGGACGTGTGGAGTCTGGGCGTCGTGATTTATGAAATGCTCGCCGGAAAGCCGCCGTTCACGGGTGAAACGCCGAACGATACGCTCGCCGCGATTCTCAAAGAAGAACCCGCCCCGCTCGCTGAAAACACGCCCGTCGAATTAAACCGCATCGTCAGAAAAAGCTTGTGTAAGAATCGTGACGAGCGTTATCAAACCGTCAAAGATTTATTGATTGACCTCAAAAACCTCCAACGTGAATTGGATTTCACGCACGAACGCGAACGCCTTCACCTTTCGTCGTTCGCCAGCCCGAACACCGTCATAACGCAGGGGCGCGACAACCCTACTATCAACGCGGCGACCGTTATCACCGCCAATCAAAACGTCAATCACACGACCGCATCGAGCGCGGAATACGTTATCGGCGAAATCAAGCGTCACAAATCCGCGACGCTGGCGACGCTGCTCGTCACTGCCCTCGCCGCCCTCGCTTTCGTGATTTATCTCTCCATCAGAACCACCGCGACCGCGATTGATTCCATCGCGGTGATGCCGTTCGTTAATTCCAATCAAGACCCGGAAACGGAATATCTTTCGGACGGTGTGACCGAAAGCATCATCAACAATTTGACGCAGCTTCCGCAGTTGCGAGTCATCCCGCGCAACTCCGTGTTTCGCTATAAAGGAAAAGAAACCGATACCGCGATGATTGCCGAAGCACTCGGCGTGCGCGCCGTCCTGACCGGAAGAATCGTGCGGCGCGGCGATGCTTTAACCATCAGTGCGGAACTCGTTGATGTCGGCAACGACAAGCAGTTGTGGGGCGAACAATACGTTCGCAAAGTCTCCGACGCCCTCGCCATGCAGCGCGATATTTCAAAGGAAATTTCCGAACACTTACGCTTAAAGTTGTCGGGTGCGGAGAAGCAACACATCACGACGAACGGCACGGATAACCCTGAGGCTTACCAGTCATATCTCAAAGGACGCTTTTACTGGAACAGGCGGACGGCGGAAAATCTTCAAAAAGCGATTGACCAATTTCAAGCGGCGGCGATGATTGACCCCGACTACGCGCTGGCTTACGTCGGCATCGCGGATTGTTACGCGCTGCTCGAAGAATACGCCGGAACGCCTTCACGCGAAACCTTGCCGCCAGCCAAAGCCGCCGCCGAACGCGCCTTACAACTTGATAACTCACTTGCCGAAGCCCATGTCTCACTCGCGTTTATCCAAACGAACTTGTGGCAGTGGGAAGCGTCGGAAAGAGAGTTCAAGCAATCCTTCGCCTTGAACCCGAATTATCCGACCGCGCACCAATGGTACAGCGGTCTCTTGCGCGATGTCGGACGCCTCGAAGAATCACTCGCGGAAGACAAACGCGCCCAACAACTCGACCCGCTTTCACTCGTTATCAATGCCAATCTCGGACTCGGTTATCTGCTCAACGGCGACACAAAATCAGCCGTCGAACAGAGCCGGAAAGTCATCGAACTCAACCCAAATTACGCGAGCGGGCATAGCATCTTAGGCTTGGCGTATCTTCAACAGGGAAACAAAACGGAAGCCATCGCGGAATTAAACAAGGCGGCGGAAGTCTCCAACCGCACGAGCGGAATTTTGTGTTTTCTCGGTTATGCCGAAGCGGTCACGGGAAACCGCGCGGCGGCGTTGAAGATTATCAAAGAACTCGAAGCGGCTTACGCCAAACGTGAGGCGCGCGGGCAAGACATCGCGCAGATTTACGCCGGACTCGGTGACAAAGACCAAGCCTTTGCGTGGCTTGAAAAAGATTACGAAGTCCGCAGCGGCGGTTTGCCGGTGATTAGATGGTATCCGATGTTCGCACCGCTTCGTGATGACGCGCGTTACGCAGACCTTTTGCGGCGCATGAATTTATAAAACACGAGTTCAACTTGCGTCCATCTCCGCAAAGTTTTTCAAGACTTTCAACCCCGCCGCCTGACTCTTTTCCGGGTGAAACTGCACGCCGCACACATTTTCACGCGCGACGATTGAAGTGTAATTCTCGCCGTACTCCGTCACCGCCAGAGCATCTTCCTGATGTTCGGGTTCGCAAAAATACGAATGCACAAAATAGAAAAACGAATCATCGGGCGTGTCTTTCAGCAAGGCATGTTCGCGCCGCACGCTAATCTGATTCCAACCGATTTGCGGAACGTGAAGACGGTCATCGAAGCGTTTGACCTTCCCCGCAATCAACCCTAAACCTTGCGCCCCGCCGAACTCATCCGACTCATCAAACAACATCTGCATTCCGACACACACGCCCAAAAGCGGCACGCCGTCCGCGACACGCTCACGCACAAGGTCTTCCAAATTGTGTTCCTTCAGGGCATTCATGCACGCGGCGAAAGCACCGACGCCGGGCAGCACCAACCTTTCCGCCGCACGCAAAACCGCTTCGTCCGACGTGACAATCGCATCAATGCCACCTGCCGCGAATGCCTTTTCGACTGACCGCAAATTGCCGACACCGTAATCAATAATAGCGACTTGATTCATAAATTTAATCGTCCTGTTTTTCGTGCGGCTCATCCTGTCCATCACTATATGCGATGCTCACAAACAATCTCGAAGCTATCTCAAAAATGGTTTCCTCCTCTGCGATACTCTGCGTCTTCAACTCTGCGTGTCTCTGCGTGAAAAAAATCTTTGGACGCAGAGACACGCAGAGGGATGACGCAGAGACACGCAGAGTTTTCAATCAATCGAAAGCTATTTTTGAGACGGCTTGTCATACAACTTTCTCTTTCCACTTTCCGCGTTTGAAAAGAATCGCCGAAAGGATTGCCAGCAATGAAAACGCGGCGGTAATCGCCCAAAAAACGCCGCTCGGTCCGAGTCCGAAGTGATATGCAAGGATGTATGCCAGCGGAATCTCGAACAACCAGAAAACAAAAAGATTCAAATAGGTTGGTGTCCATGTATCGCCCGCGCCGTTAAACGACGATTCCAAAACCATTCCGAAAGCGTAGAACACGAAGCCGTAAGCGACGATGTGCAGACACTCCGTGCCGTAAGCCAGAACTCGCGGCTCAACAGTAAAGAATCCGACAATCACGCCTGAGAAAAATAAAAATATAAGTCCGACCGCACCGAGAACCGCCGCGTTTATAAACGCCGCTTTCCATACAGAAGCTTCGGCGCGTTCGGGTTTGCCCGCCCCCAAGTTTTGCCCGACGAGCGTTGCCGCCGCGTTGCTTAGACCGACGGCGGGCAGCAGAGCGAACACGATTACGCGCAAACCGATAACGTAACCCGCGATAGCTTCGCTTCCGAAACCCGCGACGACGCGAACCAGCGCGCTCCAACTCGCCGTCCCAATCGTGAACTGCAAAACGGCGGGAGCGGCGATTTTAACGAGACTCAAAAGCGTGTCCGAATCAAACCTCCAATGCTCCTTGTGAATCGTGATGCGTCCGCTTTTACGAATCAAATACCACGCGGCAAACAGCACGCCCGCCCCGCGCCCGATGGTCGTACCGACCGCCGCCCCCGTCACGCCCAAGCGCGGGAAAATCCAGTTATCCAGAACGATTTGCGGCGCATTGATGCCGAAGAAAGCGAAAATATCCGCACCGTAAATAAAGCACGGTGCGAGAATAATGTTCAGCAAATTAGCCAGAAACAGAACGCGCATCGCAATCGCCGCATCGCCCGCCCCGCGAAAAATCGCGTTGAGCAGAAACAGAAACACGATGACGAAATTGCCGCCGAGCATGATGCGCGTGAAATCTGTACCTTCGGTGATAACCTTCTCCGACGCGCCGAGAAGCCGGAGAAAAGTCGGCGCGAAAATCACCCCGATCAGGCTCATCAAGACGGAAACGATAAGCCCCAGATAGATGGCGTGCGCCGCGCTTTTCGCCGCCCCGTCCGGGTCTTTTTCACCTGTGCGGCGCGCGACCGTCGCCGTCGCCCCGACGCTCAAACCGATGGCGACGGCATACACAATCGCCAACATTGATTCGGTCAAGCCGACTATTGCCACCGCGTCCGCCCCTAAATGAGCGACAAAGTAAATGTCCACGATGGCGAAAATGCTTTCCATCAGCATTTCCAAAATCATCGGAACTGACAGCAGAAAAATCGCTAAACCGATTGAGCCTTTCGTAAAATCACGGTTCGAGCCTCTGACCGCTTCGCGTAAGATTGACCACCAACCCGGCTGGTTTTCAAATGACTCATCAACGTGTTCCGCGCTTCTCTCTTCGCTCATCACAACTCAAATAACGCCCTTCGTACTCATCACGCCTTCAATCCGATTATCGCGTGTGACGGCGACACGCAACGCACGCGCCGTCGCTTTGAATTGGGCTTCGAGAATATGGTGCGCGTTGCGCCCGCGTATCACGTCAAGGTGCAAGTTCATACGCCCCGCGTCCGCGAACGAATACCAGAAGTGTTCCGCCATCTCGACGGAAAAAGCACCGACGCGACTCCTACCCGTCTCGCTCAAAGGCGCGGCTTCATAAACGAGAAAAAAGCGTCCCGACAAATCAACACAAGCGCGGCACAACGCTTCATCCATCGGCACGCACGCTTCACCATACCGCGCTATTCCCTGCTTATCGCCCAACGCTTCGCGCACCGCCTGCCCCAAACATATCGCCACATCTTCC
>JBGTMR010000234.1:0-3696 GCA_041743485.1 Pyrinomonadaceae bacterium
CGTCTCGTCACGATAAAAATCAAGACGCACGGGCTGACCTTCTTTGACCACGATTGTATCCGGCGAGTAGCCGCCTTTGACCGTGATTTTGATTTCCTGCACGCCGCTTTCGGTGACCGCCGCCGCCGTCGCTTCACGCTCGCCGAAGAAGTACCACAGCACAAAAGCGATAAGTGCGATGCCGCCGATGAGGACGATGATTTCCGTTGTATCCATCACATACCTCCTTGCCTGTTATCGGTACTTGCGCGAAAGCGGCGCAGGCGCAAGCTGTTCGCCACCACCGAGACGCTTGAAAAAGACATCGCCGCGCTTGCGATGACGGGCGATAAAAGCCAACCCGTTACGGGGTAGAGAAGTCCGGCGGCAATGGGAATACCGATGATGTTGTAGATAAACGCCCAAAACAGATTCTGTTTGACCGTGCGGATAGTCGCTTTCGATAACGCAATCGCCGTCACGACGCCGCGCAAATCGCCGCGTATCAGCGTGATGTCGGAGGCTTCAATCGCCACGTCGGTTCCCGTTCCAATGGCGATGCCGACATCAGCTTGCGCGAGAGCCGGAGCATCGTTGATGCCGTCGCCGACCATCCCGACGATTCTTTTTCCCCCTTGCAAGCGTTTGATTTCATCGGCTTTACCTTCCGGCAAAACGTCCGCCAGCACGCGCGTGATGCCGACTTGTTTGGCGACCGCTTCCGCCGTTCTCCGGTTGTCGCCCGTCATCATCACGACTTCGAGATTCGCACCACGCATCGCTTCAATCGCTGCTCTCGATTCCGGTTTCACTTCGTCGGCGACCGCGATGAGTCCGGCGAAGCGACCATCAATGCCCGCGTACATCGGCGTCTTGCCTTCGGCGGCAAGCGCGGCGGCGCGTTCCTCAAAGCCGTCAATCGTCATGCCCCGCTCACGCATCAACGCGAGATTTCCGACAATCAAACGTCTGCCTTCAACCGTCGCTTCCAGCCCGCGCCCCGCGACGGCATTAAATTCTTTGACATCGGAGAGCGTCAGGTTGCGCTTCTCCGCTCCGCGCACAATGGCTTCTCCGAGAGGATGTTCGCTGGCGCGTTCGGCACTGGCGACAAGGCGCAACAATTCGTCTTCCGTCATGCCGCCATTGTCACCAATGTCGCCGCTCGAAGCTGCGATAACGTCGGTCAACGTGGGTTCGCCGCGAGTTATCGTTCCCGTCTTATCAAGCACAATCGTCGTCAGCTTGTACGCCGTCTCTAAACTTTCGCCGCCTTTGATAAGTATGCCGTTCTCCGCGCCTCTACCCGTACCGACCATAATCGCCGTCGGCGTCGCCAAACCTAACGCGCACGGGCAAGCGATAATCAGCACCGCGACGAAGTTGACGAGCGCGAACGTAAAGCGTACATCCACCGGCGCAACGACGAACCACACGACGAAGGCGGTAATGGCGATGCAAATCACAATCGGCGTAAAGATGCCGCTGATGACATCCGCCGTGCGTGCGATAGGTGCTTTCGAGCCTTGCGCGTCCTGCACGAGTTTGACGATTTGTTGAAGCGCGGTGTCTTTACCGACCTTCGTCGCCCTGAATTTGAATGAACCCGTTTTGTTAATCGTCGCCCCGAAAACTTCGTCGCCCGTCTTCTTCTCGACGGGCAGACTCTCGCCCGTGAGCATTGATTCATCAACTGACGAAGCACCTTCCGTCACCTCGCCGTCCACCGGAATCTTCTCGCCCGGTCGCATCGTGAGACGGTCGCCGGGAACGACTTCCTCAACCGGAATATCCATCTCGCGCCCATCGCGGAAAACGCGCGCGGTCTTAGCCTGCAAACCGACAAGGCGGCGAATCGCATCGCTCGTGCGACCCTTCGCGCGCGACTCCAACATGCGCCCCAAGAGTATCAGCGCGATGATGACCGATGCGGCTTCAAAATAGACGGGAGCCATTCCCGCAGGCATCCCGCTCATGCCCGCCATACCCGCGCCGCCCGTCGCATCGGCGAAGAAACCCGGAAAGATTGTCGCCGCGACCGAGTAGATATAAGCCGCGCCCGTACCCGTCGCAATCAACGTGTTCATGTCCGCCGCCCGATGACGGAACGCCGCCCACGCACCGCGATAAAATTGCCAACCGCAGTAGAAGACGACGGGTGTTGTAAGCGCGAGTTGCAGCCAGTTGACGCCCGCAAAATTCAGGAACTCAATCGTGCCGTGCGACATTGCGATGACAAGCACGGGAAGACTCAAGACGGAAGCGATGAGGAACTTGCGCTTGATTTCGTTGTACTCCGCAAGGCGTGCATCCGCTTCCTGTTCTTCCGCCGCCACATCGCCGCCCGCCCCGCCGACTTCGCGCACCTTGTAGCCGAAATCTTCAATCGTCTGCCGTATGCTTCGCACGTCAACCGCGCCCGGCAGATACTCCGCGCGCACCTCCATCGTACCAAGATTAAACGAAGCCGAGACGACGCCCGCCAGCGCGTTCAAGCGTTTCTCAAGCGGTTGACTCGAACTGCTCGGACGCGCCGAATCATCCACGATGAAATCAGCCCGCGCCGTCCCCGCCGTGCCGTAGCCCACGTCTTTGACGACGCTGATAAGACTGCTCGTATTGGTCGCTCCCGATTCATATTCAACCGTCGCCCGCGAAGTCGCAAAGTTGACATTCGCCTGCCGCACACCCGGCGTCTTCGTCAGTTGCCGCTCGATACGACGGGCGCACGCCGCGCACGTCATACCCGTAATCGGCAAATCAACGCGCTCGCCCGCCCCGTCCGGCGTCGTGTTGGTGTAGCGATTCCCGTCAAACGGCGCACGCTCGACGATTGCACCCGATGCATCCTGTGTGCGTGCATCTTGTTGTGCAACCGCACTCGTAAAACGCACCGGGTCGGCGTCGAACTTCTCTTTGCAAGCATTTGAACAAAAGTAATATATCCCGCCTTCGTGCGTGCTGTGTCCCGCCGCCGCCGCAAGGTTCACATCCATGCCGCACACAGGGTCTTTCACCGTCGTTTCCGACATAACTCCAACTCCTTAATCTCGCACCCGCACAAGTTCAACCAATACAATCTCAAGCCGCAGGAAAACCCGCGCGGTCAAGAGCCTCTATAATTTCGTTGCGCGTTAGATTTTCATCGTGCCGCACCGTCACAACTTTCGTATTTATGTTCACATCAACTTCGTTCACCTTTGGCACATTGCCGAGAGCATTCTTGATGCTGTTGGCGCAACCACCGCAGGTGATGTCCGGGACTTTCAATTCGGTTTGTGTACTCATTATCTTTTAATGCGAATCAAGAGTAAGGATTTCAATCGCCATGTTCATGAGCTACGGCAGTAGCGGCAAGTCGGTAGCCCACAGTGAAAGCGAAGCCGCAACTGTGGGTCTAGGTGATACCAAGATTTCCAGCTGCGGTAGCAGCGTAAGATAAGCGGATGTGCTTGCGCCTGATTTCTGTCGCTACTACCGTAGCTTGAAACATCTTTCAACATTCTTCCCACAGTTACGGCTTCGCCTTCACTGTGGGCTACCGTCTTGTCGCTGCTGCCGCAGCTACAAAGCTCAATAGACCTCTTGCAAAAGTCCCGTAGGGACTAACTGACAATAGCCCAGCGATTCATCGCTGGGAGCGATGTCGGAAATTACCCAGTCCCGTAGGGACGACTGACCGGATTTTCAAGTGTCCCTACGGGACACGGTATGTTG
>JBGTMR010000235.1:0-7745 GCA_041743485.1 Pyrinomonadaceae bacterium
GGATTCCGTTTCGCTCCGCCCTCCGTGCGCGTCTCGGCAAGCTTTATGATTACCCGAAATACAGCGCGCCGTCGGAAAAGCGCGGGCTTTATTTCTTCCGCAAGAACACGGGACTGCAAAATCAAGCCGTGCTTTACATGCAAAAAGGTTTGGACGGCACGCCCGAACTTTTGATTGACCCGAACAAACTTTCGGCTGACGGTACGACGCGCTTGGGCGGAACCGTGCCGTCGAAAGACGCGCGCTTTATGGCTTACACTTTGAGTCAATCGGGAAGCGACTGGCAGCAAATCAAGGTCATGGATTTGACCGCGCGCAAGGACACATCCGACGTTATCGAGTGGGTCAAAGTTTCGGGTGTCAGTTGGGCGGGCGACGGCTTTTTCTATTCGCGTTACGACGCTCCGAAAGATGCCGACAAAGCTTACTCGGCGAAGAACGAATTTCATAAAGTCTATTTCCACAAACTCGGCACGCCGCAATCGAGCGACCAACTCGTCTTTGAAGACCGCGACCCTAAGACCGCGCAACGCTTCCACATTGCCGACGTGACCAACGACGAGCGTTTCCTGATGCTCAATGTTTCAGATCGCGGCACGGGCAAAGACGGCGACGCAGTGTTCATCCGCGATTTGAGCAAAAACGAAAAGACGTTTAAGCCCGTCACCGACCAAACCTTCAAATATCAATACGGCGTTGTCGGCAACGTCAACGACAAGCTTCTAATCGTCACCAATGACGGCGCGCCGAACAGCAAAGTCATTCTCGTTGATTCGTCGCAACCCGATATAAAAAACGCGAAAGTCATCTTGCCGGAACAAAGCGAACCGCTTGTTTCCGCTTCGCACGTCGGAAATAAAATCATCGCCACTTATATGAAAGACGTTTCGCATCGCGTGCGCGTGTATGACGAGACGGGCAAGTTTGAAAACGAAATCACCCTGCCCGCTATCGGCACGGTCGGCGGCTTCGACGGCGACAAAGAGGACAAAGAAGTTTTCTATACCTTCACGTCGTTCACCTTCCCGCCGACGATTTACCGTTACGACCTTGCCACCAAGAAATCCACTCTGTTCCGCGCGCCGGAAATCAAAGGCTTCGACTCGAATGCTTACGAAACAAAGCAGGTTTTCTATCCGGGCAAAGACGGCGTGAAGATTCCGATGTTCGTCGTCCATAAAAAAGGCATGAAACTCGACGGAGGTAATCCGACATTGCTTTATGCTTACGGCGGCTTCAACGTCCCGCTCAACCCGTCGTTTAGTTCGCTTCTGCTCGCGTGGCTTGAGCAAGGCGGCGTGTACGCGATGGCGAACTTACGCGGCGGCAGTGAGTACGGCGAGAAGTGGCACGAACAGGGCATGAAGGAGCGCAAGCAAACCGTGTTCGACGACTTCATCGCGGCGGCGGAATACTTGAAAGCGAACAAGTACACGTCAACCGAAAAGCTGGCGATTCAGGGCGGCTCGAACGGCGGCTTGCTCGTCGGGGCGGTGATGACGCAACGACCGGATTTAGTCAAAGTCGCGCTTCCGGCGGTCGGCGTGATGGACATGCTGCGCTTCCACAAGTTCACCATCGGCTATAACTGGGCGGCGGAATACGGTTCATCCGACAACCCCGCCGAGTTCGCGTATCTCGTCAAATACTCGCCGCTCCACAACCTCAAAGCAGGCACGGCGTATCCCGCGACGCTCATCACGACCGCTGACCACGACGACCGCGTTGTTCCCGCGCACTCGTTCAAGTTCGCCGCAACCTTGCAGGAGAAACACGCGGGCGAAAACCCCGTCTTAATTCGCATCGAAACCAATTCCGGTCACGGCGCGAGCAACACGACCAAGCAACTCGACGCGACCGCCGACGTATATGCATTCACGATGTACAACCTAGGGATGACGCCGAAGTATTAACGCGAGATGTCTAATGGATGTGCATCGAGAAAGGCATAATCTGAGATTTCAGATTATGCCTTTCTTCAATCTTTGTAGGTTCTGTTGACATTTCATAAATTGCCACTAGCTTTAGCTAGTGGACGGCTGATAAAAAAGGCTTTCGGCTTTAGCCAAACGGAACATTCTTTTTTCAGAACTTCGGCTAAAGCCTCTTGTTTGCTGCATTTCGCTCCACTAGCTAAAGCTAGTGGCAATTTAGAACAGCAAAATGTCAACAGAATCTAACGTCTTCATGACTGGCGGCGTCTTCACCACAATGAAAAAGCGTGATATGCCCTTCGTATGTTTTGTCTGACGACTGTCCACCAACCACTGACCACTTCTTTAATTGGCGGCACTGCTTCTTGACAAGCGAAGCCGTGCGGCGTCAAATATGCCACACCCTACTGTTAGCGTTCGTTTCAAGTTTTACATCCACAAAGGAAAATTAAAATCAATGAAGGTTCAACCACCCGCTCGCTTTGCCGTGTGCCGCGCATGGTGCGCTATGTTGCTCATCGCGTTTTTGTTGACCGGCGGTGCGACGCTTCGCACGTCCGCGCAAACATCATCGCGCTTCGCCGGACGCAATGTCGGACGCAACGTGCGAAGCGATTTTGCGCGCCTCGTCGTCATCGGTGATTCGCTGTCGGCAGGTTTTCAAAACAATTCGTTGCTTAGAACGCAACAGGTCAACGGTTATGCCAGCCTTGTCGCGCGTCAGGCGAAAGCGGATTTAACTTTGCCGCTTATCGCCGAACCGGGCGTGCCGAATGTGCTTCAACTTTTGTCACCGGGTCCGCCGCCCGCTATCGCTCCGGTCGAGGGAACATCGGCGGGGCGCACCAACCCTATGGAACAACCTTTCAATCTCGCCGTGCCGGGCGCGCGATTGACTGATGCGCTGAACGCGCGCCCGACGATGCCGGTTGATTCGCTGACCGATTTGGTTTTGGGCTTCCCCGATTTTTTCTCCGGCAGGTCGCGCACGCAAATCGAAATCGCGGAGAGTCTGCAACCGACGACGGTGTTCGTCTGGATTGGCAACAACGACGCGCTCGGCGCGGCACTCGCAACCAACCCCGCGTTTCTGACTTCACAGGAAAGCTTCGCCGCCGATTACCAAACTTTACTTAACCGCGTCGCGGCGACGAACGCGAAAATCGTGGTCGCCAACATTCCCGATGTCACGGTGGTTCCGTTCCTGACGCCCGCTCCGCAAGTCGTCGCGTTGTTCGGTCAAACGATTGCTTCGGTCGGCGAGCGATTCGGCATCACGGAAAATGATCTTCTGACTCCGCAGGCACTGCCGTTAATTCAAAACGCGCTAACGGGTGGAAGCACGTCGCGGCTGCCCGCGAGCGTCGTGCTGACCGCCGCCGAAGCGACGCAGATTAAATCGGCGGTCGCGGGTTTCAACCGCACGATTCGCCGCATCGCCGAAGAAAAAGGCGCGGCAATCGCGGATGTCAACACGCTTCTAAATCTCGTTGACCGTTTCGGTTTTCCCATCCTCGAACGCCGCAACGGAAGCGGTCGCGGCAACGGCAAAGGTGCGTTCGGTGTGAGATTCCTGACCACAGATTTCTTGGGCGGCTTGTTCTCACTCGACGGTGTGCATCCGACCAACACCGGATACGCCGTCGTCGCCAACGAATTTATACGGGCTTACGACGTTCGCTTCAAACGATTGTTGCCACCTGTTGATGTGTCGCGCATCGCCGCCGCCGATGATTTGGTTTTGGAGCGGTGAGGTCAGCTTCGTTATTCGGGTTGACAGCCGTGTTGACGGTACTCATTTTTGATAGTGAGTTCGGTACAAGAAGCGCATTGCCTTCAGTCTCATTCAGAACTAAAGGGCAATGCGCTTTTTGCGTCGCGCCACACGTTTAGTAGCATAAACTTGATAGTTAAAACTGATACAACTCGGTAAATAGCGAATCAATCTCACGTTCGCAACTCAAATCATAACGCCTGTTATTTCTCAAGTCAGTAAGTATGTTTTCAACAAGCCTATCTATTCTTATAAGTATGGCTTCCGAAGGTTTTATAAACGGAACTTTTTTAATGTAATTTGCCGGGTTATTGGCTGATGGGTTGATAGTACGAATGAGACGGTTGCAAATCGAAGAGTTGAAAAAGGCTAATAAGAAATACACTAGGTGCTGTTCTCGTGGGAAAACTCCGACGATAGATTGGTCGAACATTTTATCTTCGATGAGTGAGGCTGTGACTTGAGAGGAAGAGATCATTGGTACTCCTATCCCTGTCTTAAAATAAAACCGGGAATTTTGAAATCGTGCCTTCTTGTTTGACTTGTATGACTTAACAGATTCAACGCTCCAGTCCATATACCAAATGTCGGGTTTTAGAAACTTCGCATTTCCGCCTTTAACTATCGGCACAAAACAATTCTTATCATCTATCCCATCAAGAATATCCGATTGATTTAGATAATCATGAGACATTAATTCTGACGAGATTTTAAGGTACTTTTTAGAGTTTCGAGCCTCATCTGATACTGCGCGTAAATACTTTTTATCGTTGCCCGAATAAAATCCCGTGACACAATCCGCTATGTCGCCAATCCTTCTTTCGGCTTGATTGATCAATACATGCAGTTGTTCATTGCCGGAAACGAGTAGTGCCGAGTCAACATTATTCAAGACCGAACCTTGAGAAAATTCGTGGCACTTCACGGCATCTTTCTCATGTTCGACAAGTTGTTCCGGCTTCCTGAAACCAGTGAATACGTTAAATTTGTTACTAAGGCATTCCTCTGTACTTAATGATTTCCGAAGCGTGACTATGCACAGGTTGGCATAACCAAAGTTGACCTTTGGAAAAAAAGAAGAAGGGAACAAACATATTTCCTGAATTTTGGTGCGTTTAAGCAAATGCCGCCGCAATTTGGTATGCCTATGAAGATTCAGCCAAGTATCTGGAACAATGAATACCAGAACACCCTGCTCTCGAAGTAGTCTCGTTGCGGCGTAAAGGAAAAGCGAATAGGTCTCTTTAATGTACAGGTCAGGGTAAATCTTTTTGAGTGATTTTCGGTGGTCATAATCTTGCCATGCTCCATACGGTGGGTTCGCTATCACCCTATCGTAGCTTCCGCCGAAATCCGCTCCTAGTGTAAGTTCCGCATGAATCAGAGTGTCCGCACGAGTTACCGAGACATTGCTCACTTCTCGATATTTTTGTTTGAGAATTTGCACTGCTTCTGGATTCAACTCGAATGCATCAATCGGAAGACTTGGAAACTGTGTAAGCAGAGCATCTATAAAGACACCATCACCGGCACAAGGCTCAAGCACACGCATACCGTCAACGACGGCAAGCATTCTCGTCATATAAGCGATGAGCGGGTCAGACTTGGTGTAATAAGCCTGATATGTTTTGGCTGAAATGCCATTCACCATTTCAAATAATTATCTAACTCTTTGTCGGCTAAGTGACGGGTCGTAGCCGCCTGAAAATCTGTTTCCCAGTTTATGTTTTCTTGAATCCATTGTTTTAGGTCGAAACCGGAGAACTCGGAAATTTTAGCGTAAGCCTCTTGCCCGCAATAGGCTTCCCAAACCTTTGAATTTTTCAGAGTTTGAAAATAATTATTGTTACGATCTTCCTCTGAGCGGACAAGGAGAATAGGTCTGTAGCCTTCTTCTAAATTTTTGTAGATGCTTGCGACTAAGAGCAACCGGTTTGTATTACCTTTCTCATTAGAACCAAATCCACTTTTGAAATCTGCAACAATTTTTTCACCTTTCGAGACGAATTGAACAGAACCAAATCCACTTTTGAATTTTGGAACAATCTTTTCACTCCTTGAGATAAAGTGAAGGTCAAGTTCTAGTTTTATTTGTCCTGCATCAACCATAAACCACACTTTGCCATAATACTTTTTGAGGGCGGCTTTCTGTTTAGGAGTTAAGTTTAGCCCGTCAATGTAATCATGCACTTCTTTGAAAAGGCTCGCTCTGACTTCAGAGAATAGTGGTGGAAGGAATAGGGAAATGTCATTCACAGGGTGCTCAAAACATAATTTGCAAAACGGCTCCCAAAGTTCGCCAATCCTCCGAGAAAACGACATGTAGTCATAAGTCCAAACCTCATTGCGGGAGTCAATCATGACAACATAGCTGGTGTATGTAACCATTAAAATAGCACGCAGTTTCTCCTCAGTTGACCATTGGGAACTACCTGCGGTTTGCATTACTACTGAGATTAATTCGTTTCTGGTTGAGGTAATGGCTAGATTACTTTTTTCAGCTAGCTTTTTGTAATTCTCGCTACCGTGATCACGCCTTAGTTCTTCTAAAGATTCAGAGGCTCGTTCACGGAAGTAGTTGAGCAATTCTTTTTTACGAGTGCTAAGTGTTTTATCAATAGGTAGCATTAGCAAAATACAATTCTGTAATTATTGAGTTCTTTCGCACGATGTTAGCACGTGGGCAATCATTGGTTTATGAACGTTTGGATGGCTTGCGGGTCAACGCCTCGCAAATGTTAATCGAGTTAAGAGTTTGAATTGGCGTTGGAAATTTTGTGTTCGACGAGTGCCGTGTTGATGGCGACGGCGAGGTCGCTGCGCGTCTGTGTCCACTCGGAATTGTTCAGCCACGCGCGCAACTCGAAATAGAGCGCGTCCGCTCCGAACTCGACAAACAAAGCCTGCGGCGGGGGGTCGTCCGCGACACGCGCATCGGCGGCGGCAACCTCTTGTAATACTTCGATGACTTTGTGCGGGTCTGTTCCATAAGCCGCACCGACGCGAATTTCAATTCCGCGCAGAGTGCTTGAGAACGTCCAGTTCGTCACCGATTCGGAAATCAGTTTGCCGTTTGGAACGATGATGTCAGAGCCTTTGCCGGTGTTGATGATGCTGGCGCGAATCCCTATCTGTTTGACGACGCCCGATGCGTCGCCGATTTGAACGAGGTCGCCGACTTTGATGGGACGCTCAAAAAGTAGAATCAAACCGGACACGAAATTACTGACGATGTTTTGCAAACCGAGTCCGAGACCGACGCCGAAAGCTCCGGCGAGAATCGTGAACTTGGTCATATCGAAACCCAAGACCGCGACCGCGACGACGAAGCCGACGAGTAAAACGACATAGTGCGTCGTCGTTGTAATCGCATAAGGCACGCCGGGCGCGAGAGGCACGCGCGGATAAACATCTTCGTTTAAGAGAAAGCGAATGAAGCGCGAAAGCAGGAACGTCGCCCACACCGTGAGGGCGAAAGCGAGGACGTTGCCAAGCGAAATAGAGAGCGAACCGATGACGAGTTCGGCGGTTAAAATCTCGCGCGCTTTTTCGATAAACGAGAGGCGCAGCGACAACAATTCGAGCGAGTAGAACGCCCACAGAAAAACCGCAATCCACCGCACCGCGCGCTGCAAACGCTTTCGCACCAGCGAACGATGCGCCGAAACCATTCCCAACAAGGAGAGCGGCGGAACGCGCAAGGCGATGACGATGATTCCGTCCGCGATGCGCGAAATCGCATACAACACAATCGCCGTATAAGCACTTCCGAGAACCGCATCGCCAATCAAGTTGGCGAGACCGACATAACCGACGGCGTTCGCCATAAACGCGAACGCGAAACCGACAGCCGCGAGGCGGGCGGCGATGCGCGTCGTGCGCCACAAACGGTCGCGCCCCGCTTCGGAGACTTTCGACAGGCGCGCCGATTTAATTAACCACCACAGAAACAACAACGCGCCGAGCATCTCCGCGAGGAACACTAATCGTGATAGAACCTGCAACGCCGCGATTACTGTGAGCAGTAAATCAACGAA
>JBGTMR010000236.1:0-21536 GCA_041743485.1 Pyrinomonadaceae bacterium
TCGGGGCGGGAAGTCCCATCGGAATGACCGCTTTGGTGATGAAACTATTCGGGTCAAGAAGCTTGCCGTAGCCGTGCGACAACGCGAGCGCGAATCCGGTGGCGAAGCGCAAAACTAACAAGCCAACGTCGGCAAGCGGTGAACTCTCGATAGAGCCGCCGAACAGAAAATCCTTAATCCTCATGCGTGAATCCTCATCTTAATTTGGGTTTGACTTACGCGCCGCATGATAACCGAAAAGGTGAGTGATGAGTAATGAATGATGAAGGATGAGTTGAAAGCAGAGAAGCTGACTTCAACTCATCACTCATTACTATTTCTTCGCCAGCACCGCCGGAGATTGTTCGGCGGCGAGGATGCGCCCGTAGAAGTTACGGACTTTTTCATAATCACTCGCGGGGATGGTCATCGCGCGCACTATGAGGCGACGTGTGAAGGTGAGTTGGTCGTCTTTGACATCGTAGGATGTGATGTAAGTCCCGAACGGGGCGACGAGTTCGAGTTTGTCGGGGAGTTCATCAACCGCGAAGCCGACGGGAATTTTGATGTTGACCGTTTCGGTGAAGGCTTGGGCGTCGAGGACGATTGGATGTTTGCGCTTAGCTTCGGTGAAGTAAGACGAGGTGCGGCGCGAGAGAATCACGGGCTTGAAGACGAGCAAGCGACCTTGCATTGATTGAGCGTATGACGGAGCGTTGAAGTCAACCGTGAGTTGAAAGCGGTTTGCTGCCGGGTCATCCGAAGGGCTGAATGTCGGGACACTCGCCCCCGTCGCCCCGCGCGTAATCCACCGCTCAATCATTGTTTGATAAGCGGCTTTCGGCATGTCGCGCAGTTGACGACGAAACTGCGAAGCGTCCTGCCCGTGCGCGGTTTCCTGAACCTTGACGGCAAGCCCGCCGTTCACATCGAGTTGGGCGTTGATGACGCGCTCGGTTTGGTTGGCTTCCGGCGTGGTCGAAGGCAGACGCAGAAGCGCGCCCTGTTCGCCCGCGACGACGAGGGCGAAACTGTCCTGTTCATGGTCGGGCAGGTCGCCGAGCAAAGTCGTTTCATCGGTTGGGTCGAAGATGAGAAGGCGTCCGAGCGTCGGATGCGTGACGATGGTTGTGGCTTTCGTGTCGTCCGCGACTTTGACGGCGATGATGCAGTGATTGAATTGTTGCGGCGAAGGGAAAATCTCACGAACGTAAGTTCGGTCGCCGGAATAGACGGGCATCAGATAAGACGTGATGCCGACGGTTTTGAGCATCGCGCGCATCAGGTTGGCTTTGTCTTTACAATCGCCGTAAGACTTGGCGAAGACTTCGGAAGCGGAGCGCGGACGATAGCCGCCGCCGCGTCCGACGTTCAGGGAGATGGCGACGTACTGAATGTTTTGGACGTAACGCGATATGGCGGCGATGCGTTCGAGTTCCGTTTTGGCGTTCACGGTCAGGGCGCGGGCTTTCGCGGCAATCGCTTCATCGGGCGTTGATTGCGCGTCCATCAAAGTCGTGAGCCAGCGCGATGCGTCGCTCCAGTTGGTGAACGTGCCGCCCGCGAGTTGTTTGCCCGCCGCCGGAAAATAACTGACGCCGATGCGCGGGGCGAGTGCCGAGACTTCTGGACTCATAGGTTCGGGGTCAATCGGCGCGAGGTTTTTAAGTTCCCAAGTGTAGGTCGAGCCGTTGACGACGGGGGCGATTTTTTCGTGATTGAGCGTCACGCTTTCGGCGCGCCAATCGTTTGGCAAGGTCAGAAGAAAGCGCGAAGCGAGAGCGGGCATCCGTCCGTTAAACGCTCCGATGCCGCCTTGAAAACGCCACTCGAATTGAGTGAAGAAAGATTTGTCTTCCGTCGTGACTTCGTAGCCGAACACGTCGCCCGTCTCCGCGTCGTCTTCGGCATCAATCACACGCACGCGCGATTCACTGTAATAACCGCCGCCCGCCGAAGCCTGCGCGATGTCGAGGGCTTCCGATTTGCCGTAGCGTTTGACGTTGCCGCCCGGCTTGATGAGCCACGCGCGCATCTCACGGATTTTACTCGCATCCGTGTTGTAGGCTTCGGCGGCGTGTGCCGCGCCGCGTCCGTTACGGTTAAGCACGCGCACGGCGTACATCGTCGTCGTCATCGTTTCCCCTGAAGCGGTGACAGTGACGCGCTGTTCGTTAAGCAGGACGACGCCGGGAACTTCTTTGTCGTAAGCGGGCGCGCTCTGCATCGCGGCGGAGCGCAACCACGCGGGCGGCTCATCTCCGATGGCAAAGACGCTTGAGGCGGAAAGTATAACGAGGGCGAATGTGGCGATGCGTGTGGCGAGTGTTTTTGACATAAGGTTTTTCGCAATCAGGAGAAATCAGTGGATAGTGAATACTGAGTGGCATAGACAAGCTGTTCGTAGTCACCCAGCCGCGTTCACGCGGCTTTCCGCGAGAGCGGCACTTAGACCAGCCGTTTGACGGCTGGGAATGATAATGAACCAATCTTCAGCAGCCCGTTTTAACGGGCTTTCGCATGAGGCTTGAGCCGTTTCGGGTGATTGTGGCTAAAGCCGGAAGAGAGAAGGACGTTAAAACGCCCTTGCAGATTTATTGACCTTGCTATCCAGCCGTCAAACGGCTGGTCTATACGCCCTGCGGGAAAGCCGTCTGAAGACGGCTGGGTGATCATGGCTGTTCATAGCATTCACCATTCATCATTCACCATTCATCATTCACCTCTATTGTTGAATCGCGTCGGCTTTGAGGGCGATGGAATGCTTGTCCTGTTCGTGAACCGCGTCGAAGTATGTCTTTAATTGCGTATAGCTTTCGCGCGGGAAATAGATGTTGCCGCCGCCGCCAAAGCTAAACGAGCGTTCGAGGATAAGCGTCGAATTGTCATTAGTCTTTTTGAGTGTGACATCATAACGGCTGACTGCTCCCGCGCTGTAAGGTTTCGGTGCTTCCGGGTTTTCGAGGGTGAATCCGGCGGGAAGCTTGATGTGGATGGTGTCCTGCTCCGAGTACGGATGCGTAAAAAAGACCGGATGAATCCGCGTGCTGGTGGCAAATAACGCCGCGCGCGTGCTGTGAAAAACCGAAGGTTGGATGAACAAGCGTTTGCCTGTGCGCTGGGCGTAACCCGGAATGCGAACGTGGAACGAAAGCTTGAGCGGCTTTACGGGATCGGTCAGATTTTCGACTTTGAGATTCGTGACTTCAGGCACGCGCAATTCCGATTTAATTTCATCGGTCAGGTTTTTGATTTGTTCGTCCGGCGTTTCGTCATCGTGTTCGCCCTTCTCGGTGACGGCGAAGTGACCCGTGTATTCGGCGGTCACGTCGCCTTCGAGTGTGCCGTCTTCAGCGAGTGTTAATTTCGCGGTGCGTTTCTTAACCGATTGTTCGGGACGGGAAATCGGCGTCGTCACGAATACGGGCGCATCGGGGTCGGAGACGAGCGCGGTTTCGCCTTCTTCAAGCCAGAGCAACATTCCTTGCGGAACGTAGGGCGCACCGGGATCGAAGAATCGCCACTCGGTTTTAGTTTTTTCATCGGGAACGCGAACTGCAATGCTGTATGTCCGCATGAAATAATCGTCGGCGTATTCGGGGCGGAAACTGACATCGGAGCGATTGCCGCTGACCGCGACGCGGGCATCCAGACCGACCGCCGTGACGAGCGAAGCGAAAAGCAAGTCTATGTCTTGGACAGTACCGTAGCCACGCTTGAGTGTGTCTCCGGCTTTCTTGTTGTCTTTGAGTTTCTCGATTTCGGCGTTGGAAAAGCCGGATGTGTCGCCGGAAATGTTTTTGATGTTGGCGCGGCAAAAGTTATAAAGGCGTGTCAGTTTATCGTCGGGCGTAGCGGCGTCGCCGACGATTTCAGCGGCTTTGGCGCGCACTTCATCGTTCGGCTTAATCGCGTTTTTGTACAAGTTGAAAATAGATTTGCCGTGTTCGCGCCAATACTTTTCGACGCTCAACTTCCGGTCTTCCCGGTAGTAAATCAACATCCACTGGCGCACGTCGTAAGGCGGCGGCATACGCGGTTCTTCGCGGAACGAAGGCACATTGGTATGAGTTATCGAGTAGAAACC
Organism: Pyrinomonadaceae bacterium; assembly: GCA_041743485.1. GTDB lineage: Bacteria > Acidobacteriota > Blastocatellia > Pyrinomonadales > Pyrinomonadaceae > JANDLT01. The sequence goes on from JBGTMR010000236.1 coordinate 4,067, forward strand.
GTTTTTCTCTTTCGTGAACGGCGGCATCCGAAAGTTAAAACCTTGAGCGCGCATCCCGTAAGGAAAATTCGGGATACTAAGCGGTTTAATTAGGTATTTAACGGTTTGAATGGGAACGTCCTGTTGAAGGTCGAGGCGTACATAGAATGAGAAGTAATCGCCGCGCACTTCGCGCCAACGATATTCGATAATCGCACCGGGTTCGACGGCGGGCATCGCAAACGATTTGGCTTTGACTTTCAGATTGCCGTAGCGAATAACGGTTTTATCGAAGATGTCCTTCTTGTCGAGTTCGACGATTGAGCCGTCGGGCTTGATGGTGCGCGCGGCGATGTCGTTGATTTTGCTGTTTCGGAAGTACGGGATTTCGATTTTGCTTTTCGCTTCGCGCCCACGTTCATTGAAAATTTTGATGCGGATGTAATTATCAATCACCGTGCGAAGATTGCCGCCGTCGGCTAAATCCGCGACGCGCACTTGCCAGAACAGTGCTTCGGCATCGGCGTCTTTCTCTACTACGGAAGCTTTCAGGGCAAGATGTTGCGGTTCAACCGGCAGCCAATCGTTATCACCTGCGGCAGAAACAGGAGCGACGAGAGCCGTGAGAATGACAAGCAACGCGACGGCAAATCGCGTGAACAGGCAGATGGCGAGCGGGGAATTCATCATGCTTACTCCAAGTTATTTTATTTTGGGACGAATCGGAAAAACGCCGGAAGGATTAAATCCATTGATGGCAGACGGGCGATATTACGACGAAACGGTAAAGCGTGGCAATGAAATAAAAGCGAATTTACCGTTAAATCGAAAGCGGATTTATCGTGAACATTAAACTCCGCTTTTGATAGCGCACCGTGCGGACACGAGATGCGCGTCTCGCCGGGCGAGGCGTCGCATATCGTGCGCGAAGTATTCTATATCGGAACGAAATTTGTGAAAACGATGCGGCGCATCATGATATGGAAACACTCTGAATCGAAGACAAATGAAGCCTATTGCTAAACTTGCAAGCCGAAATCACGAACAGTCCGAACATTCGTAGTTTGTGTGGCGTGATGATTGCACAAGAGCAGAGTCAAAAGACAAGCAACTCTCTCGACGGCACAGCATCGCGGCAAGCCGTTCAAATTAAAGCTGCAAAATTATTCCGAGTCGTCTTTGATAGGCTCGACATGAGGAAATCGAAACATGAAGAAGATTATTTTCTTGGGTATCGTCGCTCTGCTTTTTAGCTTCTCGACCGACACGTTCGCGCAACAGAGAGGCTATCGTGACAACGAACGCAGAAGCTATCGTCAAGACCAACGCAACGACCGTCGCCGCATTCAGCGCGGCGTGCGTTCAGGTCAAATCACACGCGATGAACGCCGCGACATACGCGCACGCGACCGCGCCTTGCGCCAACAACGTCGCGCGTATCGCTCTGACGGTGTAATCACGCGCGCCGAACGCCGCGACATTCGCCGTGACGAACGGGGACAAGACCGTTATGTTCGTCAACAACGTCGTGACGACGACCGCCGTTACGACCGCAACCGTCGCGGCAACGGCTACTACCGTCGCGGTGCGGGTTCGCCAAGCCACCCGCGCAACCAGCGTTATAACCGCCGCAACAATCGTCGTTACTAACCGCAAGCAAAACCGTCAGTGTTTTGGCTCACGTCTGCTCCTTGTTAAACTTCGAGCGGACGTGAGTCTTTTTATTGTCGCCCCTTAAACGCACACACGAACTTCTACCAATCCTAAATCAATACTCTTGCCGTTTATAAACTTCGTCATTCTCACGCATGATTCTTTGCCTTCGACCAACACGGAAGCGATGGAGCAGGCGCGTCGCGGTGCTAAGGAAGGCACGACCGTCATCGCCCGCGAACAGACGGCGGGACGCGGGCGATTGGGGCGCGTGTGGCGTTCGCCGCCCGGTGCGGGTCTGTATATGAGTCTGGTGTTGCGCCCGCGTCTTACCCGCGCGGACTTTCCGATGCTGGTGTTCGCCGCCGTTCTGGGCGTACACGATGCTTTACTCGCGGCATGTGACATTTCAACCGACATTAAATACCCGAACGACTTGCTTTTTGACGGGCGCAAACTGTGCGGCATTCTCGGCGAAACGATTGACACGCCACAGGGTACGGCGGCGATTATCGGTATCGGTATAAATTTGACGAACGAAGCCTTCGCGCCGGATTTACCGCACGCAACATCGCTCGAAGCCGCGACCGGAAAACGATTCGCCGCAAATCTCGTCACGCGCGCGGTGCTTGATGCGTTCGCCGTTCGCTATGAGACCTTGCACCAAGTCAACGGAATCCAAAACACGCTCACTGCGTGGTGCGCCGCGTCTTCATTCGCGCACGGTAAGCCTGTTCGCATCACGCTCGATAATGAAATTTTCACCGGCACGACGCGCGGGCTGGAAAGTGACGGAGCGTTGCGCGTCGAAACTGCCGATAGTGAAATTAGGTTGGTACGTGCCGGGGATGTGACGACGGTAAGGTTTGGTGATGCAGTAATTGAAAAGCAATGAATGGTAAGAGCATCATGGGTGCGCGGCTTGCTTCTCCTGCTTTGCGAGGCACGTCGCGCACTTGCAGCCTTTGGGTCTGATGTGTTGGTCGAAGTAAGCCTTGCCGTAATTGATGGTGATTTGTTCGCCCGCTTTGATGTTGCGTTCGGCGTAAATCCAAATCTTGTTTTTAATCGAATAGCCTTTCGCGTTCGGGCGGCACGCATGATTGAAATAGCGCGCGAGGTTGTCGCGCGAACTGCCGTCAATCGTGCGTTTTTCGCTAAGTTCAAACAGGTATTTGTTGGCGCGGCGATTGGCTTCGGCGGTTGAAATTATCTCGCCCTTGTATTCGAGTATGCGCGCCCCGCGCTTGATGAGTTCGGTTGCGAACAATCCCAATCCGGTGGCGGTGCGTTTGACGATTAAGGTTTTGTCATCACTCATTATGTATTTTATAAAATCGTTTGCCGATTGCGTGGTAAGGTTTCCGGTGCAAGTCTTTCGGTGGCAGAATACAAAATTAAAGTGGTTTGTGTGGCTGGTTCTCCAATAATTTCTCAATCAATAAGTTCTCGATTAAATTCTTTGCGTGATAAGAAAATCGTTTTGACGACGTGGGGATCGTTCGGCGACCTTCACCCGTACATCGCCGTCGCCGTCGAACTCAAGCGTCGCGGGGCGCGTCCGATGATTGCAACGAGTCTTTATTACCAAGCCAAGATTGAAGCCGAAGGGATAGATTTTCACGCTTTACGACCCGACTTGCCGCCGCCCGAAGACGCGCCCGAACTTGTGCGGCAAACTCTCAAAGGGCGTGCCGGAGCGCGTTATTTGTTCGAGAGTTTATTGATGCCGCACTTGCGCGAAACTTACGCCGACATTGAAGCCGCGACGCGCGACGCGCACATGCTCGTCACGCATCCTTTGTCGTTTGCGGGCGTTTTGCTGGCGGAAAAAACAGGCATCCCTTGGGTTTCCACCATACTCGCGCCGCTCTCTTTGTTCTCCGCCCACGACCCGCCGGAAGTGGACGCGGCGGCACAAAAGGGAGCGCGTCAAGTCAATCAACTGGCGCGCGTACACCCGCGAATCGCGCAAGCTTTATTCGGCATCGCCAAGTTGAGCATACGTTCATGGACAACGGAAATCGCACGCTTCCGGCGAGAACTCGGTCTGCCGAAAGGAGCGCATCCGCTCTTTGAAGGACAGCATTCGCCGCGTCTCGTACTCGCTCTATTCTCTGAAATTTTCGCGTCCGTCCAACCCGATTTTCCCGCCCGCACACACCTTACGGGCTTCCCGTTTTACGACCGACGCGACCACGCTGGCGACGGGGAAATAAGTGACGAACTGCGCGAGTTTCTCGATGCGGGTGAGCCGCCGATTGTGTTCACGCTCGGTTCGGCGGCGGTGTGGGTTGCCGATGATTTTTATCAAATCAGTGTTGACGCCGTGAAGCGTCTCAAGCGGCGCGCGGTGATGTTGATTGGTGACGAACGAAACAAGCCCGTCGAACCGATGCCGCCCGAAATCATCGCCGTCGGTTACGCGCCGTTTAGTGAACTTCTGCCGCGCGCACTCGCCGTCGTTCATTCCGGCGGCATCGGTTCGACCGCGCAAGGCTTGCGTGCGGGCGTGCCGTCGCTCATCGTGCCGTTCGCCTACGACCAATTCGACAACGCCGCGCGCGCCGTGCGTTTAGGTTGCGGGCGCACCATCGCCAAACGCGACTACAAACCCGCGCGCGTCGCCGCCGAACTTCACGAACTCACACAGACGGATTCGTACCGCACACGCGCCCGCGAAATCGGACAACTCATCCAAGCCGAAAACGGCGCGGCGCGAGCGTGCGACCTTTTAGAAAGGAACTGTAGGTAATGATGAGTTATGAATGATGAATGATGAGTTAAGAAAAATGCGGTGGCTTTTAACTCATCATTCATCATTTATCGCTCATCCTTACCTATACAACACCACACGATGCTTCTCGTTATTGATGTCGGCAACACGAACACGACGCTCGGAGTTTTTCAAGCGGAGCGTCTGATTTATCACTGGCGTTTGACGACGCGCCCGACGCGGACGGTGGACGAGTACGGCGTTCACGCGCGCAATCTGTTCGAGTTTGCGCGCATTGATTTTCAAGACATCACGCATGTCTGCATCGCATCGGTCGTGCCGCCGCTCAACTTCACTTTGCGGCGCATGGCGGAAGTTTATTTCAATCGCACGCCGCTCTTTATTGACCACACGCTCGAACTCGGCATGAAGATTTTGTACAACCCGCCGTCGGATGTCGGGGCTGACCGCATCGTGGATGCCGTCGCCGCGCGGGAGAAATACGGCGCGCCGTGCATCGTCGTTGACTTCGGCACAGCGACGACTTACAACGCGATTGACAAGGACGGGAGTTATCGCGGCGGCGTCATCACACCCGGCATCGGTATCTCAAGCGAAGCACTGTTTGAGCGTGCCGCGCGTCTGCCGCGTGTCGAGATAAAACGTCCCGCCAAGACCATCGGAACTTCAACCGTCGCCGCGATGCAATCGGGTCTGTTCTATGGTTTCGCCCTCGCCGTTGACGGCATATTGCGCCGCATGATTGACGAACTAACCGAAGACGGAACGCGCCCGCATGTCGTCGCCACCGGCGGACACGCCCCGCTCATCGCCTCCGGCTCGGAACTCATCGAAACGGTTGACGACACTTTGACGCTGGACGGAATGCGGCTGATACACGGAAAAGTAGTGATGAGTGATGAGTGATGAATGATGAGTGGAAAACTTGTCTTTAACTCATCATTCATCATTCATCACTCATCATTACCCCTCAATGAATTACTTCAATTATTTCACCGAAATCGAAGAAGCTTTTATACGGCGGCGCGGCAAGACTTTACTGTTGAGTCCGATTGATTGGTCGCTGATTGAAGCTTGGAAGACGCGCGGCATTCCGCTTCACATCGTCTTGAGCGGCATCGCGCACTCGTTCGATTCGCACGAAAAGTCGGCACGCAAACGCTCCGTCAAGACGCTGCTTTACTGTCAGGAAGAAGTCGAAGTTCAATTCGCCGAATGGCTCGAAAGCCAAGTCGGGAAAGCCCACGCGAAGGATAACGATGAAGCGATCTCAAAGGATGAAACGACGCCGGAAGCGGCTCATGAATCCAGTGCCGCAAACGATAAAGCGAGTGACGGACATCTTCCGTTTCCGGCGACGACGATTAGCCGACATCTCGGCGAAGCGCGTGCGGCACTCGAAAATTTAAGCAAGGAAGCGGACGGCTCAAGCGTCGTGTACACCGAAACCCTGCACCGCGCCGTCACACGTTTATCGGAAATCGAGACGAGTTGGAACGCCGCGAAGCACCACACGGCATCGAGTGCCGAGCGTTTAGAGAGCGCGTTGACGGAACTCGAAAACTTGCTTGACGAAGGCTTGCAAGCCGATTTGAAATCCGATGAACGTCTCGCGCACGAACGCGAAGTCGCCGCCCAACTCGCCCCTTACAAAGCCCGCATGGAGACGGAAACCTATCGTGCGACGCACGCCAACCTTGTACAGAAGCGCGTCCGCGAAGCGTACCGCGTGCCGCGCCTCAGTCTGTTTTATCTATGAACCCTAATTCAGTGGTCAGTAGTCAGTGGTCAGTGGTCGGCATCAGTTAAAACAAAGACCGCGCTCATTGACGTTCAAGTTTGTGCTTGACATCTCAATCATAAAACCCATGCTTCACTGACCACTGACCACTGACCACTGACCACTGACCACTGACCACTGACCACTGACCACTGACCACTGACCACTCACAAATCATTCGCCACCGTTGTATCCACGACATGCAAAGAATTTCGTCGGGCGTTGACTATCTCGACGACTTCGGCGGGCGAATCCGTGAGGTGAAGCAATTTCAAATCGGCTTCGCTAATGTTTCCCTCTGCGAGCATTGTTTCCTTAATCCAATCAAGCATCCCGCGCCAGTAATCAGAACCGAACAGCACGACCGGAAAGTTCTTTATCTTTTTAGTCTGAATTAACGTCAAGGCTTCAAACAGTTCGTCGAGAGTTCCGAAGCCGCCGGGAAAAATCACGAACGCCGTAGAGTATTTGACGAACATCGTTTTGCGAACGAAGAAATAACGAAAGACCAGCGTGCGCGTTTGATACGGATTCGGGTCTTGCTCGAAAGGCAATTCGATGTTGCATCCGATGCTCACGCCTTTCGCTTCAAACGCTCCGCGATTCGCGGCTTCCATGATGCCGGGTCCGCCGCCCGTTATCACCGCGTAACCCGCGTTTGCCAGTAGCGCGGCGGTTTCCTGCGCCGCTTTGTAGTAAAGATTGTCGGGCAAGGTGCGCGCCGAACCGAACACGGAAACGCCGCGCGTCGTCGCCGCGAGTTCGTCAAAGCCTTCGACAAATTCGCCCATGATGCGGAACACGCGCCATGTATCGGTGCGTGTAAAATCGTCGCGCTTCGGACTCTTTAATAGTTGCTCATCCTGCGTCGGTTCTTCCGAAGGATGTTTCTTGTCGGTAATTTCAGCCACTTATCCTTAACCTCAAAACGCCATGATGTTGAAGCCGCAATCAACGTGAATAATCTCGCCCGTGATGCCGGATGAAAGCGGGGAACAAAGAAACAACGCCGTATCGCCGACCTCGCGCGGTTCGACGTTTCGCTTCAAAGGAGCGCGTTCGGCAACGCTTTTGAGCATCGTCGAAAAGTTGGCGACACCCCGCGCCGCGAGAGTTTGAATAGGTCCCGCGCTGATAGCATTGACGCGAATGTTTTGCGCTCCTAAATCGGCAGCCAAATATCTTGTACCGGCTTCGAGTGCGGCTTTGGCGACGCCCATGACGTTGTAATTAGCGACGACTTTTTCCGCACCGTAATAAGTCATCGTCACCATGCTTCCGCCGTCGGTCATCAAGGGTGCGGCGTGGCGCGCGAGTTCGGTAAATGAATGCGCGCTGATTTCGAGTGCGGTCACGAAGGCATCACGCGAAGTTTGCGCGTAGCCGCCTTCGAGTGCTTCTTTCGGGGCGAACGCGACGCTGTGAATTAAGAAATCCAGACGCCCGAAGTCACGTTCGACCTGCGCGAATAACCCCGCGACTTCATCAGGATTGGTTACGTCGCACTGTATGACGAGCGAGTTTTCAAAATCTTTGGCGAGCGTCTCGACGTTTTCGCGCAATCGTTCGCCCTGATAATTGAAGGCGAGACGCGCTCCCGCATCGTGCAGAGATTTCGCGGTCGCCCACGCGATGGAACGTTTGTTGGCGACACCGAAGATGATGCCGCGTTTGTCTTCAAGCAAATTGTTCATGAATGTTTTTAGCTTGTGATAAGTTAAGGAGAATTATTTACTTTCCAGCACCGCCACCCGTTCTGCTATATCCTGCATAGCGAAGCGGTCTAGCGTGCGTGCTTCAAAGCGGTCAAGGCGTGAAGCGATGATGTGGATTTCGGTGCGAACTTCCAACAAATTAGTCTGCATCTCAACAACGCCCGCCTGTGTCGCGTCAACTCTCTTGCTCAACTCACGCACTTCCGCCTGTGTCGCGTCAACCTTCTTGCTTAACTCACGCACTTCCGCCTGTGTCGCGTCAACTTGCGTGCGAAGTTCGCGCACTTCGGCGCGAGTTTCTTCTTGTTGATTACGCGCTTCAGCCCGAAACTCGCCGATTTCACGAATCATCGCGCCCATGTAATTTTGCATTTCCGCCCATTGGTCGGCACTCATTTTCGTTTTCTCCTTAGTGAATTCAAATTAACACAAATAATTTAAGCCGCCGCTTTTGCTGTCTCACCGACCATAAGTTTGTCGTATTCGCCGCTTTCGTGCCACTTCAAAATCTCGCTGACGCGCCAGACGGGGAAGGGGTGCGTGAGACCGGATGAGATGATGTCCGCCCAGAATCTATCGAGTGCTTTCTGGTCGTAATTCTTTTGAAAGTCGCGTGCCTGTTTGAGAAATTCGTCGTAGTTCATCTTCGACGCGAACGTGCCGCCGCAGAGTTTCATCATCGTGCGGCAGATGACATCCGGGTCTTGTGTGACGAGAAGCGCGGCGCGGTCGCATGAGAGTTCGGCGCGACGCGCCCACGCGAGAAGTGCCGAACGCATCGTGCCGGTCAAGATTGATTGCACGACGGCGGTAATCGGCGAAGCGGCGATGGCGGCGTTTGCTAAGGCTTCGATGAGGCGCGCGGCGGTTAAGTAAAGAACGTGTTCGGCGTGAATGTGTCCGATTTCGTGGGCGATGACCATCAGGGATTCTTCATCGGAGAGACGTTCGAGAAGTCCCGTGTGCAAGACCAGCACGGGACGTTCGACGCCGCCCGTGAAGGCGTTCACGACGGGGTTTTGTTGGATGTATAAGTCCGGCATATCAACGCCGAGCGTGGTACACGCGATTTGGGCTTTGGCGTAAATGTCCGGGCATTGATGTGGCGTGACGCGAACCGCCGAAGCGGTAAAAATCACGCGAATCGCGGATTCACCCGTGACCGACAAGAGTTTCTTGAGCGCGGTATCAATGCCGGGAATCGCACGCAGCGCGGCGAGGGCGCGACTGTCCGCCGGATGCACATAATCGTGCTTATTGAGTTCGGCAAATTTCTTGTGCGCCTTCGTCGAGAGCGGCAAACGGCAGCGTCCGCATTTCGCTTCCTGCACGCCGTTGTCGGTAATGGTGCTTGCTTCGCGGACTTGGTTGAGTTGACCGCAGTAGCGGCAGCGCGTTGTTTGCGCGGTGTTATCGTTGATTGATTGCATGAGTTGAGTAAAACCTTTCCTTGAACTAAAAACCCGCTTAACCCACTGACTTCGTAATCAAATTTTTGAAGTGAAGGCGAATTTTACGAGCTACTTCTGGCGAGATAGTTGAGTCCAACCTTTTTGCCTTCGCCCCTTGATTAGACGCCAAGATGAAAATAATTTCGGGAAGCAACTTCGATAATGTGTAACTCGTCTTTAACTTTACGATGCCTCCAGAACATCGCCTCTTCTTTGCGTTGATTGCTTCTCCACACTTCGAGCATATCAATGGGTGAGAAGTAGAATCTCCAGACTTTGTTTGATTTCTACCTATCTTTCGTTCTTCAGCTTTTTGGTGCCGTAAATCAAGGGCGTTTTTGTTGAAGGCAGTCCAATTTGTACTTGTTGTTGTTGTCATACTTACTCCAGAAGTTTAGAAAGGCATGAGACTCAAGAGAAACGAGGCGACGATGTGTTGTGCTATATGGTTTTAAGAAGATTATTTTTCGCGGGGCTTTGCATAAATTTAATGAACTTTTCCCAATTCAAGAACTCGCCGTTTTGAGGAGTAGTTTTGCCTTTACACCAGATGATGCCTGTATTTCTAATTACCAAATCACCTAAAAATTCTTTGTCGTTATAGACGGCAAGCTCAATTCCTTTCTCCTTGATTTGCATTGAGCTGATGTTCAAATCTTTAACATCAACTTTCATCTTTTTAAGAGGTTGAGGGCGGGAAATATTCATTTGTAATCTCCATTTCTTGTTATGAACTCTTATGATGCTTTCGCAATAGGTTGACGCGGAGCAGGTGCGCCGCGCAGTAAGCCTTCGGTGCTTATATCTTCGTCAACGTCTTCCCAACGAATGCCGTAGCCGCCGCCGATGATGCGCCAGTTATTTCGTTGTTCCGGCGTCGCGTGTGAGAGGCGCGGAAACCAGACTAACGGCGCGCTGATGGTGCGTCCGTCCATAAGGCGCACGCTCAAGGTGTCGTCATTGATGTCAACTTCTGCGACTCGTTCATCAGCCGCTAATGCCAAAATGCCCATTCCATTTCTCCAAAAGTTCAAATTGATGTTCGATGGTTATCCGCTCAATGCGTTTTAGTTCGTGCGCGCTATAACCGAAGTTGCGCGCCAGAGTTACGGGATTAATCCAAAACTTAGCCGATATATTGTCACGGTCAACGTGGACATGAGCGGGTTCGTTCGGTTCGTGGCTGTAAAAGTAGAAACGATACGCGCCTTGTATCAAGACAGTCGGCATAGTTCCGGTATTGTACTCGAATGTTATAAGTGAGTCTTGAAGTTTTTAGTGTTTGAAATGACGTATGCCGGTGAAGAGCATGGCGATGTTGTGTTCATTACAGGCGGCGATGACTTCATCGTCGCGGACGCTGCCGCCGGGTTGGATGACGGCGGTGATGCCGTGACGCGCGGCTTGATCTATGCCGTCTCTGAAAGGGAAGAAGGCATCGGAGGCGAGGACGGTGTTTTTCACTTCAAGCACGGCGCGTTCGGCTCCCAAGCGGACGGAATCAACGCGCGACATCTGACCTGCGCCGACGCCGACGGTTTGTAAATCACTCGCATAGACGATGGCGTTTGATTTGGTGTGTTTGCAGATTGTCCACGCGAAATGGAGGTCGCGGATTTCCGTTTCGGAAGGTTGGCGGGCGGTGACGATTTTGAGTTGCGATGTTTCGAGCATGTGCGCGTCGGGAGTTTGTAAGAGATAGCCGCCGGAGATTTGACGAAGCTGTAAATCGGGACAGGCAGCGTCAGATGAAAATGATGAAAGGTGAACTTTGAGGACGCGAAGGTTTTTCTTGGTCTTTAAGATTTCGAGGGCAGCATCGGTGAAGTCGGGGGCGAGGATGACTTCGGTGAAGATTTCAGCTACGGCTTTGGCGGTTGGTTCATCGAGTGTTCGATTGAAAGCGACGATGCCGCCAAAGGCGGAAACTGGATCACAGGCGAGTGCGCGGCGGTATGCCTGTTCTTGGTTTTCGTGCAGCGACGCGCCCGACGGGTTGGTGTGTTTGATGATGGCGCAGGCGTTGCCGGTGAAGTCACACACGAGATTCCACGCGGCGTCGGCGTCGAGATAGTTGTTGTACGACATCTCTTTGCCGTGCAGGACTGCGGCGTTGGCGATGCCGTCGCGTGCGTTGTGTTCGATGTAGAGCGCGGCTTGCTGGTGCGGGTTTTCGCCGTAACGAAGCGTGGATTTTTGGTGAAGATTGAAGTCGAGAGTTTTAAGATTTTCAATTTCAGATTTGAAATTCGAGATTTGAAATTTCTCGCGGCTTGGTTCGGTGATTGATGCGGTCGCAAGTTGTGCGGCTAAATAATCTTTGATTTTGGAGTCGTATTCCGATGTGTGGGCGAAGGCTCGATGAGCGAGTTTGAAACGAGTTTCGTGTGAGAGTGCGGCGCGGTTGGTTTCGAGTTCTTCGATGATTGACGGGTAAGTTTCGGGCGAAGTGATGACGGCGACATCGCGGAAGTTTTTGGCGGCGGAGCGAATCATCGCGGGTCCGCCGATGTCTATGTTTTCGATGGCTTCTTCGAGTGTGACATTGGGTTGATTGATTGTCTGTGCGAACGGGTAGAGATTGACGACGAGCAAATCAATCGGATTGATGCCGTGTTCGGTGGCGGCGTTCGTGTGCGCGTCGTTATCACGGACGGCGAGCAGTGCGCCGTGAATTTTGGGGTGCAGAGTTTTAACGCGCCCGTTCATCATTTCGGGAAAACCCGTGACATCGGAAACGTCTTGAACGGGGATGTTCGCCTGTCGGATGGCTGTCGCCGTGCCGCCGGTGCTGATGAGTTCGATGTTTAAGTTGTGAAGTGCTTGGGCGAGTTCGATGATTCCGGTTTTGTCGGAGACGCTCAAGAGGGCGCGGCGAATCGTGCGGTGTGCGGTGTGCGGTGTCATATAAAAGTTTGTGAATGATTTTGAAATTATGGAGATGATGATGATGTTGTTGTACGCGGCAAAGTGTATGACTGACGAAGAAGGCGGAGGCGAAGTTTATCGGCGGCGGGCTTCGTCAATCGAACATTGATGCGGTGCGGCGTGTTGGTGGTTTTGTTGGCTTGCGGGTAGAACGCGAGGATGTATTGATTCATCAAGTCGGCGGCGATGCGGTCGAAAATCGGCGTCATGTCATTGTCGGTGCGCGGGTTGAGCGCGGTGCGCGCGTCACCGAGTTGAAAGAGTTTGCCGCCCGTGCGTTCAGCCAAGTCACGAAAGCCGCGCGCAAAAGGACGCGGTTTAAGGCGACCGTCGCGCGGGGCGTAAAGCGGAATGTGTATGACGTAAAAAGAAATGCCGAGCGCGTTGGCGCGGTTGATAACGGCGGTGGGGAGCGTAGTGCTGGCGGTGTCGAGTCCGTCGCTGATGAGGACGATGATGCGGCGTTCGCCCTGTGTGTTGGGCAGGTTTGAGTAGAGATTGACGGTTGAATTTGCGGCGTCGAAGATAGCGGTGCGGGCATCGGTTTGTGAGTTGAGGACGGACAAGCTGAAAGCGTTTTGCGCGCGGGTGAGGTCGGTGGTGAAGGGGACGATGAGGCGCGTGCTTGTGTCGAAGCCAAGTACGGCGACGCGCGAGGCTTGATTAAAGTGGCGCGCGAGGGCGAGGGCGGCAGCCTGTTGGCGGGCGATGATTTCCCGTGTGCTGCCGGAAGTGTCGAGCAGAAAAGCGAGTGCGAGTTGAGATGTGCCGATGGAAAGCGAGGCGACGGGAACACTTTGATCATCGTCGGTTAAGATGAAATCGTTCGGCGTGAGTGTGTTGATGAAGCGACGGCGGCGGTCGGTGACGGTGACGGGAACGGTGATCAGGTCGGTGCGGAAAGCGATGACATCATCATCATCAACCGTTTGCGCGGAAACGATGGAGCAAAGCGGCGTGAGACACAGCACACAGAGACACAGAAGTTTTATGAAAAGATGGGCGACGGGAAACGCGAGTGTGCGGGACGACGCGCGGGGTCGGTGTGCGCGGTGTCGAGATGTGCCGCCGTTAGTTGAATGGCGCAAGGGTGTTTAGAACAGGAAGCGTCCGAACAGCACTAGGCTTAGAATTATGACGAGGGTGATGACGATGATTTTAACGAGACTCACGGGGATTCCTTTTTGAAAGTGAGACAAACGGGAAACGACGCGACAAGGTGAACAGGGTTTAATAGCCGCGTAAATTCAACGGGCGCATTTTAACGAGTTGCAAAATCAGGTGTCAACGCGGAGTGCGCGAAGGATGAAGGTGTTGTGAAGATGCTTTATGGTGAAGTATTGCGGCAAGCGGGAGAGAGGCAAAGCATTGTGATAAAGTTGGCGACCCTTTCGGGTATAAAAACCAATCGTAAAAAGTTGATTCAAGATGGCTTGTAAGTTTCGCTTTCATAAGTTTCGTCAAAGCATCGTTTGTTTGTTGCTCGTGTGCGCGGCGTATGTCGCGCAATCTCGCGCGGCTGAAACGAGTTTCACATTGAAGGTTGTGGGGGGAGACGCGCCGCATGTCGAAGTGCGGGGCGAGGTCGAGACGGCAAATCAGAAGTGGGTTTTTGTGAATGAGTATGCCGGAGTCACGAAGCTTGATGAACGGATTGAGGGCATGGAGTTTTCTACGGCGGCGGGCGGGCGGGCGGAGTCTCGCAAAATTGCGTCGGGTCGGTATGAAACCCTGACGGCGGCGAATCGGATTGCGTATCGTGTGCGTTTGTCGTCGCCGCGAGTGATGAGCGACGCGGCGCATGTTTCGTGGATTGACGGGGCGCGCGGCGTTCTGATGTTGAACGATGTGCTGCCGCAAGGATTGGAAAATGCGCGTGTTGAGTTCGAGTTGCCGCAAGGGTGGAAGATTTATTCGTCGAGTTTTAAGACTCGAATCGTTGCGAATGAAGTGGATGAAGGGCGTGAGTTTCACGGTCGGAACAGAAGGGAAGTGGAAGACGCGGTGTTTGCGGTCGGCGCGAATCTGCGCGTCGAAAATCAGGCGGCGGCGAATGGGAACATCCTCTGCATTGTTGACGGCGAATGGGCGTTTGACGACCGCGATGTGACGCGGGCGGTCAAAGCCGTGATTGACGGGCATCGCGGTGTGACGGGCGATTTACCCGGTGAACGCGCGGCGTTGATGTTGATGCCGTTCGCGCAAAGCGCAACCTCACAGCGTTGGAGTGCGGAGACGCGCGGGACAAGCATCTTGTTGATGATGGGGCGACAGGGTTCGCGTGCCGCAGGGTTGACGCAACTCGAAAACGTGTTGGCGCATGAAACTTTTCATCTATGGCTGCCGAATAATCTGAACTTGCAAGGCGATTACGCATGGTTTTATGAAGGCTTTACGTTGTATCGCGCGTTGCGTGCGGGTGTGGAAACGGGGACGCTGAATTTTCAGGATTACTTGAACGCCGTCGCGCGTGCCGTCACGATTTACGAAGCGGCGGAAGCGCGGCGTTCAGTTAAAGACTCGCTCGTCGCGGCTTCTTCTGCGCGGTGGCGCGACGCTGATGCCGCCGCGCTGGTTTATAGTAAGGCGATGGTCGTCGCGTGTTTGTATGATTTGGAAGTCGGTTGGCAATCAAACAATAAGCGCGGGCTTGATGATGTCTTTCGCGCACTCGCGCAAAGACACGATTTGAGCAAGCCGCCGGTGGAAGCCAACCGCGCCGTCGTCGCTGTGCTTGATGAAATGTATCAATCGAGTGAGTTCAGTCGTCGCTTTATCACGGCGGCGACTTCTGACCTCAAACTTGAGTTTGCCAAGTTCGGGTTACAAGTCGCCTCGTCGGGGGCAAGTGTGCGGTTAAGCGTCAATCCGCAACTTTCAAAAAAGCAGCGACGATTGTTGCAGCGAATCGGTATGCGTTAGCATCACTTAAACGCGCGATGGCGTGCGGTATTTATGTGATGGTGTATGCGATTTCCGCTTCACCGAACTTAATCATTAAGAAAGTTTTAATAGAAACTTATGCGTCTTATTCATTTGAATTTAAGCGTCGCGCTCATGCTTTTGACGGCGTGCGTTTTCACGAGTTGCAGTGACATTATCGCGGAAGAAAAGCACGGAGTCGTCATCGCGCGGCGGGCGCAGATTCGCAGTTCGACAGCAGTAGCCGCCGCCGATTTATTGGAAGTCGTGCGCGGCGACTCGCTGGAGATTCTTGATGAATACGAATCGCCGGACGAGGCGCGCGAACGATGGTTGCGCGTGCGTGCGAGTGATAAGGATTCGACGGAAGGTTGGATTGAAGCCCGCAACGTGTTGGCACAGGAAATCGTTGACCGTTCGCGGCAATTGAGCGAAGAAAATCGCAACGTCCTAACACAGGCGACAGGGCAACTGCGCGCCAATACGAACCTAAGATTGACACCGGACATCAGCGATGATGCCGGGATTTTGTTCAAACTCGAAAGCGGTACGCGCCTCGACATCATTTCGTGGAAGCGCATCCCGAAGCCGAAAGCCGAAGAAGAAAAGGATACCGACGACGCACCGAAGTCCGCACCGCAGCGCGGCAACAACAGGCGTCAACGTCAAGAAGATGCCCCGCCGCCGGAAGAGTACGATACTTGGTACTTAGTGCGATTGCCGCGCACTGTGTCGCCCGCTCCCGCCGGTTGGTTATACGGCAAACAGGTTGAGTTGACCGTGCCGAGCGATGTGATTTTCTATCGCACGGGACGCGAGTTCGTCGCATGGCACAGGATTGACGATTGGAATAACGAAGCCGCCGGAAACGACGATAATGAAGATAAGGATGCACGTCCCGGCAGTTGGGTGATATTAGAGAAAAGTAGTACCAACAAAGATGCCGACACCGATTTTGACCGTGTATATGTGCTTGGCTATGACCGCGAACGTCAAGAGCATTACACCGCATACAGAGGCGGCGACATTAAAGGCGTGCTGCCTCTGCGCGTTGAGGGGACGGGCAGCGATAAAGTTTTCGTCGTGGCGACCAACGACAACGGTGAGATGCAAAACTTGCAATACAAAATCTCGCGCGATTCGCGGGGAATTCTCAAAGTATCGCAGGTGAAGTGAGCGCGGTTGTAAAAAAGTAAAAAAATATCGACAGAGGACTTGACAACGGATAGACCTAAAAGTATTATGTGCGTTCGTTTGGTCACGGGGAAAGCAAACAGAGTGGTCAGCGAACGAAGTTCGATCTTTGAAAACTAGATAGTTTAAGCGTGTCCGTCGAAGACCTTTGAAGAGTCTTTCGATTGCTTTTTTTGGCAGTCGAGAAACCAAAACTCTAAAAAGAGTCATCATTTGGATACTGAATATACCAGTAAGTAGGATGATGTTATACCAGAGATTATAACGAGAGTTTGATCCTGGCTCAGAATCAACGCTGGCGGCGTGCCTCAGACATGCAAGTCGAACGTGAAAGTTCCTTCGGGAATGAGTAAAGTGGCGCACGGGTGAGTAACACGTGGGTAATTTGCCTTAAGGTGGGGAATACCAACCGGAAACGGTTGTTAATACCGCATGATGCAACAGCTCGACATCGAGCCGCTGTTAAAGCGGGGGATCGCAAGACCTCGCGCCTGAAGAGAAGCCCGCGGCGGATTAGGTAGTTGGTAAGGTAATGGCTTACCAAGCCTGCGATCCGTAACCGACCTGAGAGGGTGGTCGGTCACACTGACACTGACATACGGGTCAGACTCCTACGGGAGGCAGCAGTCGGGAATTTTGGGCAATGGGCGAAAGCCTGACCCAGCAACGCCGCGTGAAGGATGAAGCATTTCGGTGTGTAAACTTCGTAAAAATGGGAAGAATAAGTTTGAATAAATAGTTCAAACGATGACGGTACTATTTGTAAGCTCCGGCTAACTTCGTGCCAGCAGCCGCGGTAATACGAGGGGAGCAAGCGTTGTTCGGATTTACTGGGCGTAAAGGGCGCGTAGGCGGCATGACAAGTCAGTTGTGAAATCTTGAAGCTTAACTTCAAACGGTCAACTGATACTGTCGAGCTAGAGTGCAGAAGGGGCAACTGGAATTCTCGGTGTAGCGGTGAAATGCGTAGATATCGAGAGGAACACCTGCGGCGAAGGCGGGTTGCTGGGCTGACACTGACGCTGAGGCGCGAAAGCTAGGGGAGCGAACGGGATTAGATACCCCGGTAGTCCTAGCCTTAAACGATGAATGCTTGGTGTCTGGGGTTATA